>NZ_OU963893.1:3175295-3492824 GCF_918797525.1 unidentified bacterial endosymbiont | reverse complement strand
AAAGCAGGTAAATATTTAGGCCAGGCCGCTAAAATGATGATCGGCGTGCCGGATTACGATAACTACGTCGAGCATATGCGCGTCAATCACCCTGACCAAACGCCAATGACCTATGAAGCATTTTTCCGCGATCGGCAGGACGCCCGTTACGGCAGTAAGGGTGGGCCGAAATGCTGTTAACCCTCTTTTGGTAAATAGAGGCTGATCTGCTCCTGTTTACAGCCGTAGATTGCCGCCAGCTTTTCACGGGTGCGCTATTGGTTGAAGGTCTCGACCTTTTCAAACGCGGCGCACCTCGGGGCTTAACGCAACCGCCAGAGCGTGAATTGACGCCACCGGGCGCAGCGTGTGGGCAATCCCGTGTCCAGTTTATTGTGATTGTTGATAATGATGTCCAACCCGCGCAGGCTGGTCGGCAGAGTAAGGCACCATCTGCCCGGGCAGGCCAGAAGTGGCGGGGTGCTGGTGGTGACTGCGCCGAACAGGATGAGGTATACGCGTCCCAGTCGCCCGCAGGTTATTCAGTCGAGCGATGTGTTTGTCGATGCGCAGGGGTTATCTACAGCACGGATTATAACGGCGGGCTGTCGGTGGGGTGAGCGTATTTTGATGTCCGCACTCAACTGTACTGCCGCACCCGCGCCACCAGCTCTTCGGGGCTGTCGATACGCCCGGCAATCACGATGAGCGCCTTCCCAAGCGTTATCGCGTGGCGCAAGCATTCGTGGCGCATGGCGTCGTCATGAATGGTATCGATATCCGCCACGTGCGACAGCCCTACGCTGCGACGAATCAGCTCGGTACCGCAGAAACCGATGGCATCCTGCCACACTTTTTTCAGGAACGCAGAGGCATAGCCCGGCGTGCTGAGTGCGGCGTCGCGCGTTTTTTCGTTTGCCAGCGTCTGAAAACGTTCTGCGAAAGTATTCCACAGTTCCTGAATGTCGGTCAGGCGCTGTTCGCGGGCGGCGGCGGCATCGCGAATGCCGAGATGTCCCGGCAGGCCGCAGAAGTTCAGCAGCAGGTTGCCTATCGCAGTCCCCACGTCAAAGCCAATCGGGCCGAAATAACCGAATTCGGCGTCAATGGCCTTCAGGCTGCTGGCGGCCACGAAAAGGGAGCCGCTGTGAATGTCTCCGTGCAATAGGGCTTCAGCCTGTGAGAAAAAGCGGTGCTTGAGGGACGCCACGGCAATCTTCAGTGGGGCATCGTCACGCAGGGCGGCTACATCGTTCTCCAGTTCGTCAGGGTAGTTGTTTCGCTCGTGGATCTGGTAGGGATCGTTAAAGAACAGGTCTTCGGTGATCTCACACATCTCCGGGTTGATGAAATTTGCTACCTGCGCTTTTTTCTCGTGCGGGTGCAGGTAAAAATCACTGGTATGGAACAGCGTGTGCGCAAGATACTCGCCCAACTGATGCACAGCCTGTGGATAATAGCGGTTAGTGATCAGTTCGCTGCGCCAGATGCTATGGCTGGAGAGGTCTTCCATCACCATCACCGCCAGCGCCGGGTCGAAGTGAGTGATTTTAACGGTATGTTGCGGGCTGTGCTTATAGTGCTCAATTAGCGTTTGTGCTTCCAGACGGGCGCGATCCAGCGTCAGGGGCCAGGACTCACCCACGCAGCGCACGTAAGGCAGCGCCTGCTTGACGATGATACGGCTCACGCCTGCGCTATCGAAAATTTTGAACACCAGATTGAGGTTTCCGTCGCCCACTTCCTGCGCCTCTACCAGCGATGATGGATTATCAAGGCCGCCAAACTGCCTCGCATACTCCACGGCGTCCTGGGCGGTAAAGGTACGGTAGCGCGACATGGGTTGTTCCTCACGGGTTTTGTTATAAAGACATGTAGACGTCTATACATCTGAATTGCATCCTGACACAATGTGCTACAGCAACGCAACCAGGAATTAACGACATGCAGACATTCCAGACGACCAGCCTGCGGATGGCGGGTAATCAGCTCTTCATTCTCGACCAGCAGGCGCTTGCGCAGGAGAAACGCTGGCTGGACGCCTCCACTACCGAGGCGCTCGTTGGGCACATTCACGCTTTACGCGTACGCGGCGCACCGCTGATTGGCCTCTCTGCAAGCCTGCTGCTGGCGCTGCTGGCCGAAAATGGAGCCAGCCGCGATGCGCTGGCCGTGGCGCTGGATACCTTGCGGGCATCTCGTCCGACCGCGGTGAACCTGATGAACAACCTTGATCGCATGAAGCGTGTGCTGGGGCAGGAGGACTTTGTTCCGGCGCTTACGGCCGAAGCATTACGTCTGATTGAAGAAGACAAACGGCTTTGTGACGCCATCGCGCAAGCGGGCAGCACGCTGGTGAAACCCGGCAGCCGCCTGTTGACCCATTGTAATACCGGCGGGCTGGCTACGGCGGGCGTCGGCACGGCGCTTGGGGTCATTTCGTGCGCGCACCAGCAGGGGAAGGTGAGCAACGTGTGGGTGGATGAGACGCGTCCGCTGTTGCAGGGTGGCAGATTAACCGCATGGGAACTTGGCGAGCTTGGCGTGCCCTATCAGCTGATCACCGATTCCATGGCCGCCAGCCTGATGGCGAAAGGGCAGGTAGACGCCGTGTGGGTGGGTGCCGATCGTATTGCGGCCAATGGCGATGTGGCCAACAAAATTGGTACTTATTCTCTGGCGGTGCTGGCGAAATTCCACGGTATTCCGTTCTACGTTGCCGCGCCGTATACCACGCTGGATCCGGCCTGCCCGAGCGGGGAGGCGATCCCCATTGAGCAGCGCGCAGCAAGCGAAGTGACGGGCGTGGCGGGTAGTTTTGGCGCGGTGCAGTGGGCACCCGAAGACGCGCAGGTCTATAACCCGGCCTTCGACGTTACGCCTGCGGCGCTGATTACCGGCTGGGTGCTGGATACGGGCGTGGTGCTGCCAGAAGAGGTTGAAAAAGGCGTGTTTATGGTGCGTGCGGTTTGATTCTCCCTCACACCAACACTGCGTACCGATCAGCAATGATGATGGTCAGGAATGTTCCAGGCATTAATTCAGATACCTGACCATCAACAAAGCAGCTTACGAAGGTCGCTACACGCCTCGTGAATTTTTATCTATTCAGCACGGGTGCTTTAGAATTGCTGTACTAAAATTTAGAAACGGTAGCCAACCCCAATATTAAACCCGTTGAAGGATATCTTATCATCGTACAATCGCGATCGACTGCCTTCATAACCTACATTAACGGACAGATTATCTGTCGGATTAATCGCTAGCCCGGCAGCATAGGCGAAGTTAGTAGAGGAGTCAGATTCACTCTTTGATCCAGTAACGCCAGACAGAGTCAACTCGACATTCGCTTTGGTGTAAGCCGTTCCCACCAAACCGTAAAGGCTTAAGTAGTCATTAATACGGTATGCTGGACCAGCAAGAATGGAATGATATTTGACATCGAGGTCGCCTTTAACAGAAAGTCCGTTAATATCACTGTAAAAAGTTTCATTATTACTATCCATATAGCTAAGTGAGCCAATAATGCTAACAGGAGAGTCCCATTCATAACGGTATTGGGCATTTACGCCTCGAAGGTTTTTAAAATCCTTAATATTGCTTTGTGCATATCCCATCGACACAGTATGGTTGTCAGCAAGCGCACCCGTGCTTACAAATAGTCCACTACATAATAATGCTGCGGCAATACTTTTTTTCATCATTGATAGCTCAGTGTTGTAATAAGTGAAATTTACTATCCATATTCGCAGGATGACGATATGGATTGCTGTAAAGGAAAATAAACGCCAGTCTTAATGTCGGGGGTATTATTAACATTTAGCATGGAAATGTTGATAAGGTGTTTAGCTTAGTTTGTTTCAGAGATGAAATGGGTGTGAATCAGCCTTTACTCTTATTGTGCGGGAGGGGCGGTGTAGATAATGGCATTGGTTTTAATCGGTTCGCGCGATTTGGATTTGGGATGCCCTCCTGCTGCAGGTAAATCAAAGCGCTCAACAGTCGCGACATGCAATATCACCGCCCTGAATAAACGGGTAATGAATATTCGGCAACGGCTGAATGCCCGCTCGACAAGCAGATAGTGCCGAAGGTGGAGTTTATGACTCAGGAGAGGAGCGTCTTGAAGTTGAGCGTTCGCTTGAACAGCTGAATTCGGAACTGATGGTACGGAAAGCTCAATTTAAGTGTCTGAAAGAGCAAGGTGAATCGTACTTTATCAAAGTGCAACGTGCATACCATGACAAGCTGAATGATGATGGCATTTATCAGGACGGTATAAACGGCGCTGAATTGTGGCCGTTCGGCTGACTTGTCCATCCGCCATAACGCCCGCTCTGGCTTCAGCACGTCCTCGGGGCTATTCCGCGTTCTGGCCTGGCCGTACCTGTTTAAGAACTTCACGCTGCGCGACCTCGTGGCGTTTTCTGGAAATTTATGGTCTCCCGGCCCGTATCGCCTACTACACGCAGGGGAGGACCGTATCAAAGGCCATGTTAGGCAGTATACTGACCAGCCTTGCGGACGGTAAATCCTCCACCAACGCGCGTCAGATGGAGGGCATGTTCACGAATCTTATCAGCCAACTGGCGGCGCTGAACGGCTACGGCACTAAAACCAGTAGTTCCTTTGACGATGGTACAAAGACGTCGTCATTCGCAGGAGCGCACACCCACACCGTGGCGATTGGCTCACATAGCCATACTGTCGCCATACCGGTTTATATCCACACGTTATCAGTGGCAACAGGAAGCGTGGGTAGTGGATCTGCACTAAGCGTTGTTAATAAATCCTGTCTTGTAGCGGTCTGGCGAAGAACGGCTTAACGGTCATATTTTTACTTAGAACGACGCCGCGTCAAACTTACTTAAGAGCATGTTTTTAATTCTTTTTAATTGGTAAAAGGAAACCTTTTTTTTCAGTCTGTTTATTGCCCGCCCTCTGGCCTTTGCAACACGTTCTCGCTCGGAGCCGATTGTAGAAGTGCCAGGCGCGGTGCAACAGCTTTTGATCACGGGTAAATCGCTACACCATATTTTTAGACCTACCAGGTCCCTGAATACTGTCCATCTGTCCGCCTCAAGTCTGACCGGCCTATTCGCATGTAAGAGCCTTCTGGCAGCTGCAAGGTTGATTACATAGCCGTGGCCGCCGCTTCCACATATCACCCTGTGAAATTGACGGTTAAGGCTGTCAGTCTTCTTGAGGGATCGGTTATATGAACAGTTCCCAGTCAAGAGCACCATTTCTGGGGTCTTCGTGCTTAATATTTCCTTTGCGCCAGCAAGGTAATCCTTGATAGAAGACGACAAAACAGCGTCATCCTCCAGTATCAGGGCCTGAGGGATGTTTTCGGCGTCCATAGTGGCATACACGCTTAAATGGCTTAACGCGCAACCAATCTCGCCCTGCGTTAACGCGCTATTTTCGTGGGATTCGACTATAACGCTCAAAAGATTTTGCGGGGTTTTTCGGCCATTGATGGCCGATATCACCTCATAGGAAAGATTATAATTTGCACACTGGGAAGTTACGGCCGACAAGCGCTCAGTTTCATTTACGAGATTGATTATAAAAATACGCATAATTTACCCACATAAAATCAAAGGTCGAATGCTAATCTGTGACTTTGTTTTTAGCAAGGCATATAAATTTGCGTTGAGAAAGACACGCATTACGAGCTTATATGTTGACGTTATAATCAATTCTGGACTGTCCAAAACCCGCAAATTTTTTCGTTTTAGGTAATCCATAATTGACCGTAAATAGTCCTGAAAATTTAGCCGCGCTACAGGCAATTGACGCGTGAGCAATTACGCTGACTCCTGGGTCATCAAAGACGACAAATTGTGCGGTTATAACCAATACCAGCCCGCAAATGCTGCTTTATGATCCGCAACGGTTATCACTCATTTTTTTTGAAACAGTGTATGTGGCTGCTCAAAAGGGATTTGACCTCAATGGCCAACTGTATACTGAAGCCATGAAATTGCTGTTGCCGATTGTCGACGCGGATGCAAACTATCCGTTATTAAATAATTTGGCTTACGGCAGTGAGACGCATCGGGATATTTCGAATCAGACATTGCGGGTTAAAACCGTTGGCCTTGAAGATATTATTGACGCCAGTGGTTTCCTGACCAAAACCTGGAGAGTCTGAAAGACATTCAATTTAAAAAACGCTGCTCACCTAAAATGATGTTTGCTATGCCAGTCGCGGATAGGCATCCGCTATCGCGTCGCCGGTAAACTGTGCGACCCATCCTTGCGGATTATCGAAAATGCGAATGGCGGTAAAATTCGGCTCGGAGCCTATATCAAACCAGTGCGGGGTGCCCGCTGGCACTGAGATCAGATCGTTTTTCTCGCACAATACCTGATACACCTCATTGCCAATGTGCAGACAGAATAGCCCTGCGCCTTCGACAAAGAAGCGCACTTCGTCTTCGCCGTGGGTATGCTCGTTGAGGAATTTCGCGCGCAGTGTCTCTTTTTGCGGGTTATCGGCGCGCAGGCCGATCACGTCCCAACTCTGGTAGCCTTTCTCAGCCACCAGTTTGTCGATCGCATGTTGATAGGCGTCGATCACCGCCTCGGGGGCAGGATCCCGGCCCATATCGCGGTCGGCCGCCCAGCGTTCAAAGCGTACGCCTTTGGCGCTGAGGCGTTGTGTGATCTCTGCCGCGTCGGTAGTGTGCCACTGATGCTGGCTCGGGTCTTTAACAGAAAAAACAGTTAATGCGCTCATGAAGGGATCTGCTCCGGATTAATCTCGTCAAACTGATGGACCTGATGGTGATGGCTTGCGCCGTCATCATCGCCGCGAATCAGCTGCAGGGTACGAAAACCTGCCTGTTCAGCAGCGTCCAGCTCCTGATGAATATCCGACAGGAACAGGATCAGCGACGGGGGGATGCCCGTTTGCGTCGCTATGTTCTGGTAAGACTGCACCTCGCGCTTGGCGCCGATATGCGTGTCAAAATAGCCGCTGAACAGATGAGTAATATCACCTTCGTCGCTGTAGCCAAATAACAATTTCTGCGCCGCAACGGAGCCAGAGGAATAAACATAGAGATCAATGCCTTGTGCCTTCCATTTTTCCAGCGCGGGCAGTACGTCCGGGTAAAGGTGGCCGGTAAAGTCGCCATTGACGTAGCCGTCCTGCCAGATGATGCCCTGCAGCGCCTTCAGCGCGGTCGATTTACGGTCTTCATCTATAAAGACGAGCAGAATATTGATAAGCTCGCTAACGCTGGCGTGCGCAGAGCCTGTTTCATCGCGCAGGTTATCCAGAATCGATTTGACCGGCTCGGCGTATTGCTGCGCGGTCACAAAGGTCGCCAGCCGCTCACGCGCATAGGGGAACAAAACATCATGGACAAAACAGATATCGCTGGTGGTCCCTTCAATATCCGTCACAATTGCGCGAATCATATTTTCTCCCGTTGTCGTAAACGCATTTCGCATTCAAAAAGGAATTCCAACCCTTCAAGATGACGGCGGGCTTCTGCCACATCGCGTCCCCAGCAGGTTAAGCCATGGCCGCGTAGAAGAAAACCATAATTAAGCGGACGTTCTTGCGCGTAACAGGCGATACGTGAGGCGAGGGCGTCGATATCCTGGTCGTTATCAAATACCGGGATGGTCAGGGTGTCCAGATGAGTCGTCTGCCCGCTAAGGGATTTTTGCATCTCAAAGCCGCTTATTCTCAGTTCCGGGCCTTTGACCAGCCGTGACAATACCGTGGCGTTGACGGTATGGACGTGCAATACGGCGCTGGCCTGAGGGTAAAGGCGATAAATAAGGGTGTGCAGCGCGGTTTCGGCCGACGGTTTGCGTTCTGACGGGGCGCGACTGGTGTCGATCTCTACCTGCATAAAATCGCGCGTGGTCAGGCTGCCTTTGTCTTTGCCGGATTCGCTGAGCCAGCAAAGGCGCTCATCATGACGCACCGACATATTGCCACCGGTGGCTGGCGCCCAACCTTTGGCACCTATCCAGCGGCAGGCCTCGACCAGTTGCGTGAGTTGCAGGTTGTCGGTCATTTCCTTTTACCCTCCCGGCCAGGAATAGTCATATTGTTTAGACGTCTAAGCGTCTTGATTGCCAAAGATTAACATCGTGTTATAGTGGCAGCAACATAAGTATTACAAGCAGGCCTAACGCAATGAGTAACAACCCATTGATTCCAGACAGTAAACTCCCCAATCTCGGTACTACTATTTTTTCCCGGATGAGCGCCCTGGCGCAGGAGCACAATGCCATTAATCTGTCGCAAGGCTTCCCGGATTTTGACGGTCCAGGCTATTTACAGGAGCGTCTGGCGTACCATGTTGCGCAGGGGGCGAATCAGTATGCTCCCATGACCGGGGCGCAAAGCTTGCGTGAAGCCATAGCCGATAAAACGGCTGAACTTTATGGTTATCAACCGGATGCCAACAGCGAGGTCACGGTAACCGCAGGTGCTACCGAAGCGCTGTACGCTGCGATCGCGGCCCTTGTGCGCACCGGGGATGAGGTGATCTGCTTTGAACCAGGCTATGACAGCTACGCGCCCGCGATAACACTCTCCGGCGGCGTGGTAAAACGCGTGGCGCTGCAGCCGCCGCACTTTCGTCCTGACTGGCAGGCGTTTGCGGCCTTACTGAGCGATAAAACCCGGCTGGTGATCCTCAATACGCCGCACAATCCGACGGCGACGGTGTGGCAGAAGAGCGATTTTACCGCCCTGTGGCAGGCCATCGCTGAGCATGAAATCTATGTTCTTAGCGACGAAGTGTATGAACATATCTGCTTTGCCGGGGAAGGACACGCCAGCGTGCTGGCGCATCCGCGGCTTCGTGAGCGCGCCATCGCCGTCTCATCATTCGGTAAAACCTACCACATGACCGGCTGGAAGGTGGGGTACTGCGTGGCGCCCGCTGCGATCGGGGCTGAGGTGCGTAAAGTTCACCAGTATCTGACCTTTTCCGTGAATACCCCTGCCCAACTGGCGCTGGCGGATATGCTGCGCGCTCAACCGGAACACTATCGCCAGTTGCCCGATTTCTACCGCTCCCGACGGGACCTGTTTGTGAATGCCTTAAGCCAAAGCCGTCTGGAAATATTGCCCTGCGAAGGGACTTACTTCCTGCTGGCCGACTACAGCGCAATTTCCAGCCTGGACGACGTGAGTTTCTGCCAGTGGCTGACCAAAGAGGCGGGCGTAGCGGCTATTCCGCTGTCAGTATTCTGCGCCGATCCTTTCCCGCATAAGCTGATTCGTCTGTGCTTTGCAAAACAGGCGTCAACGCTGCTGGCAGCGGCGGAGCGCTTAAACAAACTCTGATTATTTCACCGTCCAGGCTTGGGAATAGCGGCGGTCTGCAAAGAGCTCCAGCAGGCCGTTGATCTGCTTAAGGCGTAGCACTTCGTCACCGTCCATGCCAAGCTCCTTGCCAATTTTTGTGTCATCCCAGCCAAGCTGAAAAAGCTCACGCACCAGATCTGACATGGCGTTAATCTGGTGACGGCCACGTGCGCGATTGTGGCGAATGGTTGCCGCCATCCGGTCATGCTTTTTCTGTCGTTCTTTACGTAAGCAGGTGACCGGCATATAGCCTTTGAGCTGACGGGTTAACGCCGCCCGACTGGCAACGATATCGTGACGGTGAAAACCATCTACAATTTCGTAGTGTGAGGGGGTACTTTCCGTCACGACGATCGGCTGCGTGAATCCGTCCAGTTCCAGTGATTGAGTGAGCAAGCGTTTTTCCGGCGGCGCGACATTGTTGGGGTTGTAATCATTGGCACTAATCTCATCGTGTTTTATCCACAGTACACAGTCGATGGGCTGATTGTGAAAAGGGCTATTTTCGTGGATCGCCTGGCGAAAGGCGTTAATAGCTTCAATTTTTTGTTCTTCAGGAAGTGACTGAAGATAGCTTGCCATCTCTTTGATTAATCGTTGTTGCATAAGATCCCCCATTGCTGGCGTTTTGCTTTTATTCGTTCATTGTATAGCTGGTAATGCATGGGTTTGTTGGGACTGAATGAGAGTGCACGACACCAGTAATCGTTATTAAGTAACACTTTACAGATCCGTCGCCATGACGGAATATCTTTCGCGCCTGTATCGCTTTGCTGGAGGTCGGGAATATCAGGCATACCTTTTTTCTGATACCAGTGCAGGTAGATGGCGATTTTATTGCGGTAATGTTCTGCTGTTGCGTGCGGCATGCTGTCGAGAAGTAGCATGGCGTACTCGCGCCAGCAGAGGTGATCAGGTTTCAGAATTTTGCGATGCCCATAAAAATGATTGTCATGCCCGGCGTAGATACCGCCGCTGCGTACGCCGCTTACCCGTTCACACATCGCAGCCCAGCGTTCGGGTTCAATAACGTGGTAGAGCCACAGCCCCTGGCGCTGTTCCGGGCCAAAGGGTTCACAGATGCGCATATAACGCAGCGGTACGCCGGCCTGAAACATCAGCTCGTAAAGGGGATTATAACGACCACCCGTTTTCGCAAACCATGTCCAGATATCGGCGGTTTTCCAGTCGTAAAGCGGGTAGATGTACCAGGCATGCCCGCCCGGAGCGACGGTCGTCCAGGGTTTGTCATCGGCAAAACGCTGTTTTCGCGCGTTGGCAATAGTCAAAAAGCGGTTGTAAGATTCATCGGCGCGGATCCCTACCATCATTGCCGCCGGACGTTTTTGGGCAAACCAGTCAGAGAATGCACGGACAAAGGCTTCGAACGTCATCCCTGGCTGGTAAAAATCAAAATAGACGGGTTCCGTGATCGCATCTTCCGGCGGCTGGCGGACCCAGTTTTGACCCGGCTCCCAGCACTGCCATTCCGGCTGGAATTGTGACAGTGAATTTTGCGTGGTGAGCGGTAGGGCAACCCACCAGCACTTCTCAATAATATCGCCGTATTGCACGATCATTTTATTGACATGTTGAATAGTACAGGTGAACTGTGCTTCCCAGTCGATAAAAAGCAAGTGTATTTTTTTCCCTTTTCGCCTCGCCACCTGAGCCGTTAAGTGGAGCATGACGGTGGAATCTTTGCCGCCGGAAAAAGAAACGCAAACCTGTGGAAAATTCTCAAGCGTCCACGAGATACGCTCTGTGGCTGCTTCGAGGACATCTTTATTTATTGGGTGCTTATAAATTGACAATAGCAAGCTCCTCCTGGAAATAGATACCAAATCGTTGTGTCAATAAGAAAAGAGGATAATAGTAGTCAAACTAAAGGCGAGGGAACGAATAAATTGTATTTTTTTATAATCTATTTGTTTAGGAAATGTTTGATAGCATAACCGGCTGCGACAGGCAGCCAGCCAGTATTACTTTTGTGTAATTTGTTCTATAAATTTCGCGAATATAGCGCTCGTCAACGCGGAACGATTATAAAGCATAAAAATATTTATTGTGGGAAGCGTGAAGGGTGTGGCGATCTTTTTGAGTCTCATGACGTCGCGATATTGCTCGTATAGCGCCACGGGTATGGCACCCAGCAAATCAGTTGAGGCGATCATGGTGGTTATCGAGATGAGAGAGTCGCTGCTAAAACCAATGTTTCTGTCTGCCAGACAGGCTTCAGCGTTCTGTTGATACGCTTTGATTCCGGGTTCCTCACTAAGATAGCGCGTGAATTTCTCGGTACGCAGGTCCTCAAGTGTGGCACTTTCTTTAATTCGGGGGTGATCCTGACGACACACCAGAATGACAGGGTGTTGTACGAAGGGAACGCAGACAACCGAGCGGTTGTTCACCGCGGCCAGTGAGAAGACCAGATCGGCCTTACGGTAGGCGAGTAGATCCTCGGCAGAGTCTGGCGTGATAAGGACATCATGTAACTCAATTTCGTAATTATGCTCCTGCATTAACAATGACATCGGGGCGATAAAAGTATGGGGTGTCAATATTTGTGGACAATAGATGACAAAATTCTTCTTCAGCAAGGAACCGTGCATGATATTGATGGTTTGTTCGAGGTGGTTCAGGTTTTGTTCCAGGTGAATATGGAGATTGGTCCCTACGGTCGTTGGCGTGATCCCTTTGCCTGAACGAATAAACAGGGGGTCGTTAAGCTGGTTTCGCAGGCGCTGCAGTGATTGGCTGACCGCTGATGGCGTTATGTAAAGCGTTTCTGCTGCCTTGCTAATGCTCAGGTGCTGAAAGATACACTCGAAAATCACCAGAAGATTTAAATCAAATTTTTTAAGGTCGTAGAGGTTTGCCATGTTTTATCCTGAGTAAGCCGTGTGGGTTAGCACATTACTGATAACTATAGAACGAAGCTAACCATTTGCCAGACATTCGCTTTACCCGCTTAAATTAAATTGAATGCGGACTTAATATATCACGGCAGGAGATTAATGAAATAGCGCTTCAAGCAGAGTTAAGGTATTTTTATCGTTTAGAGTAATAATAGATATGAATAAAAAAAGTTACGTTTATGCATTGCTATTTAATTATCACATTTTTTTATTTAATAAACGGCAGACGTTACCACTCAATACAACAGTCTTCTTTGATGAAACCTATCACAGCCATAGATACGAATGCCTGTTCTGCGCATTGCCCTGTGCCGCCACGGGTGGTGTAATCAAGACGCTGTTACGGCCTTGATAAAAAGGTTGGTAGAGCGCAACGCAACGTCAGTGAGAGCTGGCACTGAAAGTTCCTGTGGGAAGTTCAGGTATCAGGGCCGCCCATTAGGGCGGCCTTTTTACATTCGGGCTTTTCATTCATTTAGTTCACATGGTTGTCTTGTATGGGTTGTAAGGTATGGCTGATTGATTTGATAATGCAAACGCATTAGCCCTTGCAGTAAAAGTGGGTTACCTTACTTCTCAACGAAAACACGGAGGAAGTACAGATGTCTTTGATTAACACCAAAATTAAACCTTTCAAAAACCAGGCGTTCAAAAACGGTGAATTCATCGAAGTTACCGAGAAAGATACTGAAGGCCGCTGGAGCGTGTTCTTCTTCTATCCGGCTGATTTTACCTTCGTTTGCCCGACCGAACTGGGCGACGTGGCGGATCATTACGACGAATTGCAGAAACTGGGCGTAGACGTTTACTCTGTCTCTACTGACACCCATTTCACCCACAAAGCGTGGCACGGCAGCTCTGAAACCATCGCCAAAATCAAATATGCGATGATCGGCGACCCGACTGGCGCCCTGACCCGTAACTTCGACAACATGCGTGAAGATGAAGGCCTGGCCGATCGTGCCACCTTCGTTGTTGACCCGCAGGGCATTATCCAGGCTATCGAAGTTACCGCTGAAGGTATCGGCCGTGATGCATCTGACCTGCTGCGCAAAGTGAAAGCGGCACAGTACGTCGCTTCTCACCCAGGCGAAGTGTGCCCGGCGAAATGGAAAGAAGGCGAAGCGACCCTGGCGCCATCTCTGGACCTGGTCGGTAAGATCTAAGTTTTGCCCATCCGGTAATCAATGGGCGCACCCGCGCCCATTTCATTTCAGCACCATGATGCAAGTTGCATTCTGGCCGCCTGTAGCAGGCAGCTTGCATGATGACGTTTTTAGAGAGGGAAGAATAATGCTCGACACTAACATGAAAACCCAGCTCAGGGCGTACCTTGAGAAACTGACTAAACCTGTTGAGCTGATTGCAACGCTGGACGACAGCGCTAAATCGGCAGAAATCAAAGCGCTGCTGGCAGAGATCGCCGAACTGTCACCTAAAGTGACCTTCAAAGAAGATAACGCTCTGGCAGTGCGTAAGCCTTCTTTCCTGATCGCTAATCCAGGCTCTGACCAGGGCCCGCGCTTTGCCGGTTCTCCGCTGGGGCACGAATTTACCTCACTGGTGCTGGCGCTGCTGTGGACCGGTGGCCATCCGTCAAAAGAGGCGCAGACGCTGCTGGAGCAGATCCGCGATATCGACGGCGATTTTGAATTTGAAACGTACTACTCGCTTTCCTGCCATAACTGCCCGGATGTGGTACAAGCGCTGAATCTGATGTCGGTGCTAAACCCGCGTATCAAACACACAGCGATTGATGGCGGCACCTTCGGGCAAGAAATTACCGATCGCAACGTGATGGGCGTTCCGGCGGTCTACCTGAACGGTAATGCATTTGGCCAGGGCCGTATGACCCTGACGGAAATCGTGGCTAAAGTGGATACAGGCGCAGAAAAACGCGCGGCGGAAGCGCTGAACAAACGTGATGCTTATGATGTATTGATTGTCGGTTCCGGCCCGGCAGGCGCGGCGGCGGCGGTTTATTCGGCACGTAAAGGCATTCGCACCGGTCTGATGGGCGAGCGCTTTGGCGGCCAGGTGCTGGATACTGTAGACATCGAAAACTACATCTCGGTGCCGAAGACCGAAGGCCAGAAACTGGCGGGCGCGCTCAAGGCACACGTCGATGATTACGACGTGGACGTGATTGACAGTCAGAGCGCCAGCAGGCTGGTTCCGGCAGCGGTTGAAGGCGGGTTACACCAGGTAGAAACGGCCTCCGGCGCGGTGCTGAAAGCTCGCAGTATTATCATTGCTACCGGCGCAAAATGGCGCAACATGAACGTGCCGGGTGAAGATCAGTATCGCACCAAAGGTGTAACCTACTGCCCGCACTGCGATGGCCCGCTGTTTAAAGGTAAGCGCGTGGCGGTAATCGGCGGCGGTAACTCCGGCGTGGAAGCGGCTATCGACCTGGCGGGTATCGTTGAACACGTCACCCTGCTGGAGTTCGCGCCAGAGATGAAAGCGGATCAGGTGCTGCAGGATAAAGTCCGCAGCCTGAAAAACGTCGACATCGTGTTGAATGCGCAGACCACGGAAGTGAAGGGCGATGGCAGCAAAGTGATCGGCATCGAATATCGCGACCGCGTAAGCGGCGATGTTCACAGCGTAGCGCTATCCGGGATCTTTGTGCAGATTGGTCTGTTGCCAAACACCACATGGCTTGAAGGCGCGATTGAGCGCAACCGTATGGGCGAAATCATCATTGATGCGAAATGCGAAACCAGCGTCAAGGGCGTATTTGCGGCGGGCGACTGCACCACCGTGCCGTACAAACAGATCATCATCGCCACTGGCGAAGGTGCGAAAGCGTCACTCAGCGCGTTTGACTATTTGATTCGCACCAAAACGGCATAAAAAAAGAAAATAAGACGACACCTGCAATAGCGAGAGGCCGCCGAAAGGTGGCCTCTTTTTTTTATCGCACCACCATCACCGGAATGTGGGTATGGCGGATCACGCTGGAGGCGTTCGACCCTAACAGGTGGGTGCTGATAGAAGGATTACGTGAACCAATGACCACCACGTCGGCGTTCAGTTCGCTCGCCAGTTCATTGACGGCATCGCGCACGCTGCCAAAACGGACGTGGGTTTTAATGCGCGCCGGGTCGATGCTAAAGTGCCCGGCCATGGTTTGCAGGCGCGTTTCGGCTTCGTTCTGGAGATGCTCTTCGAAGCGGCGCACGTCGGCGGCAAAGCGGTGAAGACTCAGGCTGGCAGAGCCGGGCAGGACGTGTAAAAGATGAATAATTCCCTCCTGCTGCGCCAGAAACTCAGCGTGACGTACCGCTTTGTCACTCAGTTCCATTTCGAAAACATCAACCGGCATAATGATTGTCTGATACATTCCCGCTTCTCCTTGTTGATAAACGCATAATCTATTCAAACACAAAGTATTACTGGTTTCTGTAGCCTCGCCTGCACTTTTTGTCTCACCAGGATAATTCTCAAAACGGCCATATTCACGGGCTAATCCTCAGAGGACGCTACCCTTTTAGGAGCTTACCCACATCCTTTCGGAGGTCGCATGAAAGCACTCACGTACCACGGTCCGCACCATGTTCGTATTGATAATGTTCCCGATCCTGTCATTGAACAACCTGACGATATTATTTTGCGCGTCACGGCTACGGCTATTTGCGGCTCCGATCTGCATCTATATCGTGGGAAGATCCCGAAGGTTGAGCACGGCGATATTTTTGGTCATGAATTTATGGGCGAAGTGGTGGAGAGCGGGCGTGATGTAAAGAATTTGCAGAAGGGCGATCGGGTGGTGATCCCGTTTGTCATTGCCTGTGGCGACTGCTTCTTTTGCCGTCTGCAACAGTACGCGGCCTGCGAGAAAACCAACGCCGGACAGGGTGCAGCGCTGAATAAAAAGCAAATTCCTGCGCCAGCAGCGCTGTTTGGTTACAGCCATCTTTACGGCGGGGTGCCGGGTGGGCAAGCAGAGTATGTCCGCGTGCCGAAAGGTAACGTCGGGCCGTTCAAAGTGCCCCAGTTGCTTTCCGATGATAAGGCGCTGTTCCTTTCCGATATCTTGCCTACCGCCTGGCAGGCGGCCAAAAACGCGCAAATCGAAAAAGGATCGAGCGTGGCCGTCTTCGGCGCCGGCCCTGTCGGCCTGCTGACTATCGCCTGCGCACGGCTGTTAGGGGCGGAACAAATTTTTGTTGTCGATCACCATCCCTACCGGCTGCAGTTTGCCCGGGACCGTTACAGCGCCATTCCCATCAATTTTGATGATGATAACGACGCTGCGGAAAAAATCATTGAGCAGACGGCGGGGCAGCGCGGTGTCGATGCTGTTATTGATGCGGTAGGGTTTGAGGCCAAAGGCAGTACCACTGAAACCATACTCAGCAACCTTAAGATTGAAGGCAGCAGCGGTAAGGCCCTGCGTCAGTGCATCGCGGCCGTGCGACGCGGCGGCGTGGTGAGCGTGCCGGGGGTCTATGCCGGGTTTATTCATGGCTTCCTGTTTGGCGATGCCTTTGATAAGGGAATCAGCTTTAAGATGGGTCAGACTCATGTCCACGCCTGGCTGGGTGAGCTGTTACCGTTGATCGAAAAAGGGTTGCTGACGCCAGAGGAGATCGTGACCCACTATCTGCCTCTCGCGGATGCGGAGCGCGCCTATAAGATTTTCGAAAAACGTGAAGAGGAGTGCCGGAAGGTGATTCTGGTACCCGGTGCAGACACGCCTGAAGCAGCAGAACAGAAAGTGAAAGGCCTGGTAAATGCATTTCCGGGTGGGGTGGTGTAATACAGGGCGTTAGGGTCTATTTGTATAAAGAGGATGCGGGCGCATCCTCTGTGCAACATAAAGGGAAGAGGTTAACGCAGGTACTCGCCTGCGGCTTCCGGCTGGTACAACAGCGCGAGTACTTTCAGATGCGTTGACGCGCCGCCCGGTAATTCCCAGTGGATGGTATCCCCGGTGCGTAAGCCCAGCAGCGCGGCCCCAACGGGTGCCAGAACCGAAAGCTGTGTGCTGCTATCGCTCATTTGTGCCGGGTAGACCAGCGTGCGGGTTAGCTCTTCGCCGGTGGTCAGGTTACGGAACCTCACCTGGCTGTTCATGGTGACCACATCATGCGGCATGGATTCTGGCGTACACATTTGCGCCCGGTCGAGTTCCTCATTCAGCGCGTCGGCAACCGGCAGAGAGGCAAATTCTGCTTTTTCCAGAAGACGGTCAATACGTTCTGCGTCAAGTTCATTAATGATAATTGTGGGTCTGGACATTTATTACTCCATGTCGTTAATGCTGCGCGTAACGCAGAAACCAATCCAAAAGAAAACCCTCGCCGTCTGGCAGCGAGGGTTTAACTCTCCTGATGATACTCATTGCGCGACCCGGTTTGAAGTGATGAACATCACATTCATCTGTCATAGGGATTTTTGGCGAAAAAAGCGCCTGCCGGATGCTGAGCTGAAATTTATTCAGTCTTCATTTTTGGCGGATTGCGTTACGCTGAGTGTCCTTAACACCGGGCAATGAGAGAATCTTATGTATTTCTACCAACCTGCTCTGGGGCATGGCCTGCCGCATGACCCGCTGAACGCGATTATTGGACCACGTCCGATTGGCTGGATCTCCTCGTGTGACAAAGACGGCCAGATGAATCTGGCGCCGTACAGCTTCTTTAACTGTTTTAACTACCGTCCGCCGATCGTGGGGTTTTCCAGCAACGGCTGGAAGGACAGCGTGCGTAACATTACTGAAACCGGCGAGTTTGTCTGGAACCTCGCGACGCGCGACCTGGCTGAAGCAATGAATGAAACCTCCGTCACGCTCCCCCACGGCGAAGATGAATTTTCCTTTGCCGGATTAACTCCCGTTGCCAGTCAACTGATCAACGCGCCGCGCGTGGCAGAAAGCCCGGTGAACTTCGAATGCCGACTCTCCCAGTGCATCCAACTGACGGGCGCTGACGGCACGCCCGTAGATAGCTGGCTGGTGCTGGGGGAAGTGGTCGGCATCCACATTGCCGAAACGCTGCTGGAAGAGGGGATATACCAGACCGCGAAGGCTCAGCCGATCCTGCGCGCCGGTGGCCCAACGGCCTATTATGCCATCAGCGATACGCATCGGTTTGACCTGGTGCGCCCGGACGCGCGAAGGGGGGTAATATGCCCGACGCCTGGCTTCCCGCCGACCAGCAGTTTTTTGCTGACCTTCTCAGCGGGTTGGTGCTGAACCCGCAGCAACTGGGCCGCGTCTGGTTTGCTCACACGCTCGCTGAGCCACCTGCCGGGAGCCTGTGTCTTGAACAGCCGCGGCTAGATGTGGTGCTACGCGGCGTGTATGGCAACCGGCTTATTGCGGCGCAAAAGGCGATCCGTCAGGGAGAGATGCTGTTTTTGCCCGCCCAGGCGGCTACTATGCCGATATTCGAACCGCCGGTAATGTTGCTGAGTGTTGTCTTTGCGCCCTCCTGGCTGGGGCTGGCGTTCCAGGCCCCCGGTCATGGTCTGCCAGCAAAGAAGGTCGACATTCCTCATCCTGAAAGAGGGGAGTGTACCGCGATGCTGATGGCGCTAACGCATCTCAGCGCGTCAGCGCAGGATCAGGACATTATTCAGCCGCTGGTTCTTAGCCTGCTGCGCTGGTGCCGTAAGGTTGCCTCTTCCCCTCCTCAGCCGGGGATTTCGCGAAAGGATTTTCTCTACCGAAGCATTTGTCACTGGGTGCAGGAGAACTATGCGCAACCCCTTTCACGCGAAAGCGTCGCCGCGCTATTTACCCTCTCCCCGAATCATCTGTCACGCCTGTTTTCACAGCAGGGAACCCTGAGTTTTGTGGATTACGTCCGTTGGGTGCGAATGGGTAAGGCACGCACTATCCTGCAAAAATATCACCTGCCAGTCGCCGAGGTCGCGAGGCGCTGCGGTTATCCTGATAGCGACTATTTCTCCAGGCTGTTCCGACGCCAGTTTGGTCTGACGCCGGGGGAATATCGCGCGCGTTTTTTGTAGCGGTCAGAAGGTGATTTCGGCATTCAGCAGGTCAAGCAGAGCCTGCGGGGAATCGGCTGCGAACAGCGCTTCCCTGAACACCTTGTTCACCAGCTTGCGTGCTAGCTGAGAGAACACTTTGACGTGGTTATTTCCCTCCTCTGCCCCGAGCGTCAACATAATCACCAGCCCGACGTCGCCCATATCCGATTCCCAGTCGATGGGCTTGGGTAGACGGGCTATGCTGATGCTGGAGTGACGTATCCACTGTGATTTAGCATGCGGAATAGCCACCCCAAACCCTACGGCGGTGGTGACAATCTCTTCCCGCTGCCAGATATCTTCTTCCAGCTCCAGCGGGGTCTCGGTACGCCCCAGAATAGCCAGATTACCGCACAGATACTGGAGCACCTGTTCTTTTGAGGTGAGCGGTTCGTAAAATACGATGGTTTCCAGCGCCAGCAGCGGGCGCGGTGGCTCTTCGGGGGTGAAGCCGGCAAGCAGCGTTTCTATTTCGTTCGCGCTGCGGCACTCGCAGGCTTGCGCCGCCAGAGCCTGACAGGCGCCGCTCTCAAGATGACGCACCTGCGCTTTGACGCCCGGGATGCGTGGTCCGCTCATGCTTAATTCGTCTATCCCGAGGCCTAAAAGCAGAGGAAGATAGCGACGTTCCCCGCCCAGTTCGCCGCAGATGCCGACCCATTTTCCATGGTGATGGGCGGCGGTGGTAATCTGGCGCAGCATGCGTAAAAACGACGGTGTAACAGGATTGTACAGCGGAGATACCCGCGGGTTGTTGCGATCGACCGCGTAAAGATACTGGGTCATGTCGTTGGATCCGATGCTGAAAAAATCGACCTCCTCACAGAAGTGGTCGATGATAAAGCAGACGGAGGGCACCTCCACCATAATGCCCAGGGGCAGAGTTGTGGTATGGCGTAACCCTTCTGCGGTCAGCTCCTCGCGTACCTGTTGCAGCTCTTGTTTGACCCACAGTATTTGATCGAGACTGTGCACCATCGGGATCATCAATAGCGCGTTGCCGCTGGCTCCTGCGCGTAAAATGGCGCGAAGCTGGGTGCGGAACAGGTGGACAAACTCAGGATAAATACGCACCGCACGATAACCGAGAAACGGGTTCTCTTCCGGCGCAATAGAGAGGTAGGGGATCTGCTTATCACCGCCAATATCCATGGTTCGGAAGATGACGGGCTTACCCTGGGCGGAGAGCAGCACCTGTTGATAGGCCTCAAATTGTTCCTGTTCGTCCGGCGCGGTGTCCCTGTCCATATAGAGCATTTCGGTCCGAAACAGACCAACACCCTGTGCGCCATTGGCGAATGCGCCGGGCGCTTCCAGCGCGCTGCCGATATTGGCCGCGATATCCACTGACACATTATCCCGGGTGAGCGCCGGTAGCGCCGCCGCCTGGATTTGCTGCTGATGGCGCTTGTCCGCAAGGCGTTGTGCCACGCTGTAGTAGTGGTTAACGGCGATGTCGGGTTCCAGCACCAGCACGCTGCAGACGCCATCCAGGATCGCCGCTTTACCGATAAAGGGCACGAGAGAGGAGACGGTTAAACCACTCAGTACCGGGATAGAGGCGGCACGGGCCAGAATTAAGGTGTGCGATGTGCGGCCCGTTTTTTCCAGCACCATCCCTTTTAAGTGGCGGATATCGAGGCTCAAAAACTGGCTGGGGGTTATATCTTCCGCCACCAGAATGGTGGGGGCGTCCAGGGAAAATGTCAGGGCAGGCTGCAGCGCCGGCCAGGTGATGCTCAACAACTGCTCGCTAATGTCGCGAATGTCGCTGACGCGCTCGCGCAGGTAGTCGCTGGCCGAGAGCGAGAGCTTATTGCAGATCTGCTCCATATTGCGAATGATGGCCTGGGCGAGGCTCAGCCGCGCCTCGCGCATCAGACGGCGAATATTGCCGCCAAACTCCTCATCCTGAATCAGTGACAAATGGGCGCTGATAATGGTTTTACTCTCACCGTCCAGTCCGCGCAGGCGCTGGTTAAGCTGCTCCGCAAGCGTCGCCAGGCTGTGCTCCAGGCGCATACTATCCTCAGGCGTGGCCGGATTCTGGCGGTAGCGCTGCAGATTATCGTTCTGCCATCCCCGCAACGTCCCGGCAGCGATTCCGCTGGCAAGCGTGATGGCATGCTGTAACTGCGGATTGAGTCGCACCAGCGAGCGGGGCAGGGGATGGGCGATGTGTGGCGCGTCGCCAGATGGAATGCTGTCGCTGTCGATCAATGCCGTATTGATATACTGCTCAAGAGCACGTCTGGCCTGCTCCTGGTCGCTCCCGGCGATCTCCAGCACGCAACTGTCGTTAAACAGCGTGCCGGTACTGATCAGCGCCAGCGAACTTTTGCCGTCCGCATGGGTGTTCAGGCGTTTATTGATAAAACGAATATCGCTGCGCCATGCGCTGCACTGTTCCTTTAACGCCCAGGCCGGCCGGGCGTGCAGGCCGTTGGGCAGTGGGCAGAAAAACTCAATCGAAAGCATACTTTCTCCTGTGCGCGTGAGGTCAGCACCTGAAGTCCGTCAGGTGAGCGACGGTCTCACGATCGATACACGCCGCCAGGGCAACAAGCAGTTGATGGGTGTCATCAATGTCTTTTTCGTCGGCGATAGAGGCCGCGCAGTGCCCGTGTCGGGTCGGTGGACCAAGCACCACCGTCGGGATACCCGCGCCGGTAAGATGGATAGCGCCGCCGTCGGTTCCGCCATTGCTGAACATATCTTTCTGTAAGGGGATACCCAACGAGCGCGCCACGTTTTCAATTAACGCCGTTAATTTTGGCGAGGCGATGAGCGTTTTGTCGTACAGTACCAGCATTGGCCCCTTGCCGATCTGGCGGTGGTTGGCGTTGCCGTAATCAAAGTTGTTTGACCAGCAGGCGGTATCAAGCACCAGCGCAAGGTCAGGGGTCATGATGCGCGCGGTGGTTTGTCCGCCGCGCAGGCCAACCTCTTCGCTGGAGCTGGCCACCAGCCACAGTTCGCAGTCGAGCGGCGTGTGGTGTAGCTCGCGTAGCAGGGTCACCAACAGATAACAGCCGAGGCGATCGTCAAAGGCTTTGCCCATCACCCGGTGATGGGGCAGAGGATTAAAAGGAGTATCAAAGGTTACGCGGTCGCCTGCATCTATACCGCTGGCAAACACCTCTTCTGCTGAGGTGGCGCCGATGTCCACACGCAGGTTACTTACGGTGTCGCCTTTAACCTCGCCATCCAGCAGACCGTGGATTTTAACCCCGGCGCGCGTGGTGATGCGAACCGGCTGAAGCGTGCGTGCCATCATGCGCACATTGCCAATCGGCAGCACATCGATCGCGCCCTCACGGGATATGCTGCGCACCATAAAGCCAACCTCATCCATATGCGCGCAAACCATCACCTTCGGCCCGGTACTCTGGTTAACGCGGATGAGCACGGAGCCGAGGCGGTCAAACTGGACCTCTTTGTGGTATTTATGCGCCTGCGCGATCATAATGTCGCGCACCTCCTGCTCCGAGGCGGCAATCGCGTCAGCCTCGCTCAATGCGCGCAGTAATTCTTTGTCCATCAGCGCTCTCCCGTCAGTAGCAGCGATTTATCCATGGTGTAGAGCACTTCAGCACCCGTTTCGGTCACCAGAACCATATCTTCAATTCTCACGCCGCCCTGGCCTGCAAGATAAATACCGGGTTCGACGGTTAATAGCATGCCGGGCTGGATAAGCGTTGCGTCGGTGGGTGAAAATCTTGGATTTTCATGGACCTCAATACCGATGGCATGCCCGGTATTGTGGCCAAAATGTGGGCCGTAGCCCGCGTTCTCAATGACCCGGCGTGCGGCATTGTCCACCTGATGGCAGGGAATGCCTGGCCGGATAGCCCGGAGGGCGGCAAGCTGCGCTTCCAGTACGATCTGGTAGACCGCATAAAGGGGATGTTTATCTGGCGCGCGAGGGTGCCCGGCGACGAGGAATGTTCTCGTCATATCCGAGCAGTATCCCTGACGTTGCGCGCCAAAATCGACGGTAACAAGCTCTCCTGGGGCGATGACCTTGTCAGTAGCTTTGCCGTGCGGTAGCGCGCCACGGTGCCCGCTGGCAACGATGGTGTCGAAAGCGGGGTTATCAGCCCCTTGCTGCTTCATGTACCACTCCAGCTCAGCCGCCACCTCGCGCTCGCGCATGCCGGGCTGAATAAAGCGCCGGATATGCTGCGCAGCGCTGTCGGCAATGCCGCAGGCCGCGCGGATACGGGCGATTTCGTCCACCGTTTTTATCTGCCGGAGCGCATCCAGGGAGATACCCCGCAGCGTCGTCTTTAACGTATCACCCCACTGCATGCCGGTTTGCCAGCTCACATGCTCGCCTTCAAACCCCAAAGTGGCGAGATGTTCATCGGTAATAATTCGGTTTACCGCCACGGCAAAGGGGGTGGCGATATCGAGCAGATGCATCTGGTAGCCCACTACGCGTGAGGCGATATCGCTGAAATAGCGGAAATCGACGAGGATATGGGCGTGCGCTCGCGTCACCAGCACGTACCCCGACCCGGTTGCCATACCCAGGTGGGATTGTTTGTTCTGACGCGAGGCGATTAACACGCCATCGAGATTTTCCTCTGCCAGCCAGTGGCGAAGCGTTGTCAGTAAATCCATCGTTGACTCCGTTACAGCGTATCGATGGTGAGTTTTCCGCGCTTATGCATGTTGTGGCGGATAGTTACCACCAGCAGCGCGGTAATGACCGCGCCGACCAGAATGCTGAGCATATAGGCCCCC
Source organism: unidentified bacterial endosymbiont (assembly GCF_918797525.1). Classification (NCBI taxonomy): domain Bacteria; species unidentified bacterial endosymbiont. Next base: position 3,468,824 of record NZ_OU963893.1, on the reverse strand, counting down.
AGATTGGTCACCAGCGGCCACGCCCAGATGGCGGATTCCGGGAACCACTGGACGGCACCCAGCGCGGTGGCGGTCATCGCCCCGGCAATTGCACCGATCATGTAAGCGGGCAGCGTAGCGAGTGGGTTTTCCAGCAGGAAAGGGATTGCCCCTTCGCTGATCCCCATAAACGCGAGGAACATCGCGGTTTTACCCTGCGGATAGAGCTGCGGGCTGAACAGGCGTTTTCCGGTCAGGCGGTGATCGATAAGCGTCGCCAGGCCAAGGCCAATCGGTGGAATGACGATCGCCACGGCGCGCGAGGTAATCGGCAGTACGCGATCGGTGGTTAACCCCAGCCCGACAAAACCGGCTGCCTTGTTGATGGGCCCACCGAGATCAATCGCCGTCGCGGCGGCCATGCCGATGGCATACATCATCGAACCGGCCTGGCCCGCCGCGAGCAGCAGGGCACGCATACCTGCGTTTAACCAGCCGCCAATCGGGGTAATGACGTAGTACATCGCCAGCATCACGAACAGGGCGGAAAGGATTGGGATCAGGAAGGTGCTTTTAAAGGCCAGCAGATAGTGCGGCAGGTTAATGCGGGAATTTAACGCTTTCACCAGATAGCCTGCGGCGATGGCGATGATCAGCGCGCCAATAAAGGTGGAGGGAACGGGTTTTGTCGCAAGCCAGGTCAGTTTTTCCGGACTGAAATTCAGTACCTGCGTGGGCTGTGTCGCCACCAGTCCGCCAATAAATCCGGCCGGGAAGGCCAGCTTACCGCCAATGGAGTTGGCCACAAAGGCCGAAAACATCGGGATCGCGAAGCTGAACAGCAGTCCGCCGAAGGATTCGGTCAGATAACCAAATTTCAACACTGAAAGGGTAAACCCGGTGAATTTGCCCGAGTTCAGCGCCTCCATAATGCCGGTATCCGGCGGGATTTTCAGCCAGACGTAGGCGATCAGCTGTGAAATAGCGAGGATCACCCCGCCCATAATGAGCGTCGGCACCATACGGGAAATACCCGACATAATGTGTTGAGGAAGCGCTTGCCAGAAAGCATTGCCTGTTAGGGTGGGCGCAGGTTTGATTGCGAGCGTATCCCCCTCATGACGTACCGGGTGAACCGCAGTGCGTTTTTTAATTGCCATGACGAAAACCCCTGAGTGTGACGATTATTATTGTTCTGCAGCCATCATCTCTTCGATCTCTTTCAGGGTGCCTGCCGCATTTTTGATGGCGTCCTGAAGCGTGATTTCGTAGACGTCGCGTGTTTCAAATCGCTCGTTGTCTTCCGGGGTAATGGCAATGGCGTGGATGATAATGTCTGCGCTGGCGATATCTTCCGCCGTTAAGCGATTCTGGATCCCGTCTGCGCCCTGGGTTTCAATTTTGACGTCATAGCCAGCGTCGAGGGCGGCATCTTCCAGCGCCTGAGCGGCCATAAAGGTATGCGCCAGTCCCATTGGGCATGCGCACAGTGCAATCAGTTTCTTAGCCATGTGAAATTCCTCCTGTAATTGACTCCGCGATTATGGCGGGGAGGTTTCAGGGCTGTTTACCGGATAAATGATGCAATAGCTGGATTTTTGATGCAGGTGAGCGGAAGTGTGATGGGTATCGTCATATAACAGAAATAAATGGAATGCCGGGCCAGCAGCGGCCCGGCAGGGGATCAATACCCGACTTTATCGATGACAAACTGCTTGCCGCAGTTGCCCGGCCGGGGCTGCGGGGCGAAGGATGTCGCAGAGAGGGGAGCGTTGATGGTGTCGGCTTTAAGTGAAATCTGCATTTCGGTCAGATACGCCGGATTGCCATGGCAGGTGAGTTTGAACGCTTTGACGCTCTGTTTGCCAAAGCTTTCGGCAACCGCGCTGTCAAAATCCCGGCGGCTAACGGTTTTACCGTAATTATCCGCCAGCAATTTACCCACCGCGCTACGTTTTACCTCCTGATTCATCCGCACCATGGTGCCGAAGTAAGCATCAGGATCAAATCCAAAGCAGACGGCATGTTTGGCATATTCATAGCGATCGAGGCAGGAATTCCCGCCTGCGCCGGGCATAACGCTGTTCAGCCTGGCGGCACCGGACAGAGAGAGCCCGGTTTCGGCTGCAGAGCATTTACGGCTGGCTTTCGCTTCCGGCATATTGGGGATTGGCCGCGTGGCGCAGCCGAAGCGCATCCAACGGCGTTCATCTACGCCACGGGCGGCGACTGATTTTGGCAGCCCTGGCCATAGCCCGTGAACGGTCAGAAAATCCGTTTTGTTGTTACTCTCTTTTTGCAAACGACACTCGTCGGGTTCGTTGCGGTTACGCTCGACCATGCTCTGGCAAAAACCGGTCTGCCAGGAGAGGGCCAGCACGTAGCGATCGAAATCGCCATATTGCGTAGCCTTAAGAGCGTCTGCCTGTGCGGCGAATACAAAGAGTGCAAGCGCCATCGCGCCAGATGGAATAACGATATCCTTCCTGAACATTTGATTTCCCGATCGACTGAATAGGATAAATTTCTGGACGATAGTAAAGCACAGAAAGCGCCTGCAGGCGCTTTCCTGATAGCATTAATTTCACTCAGGCCGCGCCGGGAACCAGCACTTCCGTAGCGATAATCACAATGACGAGCCCAACCAGAACGGGGACGGAGGTACGTTTAACCACTTCAAACGGCGAGATTTTTGCCATCCCGGCGACCGCAACCACCACGCCGGAGACCGGAGAAATGGTACGACCAAGGTTTGATGCCTGCAGCATCGGAATGGACAGGTAAGCCGGGTTAATCCCCGATGAGTGAGCCAGTTTAGGGATCATCTCAACGAAAGCGTAGAACGGTGCGTTACCGGATCCGGTGGTCATGGCCGCCAGCATGGTCAGTATCACCAGAACCAGCATCAGGATAATACTGGCGGAGCCGAAGGAGGTTGCGATTGAAATCAGGCTCTGGATAAAGCCGATGGTGCTCAGGCCCTGGGCAAAGACGCCCGCCGCAACCAGCAGCATCACCACGCTGGCAAAGGCATCCGCCATGCCGCGATAGGCCACTTCCAGCCCGGAGAATACCTTCTGGGTGTTGAAGCCGCGCACAAACTCCAGAATAGCCGTCAGCAGCATACAAATCACCAGGATCGTGATGATGTGCAGCTGCGGACCCCATTTGCCGTCAAAGATAAGCACGCCAAGGATAGGGGTGAACGGCAGAATGGAATAGGACGACGGCGCGGTGGTAGTGATTTCACTTACGTCCATCATCTCGTGGCTGATGTTCTCTTTATTGTCCAGATAGCGCTGCCAGAAGAAGTGGGCGATGCCCATGCCCACTATAGCCATGATGGAGATAGGCAGTGTGGTTTTAAAGGCAAAATCGATCAGCGACATTTCTGCGGCCTTGGCTGCCAGTACAACGTCACCGGAGGTAGGCGAAAGAATAATTGCTGCCGGAGACGCACAGATGGCCGCCGCAGCCCCACGGCTAATGCCCACGTTAACCATAACCGGGAACAGGGTCGCCATTAACAGTACGCCGAGGCCCGTTGCCGACGAAACGGCCAGAGACATCAGACAGGCGAGGAAGTAGGCTGCAACCATCAGGAGATAAGGGGAGTTAATATATTGCAGAGGTTTAGATGCCAGCTTAACAACCATATCGTTGGCGCCGATGTGGGTCATATAGGCCGCGAAACCGCACAACATCATGATCATCATGCCGAGGTCACCGCCGCGGCTCATTAGCAGAATCTTAATGTACTCAACGATGTCGGTGGCGGTATAGCCAGTGCTGGTTTCGCTGGCAGGCAATACCTGGTGGCCCATTAGCGCACTAATAATGAGTAGCGTCAGACCGCCGACGAATAACACTCCCGTGGCGGAATACCCTTTTATGATGTAGCGTGCTACACCGACGATGACGACGACTCCGATAAGGAGTTCGATAAACGTAAGCATGATTTCCCCTGTAACCTTGCTGCCCGAGAGCACAAAAAGCAATAAAAAAGAAGGGTGAGAATGTGCCTAATTAATGGTCAGTCCTTGCTGATTAAAATCAATAAATAGACGACTAAAATTGATGCCAACGATATTTTGCCATTGAGAGGGCAATGATGTCCTGTCGAAGTTGACGGGCTAAAAAACAGTATATGTTATTTTAATGGTAATGAATTGTTGATTTTTGGTTTGTCAAACGCCTTCGCAGGAAAAGAAGGCATGGTATTACCATGGTTATTGGCTGGCGCCTGGCTTCACACTGCTTATTCAGACTCGCAGAGATTATCTTCTCGGATAATTCCCGGAAAGTAGCTGATTAATTAGGAGAAACGCTGATGCCGTTAAGCATTCATTCAAGTATTTTCGCGTAAACTTTGCCTTGAATACAAAGAATGGTAATTGCATTGTGATGGTACGTAATAAATTTGGTCTGATTTTAGTGTTTATTTTTGGGCAGTTAATGTTCTCTTCTGCTGCACGAGCTGGGGACAGCGCGGCGAATAAAGGATGGTTCTCAACCTTTACCGATAATGTCGCGCAAACCTGGAAGGAGCCTGAACATTACGACCTCTATATTCCTGCGATTACGTGGCACGCCCGTTTTGCCTATGATAAAGAAAAAACCGACCGCTACAACGAGCGTCCATGGGGGGCGGGTTTTGGTCAATCCCGTTGGGATGACAAAGGGAACTGGCACGGCCTCTATCTGATGGCCTTCAAAGACTCTTACAACAAGTGGGAGCCTATTGGCGGTTACGGTTGGGAGAAAACCTGGCGTCCGCTAGCCGACGATAACTTCCGTGTGGGGTTGGGTTACACGGCGGGCTTCACTGCGCGAGACAACTGGAAGTACATTCCGGTTCCGGTGCTGCTGCCGTTGGCTTCAGTTGGCTATGGCCCGGCAACGTTCCAGATGACCTACATTCCAGGAACCTACAATAACGGTAACGTTTACTTCGCCTGGATGCGCTTTCAGTTTTAACTGCAAAGGCATTGTCTTCTGGCGATAAAATGTACAGCGGCGCGATCGTCAAGGATAAAAATCCATTGGCAAAAATTAACGCGACTTTTGTCACTTTTTATCAAAGAACCGCTGGACAAAAGGTCCCGCAATTGGTGTACTGATACCGACACAGCATTTGTGTCGTTTTTTAATGTAAAGGTAATTTTGATGTCTAAGATTAAAGGTAACGTTAAGTGGTTTAATGAGTCCAAAGGATTCGGTTTCATTACTCCTGAAGATGGCAGCAAAGACGTGTTCGTACACTTCTCTGCAATCCAGACCAATGGTTTCAAAACCCTGGCTGAAGGTCAGCGCGTTGAGTTTGAAATCACTAACGGTGCCAAAGGCCCTTCTGCTGCTAACGTAACCGCTCTGTAATTCAGGCGCGTCAGCAAGAATTTCAAAACCCGCTCACTGAGCGGGTTTTTTTGACCTTAATCAGCTTAGCAGATATATTTTCAGAAAACTGGCGATAATCAGTACGCTTAATAGCACCATCCCCGCGTTCATCAAACTCTCTTTCATTCTGTCACCCTCATTCAGTATTGCCTTCAGCGTGACAGAGAAAAATTAAGCCAACATTAACGCCTGCTCGTCATTGGGCGCTGGCTGAAGAAAATAGCCAAAATGCGATCCCCGTCATCATAAACGAGCCGAACAAATTTAACGCAACGTTGATAAACGCCCAGCCGATACGGCCCTCCTGAAGCAGAAAAACGACCTCAGCCGAAAAGGTTGAAAAGGTGGTTAAGCCGCCGCAGAATCCCGTGGTGATCAGGAGTTTCCACATAGGGTCGATATGGGGCATGCGATTAAACCAGGCCAGACCCATGCCTATAATAAAAGCACCCGTTAAGTTTGCTGCCAGCGTTCCCAGGGGGATCGCCTGGTGCAAAGGGTTAAACCGCATACTCAAGAGCCACCGCGCAACGCTACCCGTGCCTCCACCGATAAAAACGGCTAAAAGTAGTTGTATCACGCTAAATACCTGCTATCTGATGTGTATAACCGTTGAGTGTAACGCTGTTTTTGTTGAGGGGACAAATATGTATGTTGCGATAGGTCAGTTTGCGGTGACGCCCGAATGGCAGGTGAATGCCCGTAAATGCATCGCCCTGATGGCCGAGGCCCGGCAGAAGGGCGCATCGTTGCTGGTCCTGCCGGAGGCCTTACTGGCGCGGGATGACAACAATCCCACACTCCCGGTAACGTCTGCACAGCCGCTGGACGGGGCCTTTTTAGGTATGCTTTGCCAGGAGAGCCGCGGGAATTCCATGACCACCGTTCTGACCGTCCACGTTCCTTCTGCGCCCGGACGGGCGACAAACACGCTGGTGGTCTTGCGCAAGGGCGTCATTATCGCCCACTATGCGAAGCTTCATCTCTATGATGCGTTCAGCATTCAGGAGTCCAGGCGCGTCGACCCTGGAAATAGCGTCCCTGCGCTTGTGAATGTGGAGGGTTTTAAGGTCGGCCTGATGACCTGCTACGATCTGCGTTTTCCGGAACTGGCGCTTAGCCTGGCGCTGCAGGGGGCGGATGTACTGGTATTACCCGCCGCCTGGGTGAAAGGGCCGTTAAAAGAGCATCACTGGACGACGCTATTGTCAGCACGCGCGCTGGACACTACCTGTTATCTGTTGGCGGCAGGGGAGTGTGGCACTAAAAATATCGGGCAGAGCAGAGTGGTTGACCCGCTTGGCGTGACCATTGCGGCGGCGGCGGAAGCTCCGGCTCTGTTGATGGCGGAGATCGATTCAGAGAGGATCACGCTCGCGCGTCAGCAATTGCCTGTTTTGCGCAACCGCCGATTTGCGCCACCGCAATTGTTGTGATGTTTTTTTCAACAATGCTTGATTCACCTTGTTACAGATTGCTATTGTGTGCACGCGTCAAATGACCGTTAATACGATCGGATTTTTGGCGCTGAATGCAGCCTGTTTATGTAAAGAAGGTATCTATGGGTGAGATTAGTATTACCAAACTGCTGGTGGTTGCCGCACTGGTCGTCCTGCTGTTTGGTACGAAGAAGTTACGCACGCTGGGCGGTGACCTGGGTGCCGCCATTAAAGGCTTTAAGAAAGCGATGAATGATGATGACGCGGCTGCGAAGAAAGGCGCCGAAGATGTCGTTCCTGCCGAGAAGCTTTCGCACAAAGAGTAACGGCAATACCTGCGGGCGTGCGAAAAAAACCGGCTCAGGAAGCCGGTTTTTTTGTATATCTGTAAATGAATATTACAGCATCATTTCACTTCTTCGCCTTTCGCCTGCATGTCGGCATGGTAGGAAGAGCGAACAAATGGACCGCAAGCAGCGTGGGTGAAGCCCATTGCCATCGCTTCGGCTTTCATCTCATCGAACTCATCCGGGCTCACATAGCGTTGCACCGGCAGGTGGTGGCGGCTAGGCTGCAGATACTGCCCGAGCGTTAGCATAGTCACACCGTGGCGGCGCAGGTCGCGCATTACTTCAATGATTTCGGCATTCGTTTCACCAAGACCCACCATCAAGCCAGACTTGGTAGGAATATGCGGATGGGCTTCTTTAAAGCGCTCCAGCAGTTTCAGCGACCAGTTATAGTCAGCACCCGGGCGCACCTGACGATAAACGCGCGGCACGTTTTCCAGATTGTGGTTAAACACATCCGGCGGCGTAGCGGTGAGAATGTCCAGAGCGCGGTCCATACGGCCACGGAAGTCTGGAACCAGCGTCTCAATCTTAATGGCAGGGCTTTTCTCGCGAATGGCGGTAATGCAGTCTGCGAAGTGTTGAGCGCCGCCATCACGCAGGTCATCGCGGTCAACGGAGGTGATAACCACATAACGCAGCCCCATATCGGCAATCGTCTGCGCCAGTTTTTGCGGCTCGTTTGCGTCTGGCGCGATCGGCCGACCATGTGCCACGTCGCAGAACGGGCAGCGGCGGGTGCAAATGGCGCCCAGAATCATAAAGGTGGCGGTGCCGTGGTTGAAACATTCAGCAAGGTTCGGACAAGAGGCTTCTTCACAAACGGAGTGAAGACCATTCTTGCGCATCGCTGCTTTGATCCCCTGGATACGCGAAGAGTCTGCCGGAAGTTTGATTTTCATCCATTCCGGTTTTCTTAACAGCGCTTCGCGCTCTGTAGCCACGTTTTTAACCGGGATAAGGGCCATTTTATCGGCATCGCGGTATTTTACACCGCGTTCCATCACAATGGGTTTACTCATAGCGTGCGTGTTCCAGTTGCGAATATCGAAGGAAAGCGTTTCAGTTCAAGGGAATATTGTATTTATCAACTATTTTTGAACGAGTGACAGGCAGTATACCATTGAAAGGGGCCTTAAAGCAGCCTGCCAGGTCGCCAATTTGTAAAATAGTTGTTGGTTTGTGCCTTTTGCCCTGCGGTCGGCAGGGCTTGTGCGGAGTCACGACGTCAGAAGGCCTGGCGGATGACGTTGATAACGTTCTCCAGCACCGGATCGCGCAGGCTGAGTTTATTGTAATGCAGTGAAATTTCGATAGATTCAGCATTAAGCTGGCCGAGCGGTATGCTCTGCAGCAGCCAGCATTTGCGCAGCAGAGTGTACAGGCGTGAAGGCATAATGCACAGCATATCGCTACTGCCAATCAGGGATGCAGTGGTAAACATATTGTAACTGCTGAAGCTTATTTGACGCTCCGGGAAGATCTCATCAATACGCTGGCGCAGCGCAGTCTGCGACTGACCTTCAGTCATGAAGGAAGAGTGATCGTAGTTACGCAGATTTTCAATGGTTAATGGCTCACTGAGTGCCGGATGCTGTTGGCGGCAAACCAGCACCAGACTGTCAGCATAAAGAACATTTTGCCCCAGGGCCCTGGCATTAAAGTTGCTGCTGTCAATAATCAGGTCGGTCTGGAACTGAGCAAGCTGTACCTCAGGTTCACTCAGGGGTACATTGCGCAACAAGAGCTGGGGGAGATGCTGTTTTACCGCCTGGAAAATAGCTGGCATCACCAGCACGCCGACAGAAGGGGTGCAACCAATAGTAATCGTCCGCTGTTTATCGTAGCTTCCGGTAAGGTCCAGCGCGCCCAGAATAGATTCCAGCCCCTGGCTGATGTACTCGTGAAGGTGTGTCGCATAGGCGGTCGGGGTCACCCCCTGGCCTTTGCGAATGAATAAGGGATCGGGAAATATTGCGCGTAATTTTTGAATTGACTGGCTTATTGCTGAGGGCGTTAGATTAAGAATTTTCGCAGCGTTAACAATACCCTTGTGGACATATACTGCCTCAAAAATAGTCAATAAATTGAGATCAATATTACGTAAAGTCCGAAAAATTTGCGGCTTGTCTTCGCCACTGGGTTCATTCAGGCGTTTGGCTAGTAAATTATTCGACTCCACGCTTTCACTCCGTATTCATTCACAATATGAATGATAGTTGAATTTATTTATTATGCTTGATGGTTAGGAAAATGAATCATCGTTTTAAAAAATTTCCTGACCATGAACAGCAGTGTCTGCAATGCAGTAATGATGTGCCATCGGGAATGTTATGGCCATAAAATGGCTCTTTCGGCGCGTTTTTAACCTGAAAGCCGTTTTTCAGATGCACTTATCCCGCAGTCTGTTCCTGAAGCCATCGTTTCCGGTCGATTTTATGCTGCCTTTCTGCCACTAACTCCGTGGCGTGCCTCCCGGCCTGAGCGCTGACAAAGCGCAGCCGGGTCCCGCACAGAAGGCATTTGTACGGATCCGTGCGCAGAAATTCTTTCATCAGCGCGGCGAAGCCGGGCTGTTCCGGTTTTTTCCGCGCTTCCATCCCCAGGGCTGCATACACCTTCGGCAGCAAGGTGCCCCGTTTACGGTTAGACAGGAAGCCGTAGTAACGCACCATCTTAAAATGCTTCTCCGGGATATGACTGATATAGCGTCCGATCATCTCCTCCTGGGTCAGCGTCTGCTGCCGGTACTGCTGCGTACGATGGTCGTAATAGTGGTGCACCACCGCGCCGGCGCTGTAGTGCCTGAGCTTCGCCGCCGATACCGGCGGGCGCTTCAGGTAGCGCCCGAGGTATTTGACGCTTCGCCATGCGCCTTTTGTTTTCTTCGCAAAGTGAACCTTCCATCGGCGTCCGTACTGCGCCTGCAGATACCGCTGCCACTGAGTTTTATCGCGGATATGGCCCAGCCCCGGCAGGCTGCCGGGATTAATCAGGTCATAACTGTGGCGCAGCAGCCGGATGACGGCTCCGCGCCAGATTTCCTCCACGGCATGCTTCTTAAAGAAGAGGTCGCGCCATACGCCGTGTTTAATATCAAGCCCGCCGCGGGTAACGGAGAGGTGGATGTGCGGATGCTGGTTAAGTTGTCTGCCGTACGTATGCAGGGCGCAGAAGATACCGACCTCCACGCCCTGTTTGCGGGTCCACCGGAGTATGGCCCGGGTGGCTGCCCGGAACAGTGCATTGAGAAGGGGCCAGTTGCTGTTGAAGAAGGGCCACAGCAGGTGGGGCATGGTGAAGGTGATGTGCTGCCAGTCACAGTCGGGCAGAATATGCTGTTGCTCTGTAATCCACTGTTCCGTGGCTTTATGTCCACACGAGCTGCAGCCTTTTGATTTACAGGTCTGGCAGAAGAAGCGGGAATGTGTACAGTCCGGGGAGGCGCAGCAGTATCGCTTCACCCCCATGGCAGCAGTGCCGCAGGCGAGCATGCGCTCGACACAGAGAACGGTCCACGGGCTGAGGGTGTCACCGTGTTTATCCATATACCTGTTCCAGCCGTCATCAGTGGTGAACAGCAGCTTTGCGGGGCGCGGGATATACATGCGGCGGATTATCGCTCTGCAGTGGCACCGGTATGATAGTGCCAGTCGTCACAGTCATCGGCCCAGTTGTCGGTGTGTTTATCCCACGGTGCGAAGGTCACCGGTAGCATGCCGGATTCTGTGGCGAGAATAAACACATCGGCTGGCATGGACTCAATGACGACATCGCCGTCGGGTGAGTCAGGCGGCTCAAAGCCGCGGATGATACAGACGAGAGGCGGGTCGAAGTGTGTATCGAGGAAAAACTGCGGCCCCAGGTGGACACAGTGACGAATGGCATCCTGCGGTGTGTCGTAAAAAAACTCGTCGGGGTCATCATGGTCGCTTTCCGGGGGCAGGGAGACGAGGAAACGCTTCGGATAATCAGGGCGTGAGAGTCGGGACGAGGGCGTGGGTTTACGCTTTCGGGGGGCTTTGCTGCGGGCCATACCAATGACTTCCTGAGAAAATTAACATGCCGCAGAGTATAAAGCCGGACTCAGGACATGCAAACCATCGGAATCGCGAAGCGATGACGCTCGCCCTGTAAGGGCGCTACGTTCTAGATATTCGTAAAGTGTCACGTGAGTCTCACTTGTTCATCTAAAACAGACAGTTGAGTGATAATCACGCAAGTAACATGAGTTCCGCAGGCGGTACTATCAGGTTGGTGAATAATATGTAACGCTATTATGCAGGCGCTTCGAAAATATAGAATCTATGGATTATTGTAAAGCGTAAAAGTGGGAAATAAACAGTGGCCCGTCAAATAATCGAGCCAGAATGTATGATGTATTAAGTAATGATATATTCGTGCGATGGATTGTTAAGCAGGGCTAAAAACTTGTTCAAAAGTACAGGGCGAATATTAGCAGGCGTAGCTGACTCAACCCATTGGCTCATTTGCGCCATTTCCATTCCGGCATACCCACAGGGATTAATGCGCTGGAAGGGCGAAAGGTCCATATTAATATTCAGCGCCAGACCGTGAAATGAACAGCCTTTACGGATCCGCAGCCCCAGAGAACAGATTTTCATCTCGCCAACATAGACCCCCGGCGCGTCGGCACGAGGATGGGCATCAATGGCAAATTCTGCCAGGGTGTTAACAACGGTTTGCTCGAGCAGGGTGACAAGTTCCCGCACGCCCAGCTTGCGGCGTTTAAGGTTAAGCAGGACGTACATCACCTGCTGCCCGGGCCCATGATAGGTTACCTGCCCGCCGCGGTCGCTCTGAATCACCGGAATATCACCCGTCATCAACAAATGCTCGGCTTTGCCCGCCTGACCCTGAGTAAACACCGGCAGATGCTCAACCAGCCAAATTTCATCAGCGGTGGCGTCAGTGCGGGAATCTGTGAAGTCATGCATAGCCTGCGAGACAGGCTCGTAAGGTTGCAGCCCGAGATGACGGACAAGGATTTTATCCTGATACAAAACAACGTCTCCGAAGACGAGGGATACAAGGTGAAGGGGAGTATATCACAGCGGGTAGGCGGGTTACCCGGCAAACCGGGTAACCCCAGAGGGACTACAGCACCATACGGACAATATCGATATTACCCAGCTCCTCGTACAGCGTCTCAACCTGCTCAATGTGAGTGGCAGTGATGGTTATAGAGACCGAGTGGTAGTTGCCTTTGCTGCTGGGTTTTACCGTTGGGGAGTAGTCGCCTGGCGCATGGCGCTGTACCACTTCAACCACCTGATCAACCAGCTCAGGTAACGCCTGACCCATTACTTTGTAAGTAAATGAAGTCGGGAATTCAAGCAGTTCGTTAAGTTTGGTTTTCATGTCAGCTCCGGCGTAACGTCAAAAAATAATAACTCCCACGTCAGGTGGGAGTTATCAGGATAGCTAGTATATGGGGATCAAAATCACACTTTCAAGTGTTCAATTGTTAGCCAAACCAGTGATGGAACATCAATTTAATGTAATCAATGATTTTGCCGAAGAAATTGCCTTCAGGAATTTCTTGCAGGACGACTAGTGGTCGCTGATCGATGGTTTTACCGTCCAGCTGGAAGTTAATGGTGCCCACAACCTGGTTTTTCTGCAGCGGCGCATGCAGCTCGGTGGTGTTCAGCACGTAGCTGGCTTTGAGATCTTTCATACGGCCGCGAGGAATGGTCAGATACAGGTCTTTATCCACACCCAAAGAAGCACGGTCGTTATCGCCGAACCATACTGGTTCAGAGGCAAATTCTTTGCCCGCTTTCAGGGGGTTGACGGTCTCGAAGAAACGGAAGCCCCAAGTCAGCAGTTTTTTGCTTTCTGTTTCACGGCCTTTGAAGGTTCGGCCACCCATCACGGCCGAGATCAGACGCATCTGACCTTCGGTGGCTGAGGCCACCAGGTTATACCCCGCTTTGTCGGTATGGCCGGTTTTGATGCCGTCAACGTTCAGGCTGTTATCCCACAGCAGACCGTTACGGTTGGTCTGGCGGATCCCATTGAAGGTGAACTCTTTTTCTTTGTAGATGGTGTATTCGTTTGGTACGTCACGGATCAGCGCCTGACCAATCAACGCCATATCGCGCGCAGAGCTATACTGCCCTTCAGCATCCAGACCATGAACGGTCTGGAAGTGGGTGTTTTTCAGGCCCAACGCGCTGACGTAGCTGTTCATCAACCCGACAAACGCATCCTGACTGCCAGCGGCAAAATCTGCCATGGCGACGCAGGCATCGTTACCCGACTGCAGGTTAATACCACGGATCAGCTGCGAAACAGGAACTTGCATACCCGGTTTCAGGAACATCAGGGAAGAACCTTTGAACACCGGGTTACCGGTTGCCCAGGCATCATTGCCGATGGTCACGAGATCGGTTTCTTTGAATTTTCCTGCCTTCATGGCCTGGCCGATGACATAGCTGGTCATCATTTTGGTCAGGCTGGCCGGATCGCGGCGGGCATCGGCATTCTGTTCAGCCAGGACTTTGCCCGAGTTGTAATCGATCAGGATGTAGGATTCCGCATCGATTTGCGGAACGCCAGGGATCATGGTCTTGATATTCAGGTCATCGGCATGCGCTGCACAGAGGGTAGATGCGCAGAGGGCCGTGGTCAGCGCCATGCGCTGCACAAAACGAGCAGAAAAAGTGGTCTTCATGGTCAGAACGACGACATCCGTGATGGTGTTAAAAAAGTGCCTTACTATAGCAAAAGCGATACAGGCAGGCATCCGACTTTAAGCATGAGTTTGTGACTGTATTTTACACAAATTGACAATTCGGATACCGCCGATTAATTATTTTGCAACAGCGATAAACGACTGCAGTTGCGCTTCATGTTGCAAGCGCTGCTGAAGGGCCGTGGCCTGCGATTTGTCAGCAAAAGGCCCCATCTGGATACGCCAGACCGTGCCGTTTTGCACAACACGGCCAGGGACATCAAACTGCTGGGTCAGTCGCTGCTGATACTGCTGCGCACGAGTTTGATCGCTAACCGCGCCCACCTGTACGACAAAACCACCCGCGGAGGCTGCCGGAGCAGAAGCCGCTGTGCCTGATGTTGTCGCCGGTGCCGGCTGAGTGACAGGCGTGGCTACGGGGGCAGGCGTTTCAAGCACGCCTGAGGATAAGGTCGTTGGCGCGCCAAGAAAGCCACTGCTTCTTACCGGCGCGCCCATACTGTCATTGCTTTGCAGCGTATCATTGCTGATAGCGCGAATTTCGCCGCCAGGCTGAGCGGGCACGGGCGCAGAAGAGACGCTTCCCATTCCACCGTCCAGATTCGGACGGTCGGGAAGGGCATAAGTCTGTTTCGCTACTGTTGTACAGACTGTACCCGGGCCAGAAAGCGAACCATCCTGCGCCACGATAATCGGGTCTACACGGACTTTAGTATTATTTGAGGTATTCAGGCGGTCAGCGGAGGCGCGGGAGAGCGAAATCACCCGATCGTTACCGTACGGACCACGATCGTTGATGCGCACTACGATCATTCGTCCATTCGCCAGGTTTGTAATACGGGCGTAGCTCGGGATGGGCAGCGTCGGGTGTGCCGCAGTTAGCTGAGTCGGGTCGAATGTTTCGCCCGACGCCGTCAGGTTACTGCCGGGCTCAGCATCATAAATGGCGGCAAAACCTGCCTGGCTGAAGCGGGAAGGATCCTGAACGATTTTATAGTTTTTGCCATCGCGCGCATAATCCTGATTCGCCGTTGCATTCAGAGGTTCATAAACCGGCTCGGCACCGCTAATTTCCACCATCGGGCCATTACAGACCGCAGGCTGCGGCGGCGCGACGGTTGCCTGTTGCTGACCATCATCACTCGTACAGGCTGCAAGTAAACTTGCTGCGATGCAGATCCCCAGCCACTGCTTACGCATTGCGATCCCCTTATTTTTATACGCTTTTGGACAACATTTTTCTGTGGGTGTGGATCGACATCACGATACCAAACCCGGCCATCAACACGATCAGTGCCGAGCCTCCGTAACTCACCAGAGGTAGCGGTACGCCTACAACCGGTAGAATACCACTCACCATACCAATATTTACGAAGACATAAACGAATAAAATCAGCATCAACCCGCCCGCCATGACGCGGCCAAAGGTGGTTTGCGCACGTGCAGCAATCCACAGCCCTCTCATGATCAGCAGCACGTAGAGCGCCAGCAGTATTAAGATACCCACCAGCCCCAGCTCTTCCGCCAGTACCGCAAAGATAAAGTCGGTGTGGCGCTCGGGTAAAAACTCCAGCTGCGACTGCGTGCCGTGCAGCCAGCCTTTGCCGCGCAGACCGCCGGAACCAATCGCAATTTTTGACTGAATAATATGATAGCCTGCACCCAGCGGATCGGTTTCTGGATCAAGCAGCATCATCACGCGCTGGCGCTGATAATCGTGCATCAGGAAGAACCAGAGGATAGGGATGAAGGCCGCTACCAGCACCACTGCGATGCCAATCAGACGCCAGCTCAGCCCCGAGAGGAACAGAACAAACAGGCCGGAGAGCGCGATAAGAATCGAGGTGCCGAGATCAGGCTGCGCGGCAACCAGCAGTGTCGGCAGGAAGATTAACACCAGTGCAATGGCGGTATTTTTAAGCGAGGGTGGACAAACGTCGCGATTAATAAAGCGTGCGACCATTAACGGAACTGCAATTTTGGCAATTTCCGAAGGCTGGAAGCGAACAATGCCCAGATCAAGCCAGCGCTGCGCGCCTTTGGAGATCGCACCAAAGGCATCTACCGCCACCAGCAGCACAATACAGAAAATGTAGAGGTAAGGCGCCCAGCCTTCATACACGCGTGGCGGGATTTGCGCCATCACCACCATGACCACCAACCCCATCGCAATCTGGCCGATTTTGCGTTCCATCATGCCGATGTCCTGACCGCTGGCGCTCCAGATAACCAGCGCGCTGTAGACCAGCAGAGCGAGCAGGATGAGCAGCATGGCTGGGTCGATGTGGATTTTATCCCACAGCGATTTTTTGTTTGGATTATCCGTCATAATTATTGATCCTCCGCCGCAGCGGCTGCCGGGTTTTCAGCCGGCAGTTCGGTGTTGTTGTCGCCCAGCATAATGTGGTCGAGGATTTGCCGCATGATCGTACCCACCGCCGGACCTGCGCCGCCGTTCTCGAGGATCATCGCTACCGCAACCTGCGGGTTATCATAAGGGGCAAACGCCGTCATGAGTTTATGGTCGCGCAGACGTTCAGCAATTTTGTGGGCATTGTAGGTTTCATTTGCCTTAAGGCCGAAGACCTGCGCAGTACCCGACTTGGCGGCGATCTTATAAGGTGCGCCAGCAAAATATTTATGTGCGGTGCCGTTCGGGCGGTTTGCTACGCCATACATACCGTCTTTGGCTATTTCCCAGTATCCGGAGTGAATGTCTCCTACCGGAGGTTCATGCGGTTGGTTCCACGGCACTTTTTTGCCGTCTTCAACCGTGCTCTGCAGCAGGTGCGGGACTTTCACTACGCCATCGTTGATGAGGATCATCATCGCTTTACTCATCTGCAGTGGGGTGGCAGTCCAGTAACCCTGGCCGATCCCCACCGGAATGGTATCTCCCTGATACCAGGGCTTTTTGAAGCGTTTCAGTTTCCATTCGCGGGTTGGCATGTTGCCGGAGCGCTCTTCCGACAGGTCAATACCGGTGTAGTGACCGTAACCGAATTTGCTCATCCACTCTGAAAGGCGGTCTATGCCCATGTCATAGGCGACCTGGTAGAAGAAGGTGTCCGCCGATTCTTCCAGCGATTTGGTGACGTTCAGGTGGCCGTGGCCCCATTTTTTCCAGTCGCGGTAGCGCTTTTCTGAACCTGGCAGTTGCCACCAGCCTGGGTCAAACAGGCTGGTATTGCGGTTGATCACCCCTGCGCTCAGTGCCGAAACGGCCACGTACGGTTTCACCGTCGATGCCGGAGGATAAACCCCTTGTGTAGCACGGTTTATGAGCGGTGTGTTAGGGTCATTGAGCAGCCCGGAATAGTCCTTGCTGGAGATGCCGTCGACGAAAAGGTTAGGATCGTAACTTGGCATGGAAACCATGGCCAGAACTCCGCCGGTACGCGGATCAGTGACGATAACGGCGGCACGGCTGCCTGCCAGTAGCGTTTCGATATACTGCTGCAGCTTGAGATCCAGCGTCAGATAAACGTCATGTCCCGCCTGCGGCGGAACCTCTTTCAACTGACGGATCACGCGGCCACGGTTGTTAACTTCTACCTCTTCATAGCCGGTCTGGCCGTGCAGAACATCTTCATAATAGCGTTCGATACCCAATTTACCGATATCGTGCGTGGCGGCGTAGTTGGCGAGTTTGCCGTCTTTATCAAGACGCTCAACGTCTTTATCGTTTATTTTGGACACGTAGCCAATCACGTGGGTCAGCGCCGAGCCGAAAGGATAATAGCGGCGTTTATAACCTTTGACTTCCACTCCCGGGAAACGATACTGATTCAGGGCAAAGCGGGCGACCTGGACTTCTGTCAGGTTCGTTTTGACCAGAATAGAGGTAAAGCGATGCGAACGAGCACGCTCTTTTTTGAACGCGGCAATGTCATCGTCGTTAAGATCAACAACGCCTTTTAGCGCGTCAAGCGTATCCTGCACGCTATCGACCTTTTCCGGCATCATCTCGATCTGGTAGATGGTGCGATTTAACGCCAGCGGCGTACCGTTGCGGTCATAAATAATGCCGCGGCTGGGCGCGATGGGCACCAGCTTAATGCGGTTCTCGTTTGAACGCGTCTGGTAATCGGTATAGCGAACAATTTGTAAATTATAGAGGTTGGCGATCAGCACACCAGTCAGCAGCAAAATCCCCGTAAAGGCGACCACCGCCCGGCGCACAAACAGCGCGGACTCAGCCGTATAGTCGCGAAAAGAATTCTGTAGTTTCATCCGCTGCTTAATCTACCCTGGTCAGTCACTACTCGCGGTGATATGGGTGGTTGGTAGTAATGCTCCACGCGCGATACAGGCTTTCTGCCACCAGTACCCGAACGAGCGGGTGGGGCAGCGTCAGCGCGGAGAGAGACCAACTTTGTTCTGCTGCCGCTTTGCAGGCAGGGGATAACCCCTCTGGCCCGCCAATCAACAGACTGACGTCACGGCCATCCTGCTTCCAGCGTTCCAGTTCCTGCGCCAGCTGCGGCGTATCCCAGGGCTTGCCTGGAATATCGAGGGTGACGATGCGGTTTTTGCCTGCGGCAGCCAGCATCAATTCTCCCTCTTTATCGAGAATGCGTTTGATATCGGCGTTTTTGCCGCGCTTCCCGGCTGGGATCTCCACCAGTTCGAACGGCATATCTTTAGGAAAACGACGCAGATACTCAGTAAAACCGGTTTGTACCCAGTCCGGCATTTTGGTGCCGACGGCGACCAGCTGCAACTTCACGCATTAACCCCAGAGTTTTTCCAGCTCATACAGGCGACGGCTCTCTTCCTGCAGGACATGAACAATGACATCGCCGAGATCGACAACCACCCAGTCAGCGGTGGCTTCGCCTTCAACGCCAAGCGGCAACAGCCCCGCGGTGCGCGATTCCTGAACCACATGGTTAGCAATCGAAACAACATGGCGAGTAGATGTACCGGTGCAAATAATCATGCAATCGGTGATGCTGGATTTACCCTTTACGTCGATAGCGATGATGTCCTGACCTTTCAGATCATCAATTTTGTCGATAACAAAATCCTGGAGTGCTTTACCCTGCAAGTTTTCCCCCTGGGGTGAATAAGATGGTGCAACTATGAGTTCGTGGCCAGACAGTATACCTGAACTGACGCCAGTGTCGGGACAAATGTCTCCGGCCAGGCTTTTGAAGGCGGGTATCATCCCACCCTCCGCCGGAGATTGCATCGCCATTTTTGTAAAACAATTTCTGTAAAGCGATGAGCGGCAGGAAAGTCTGGCAGCGGAGGATAACAGTATGGCTTACCCTGTCAAGGCAGGATAATCAATACGCGGCTTTTTCGCTCAGCCCTGCTATGCGTCTGCGCTTTTCTGATACAACCCGTTGGCGTTGATATACGCCAGGACCGCCTGAGGTAGCAGATCGTCACAGGCTAAACCCTGCTGGAGACGTTCGCGGATGAGCGTCGCAGAAATATCAAACCATGGCGTTTCGGCCAGATAAATCTTCCCGGCAGGCTGGCTGTGTAAATCTTCTACATTATCCGTCAGGTGGTTTTCAAGCCACTGCTGATACTGCGCGTCGCGCATGGTCAGCGGATAGCCCGGACGGCGGCAGACCAGAAGATGGCTGTTCTGCAGAATCGTTTCGTACTGATGCCAGGTGGGAAAGTTGAGCAATGAATCCTGGCCAATAATAAAGGCCAGCGGCTGGTGTAGTCCTTGTTCTGCTCGCCACTCCAGCAGCGTTTGTGAAGTCCAGGAGGGCGTGTCGCGACGCAGTTCACGCTCATCAAGGGTAAACAGGGGCTTATCTGCAATCGCCAGCGCGAGCATCTCTTTACGCTGCACGCTGGTCGCTTCGGGCTGCGGACGGTGCGGCGGGACGTTATTGGGCATAATGGTGACGCGCTGCAAGCCAATCAAATTGGCCAGAATTTCCACCGGCTTCAGATGCCCGTAATGAACCGGGTCAAAGGTACCACCGTACAGGGCCTGTAGAGATTGCATACTATCCATCAATAAATACGTCAGCCAGCGCTTTATGGCAGAGCAGGAGAGAGAGGCTTTCCAGCTCCGCCCAGACTGACTGACCGTAATCCTGTTTTAACGTGAGCTCGGCGCGCATCAGAAGCTGGACCGCCTGGCGCAGTTGTTCGTGGCTCAGGCGGCTGATGGCCTCAGCGGTCATCGCCCGGCGGTTCTGCCACACGCGATGCTTATCGAACAACGAACGCAGTGGCGTATGCGCCGACTGGCGCTTAAGCGTAAGGAGCAGCATCAGCTCACGCTGGAGCGTGCGCAGCAAGATAACCGGCTCGCTGCCTTCCAGCCGCAGTTGCTGCAAAATATGCAGGGCACGCTTGCTCTTTGCGGATAACAACGCATCCACCCAGTGGAAAGGGGTAAAGTGCGCGGCATCGTTAACCGCCTGTTCGACACGCGGTAAGGTCAGCTTGCCATCCGGCCACAGCAAAGAGAGCCTGTCCAGCGCCTGAGCCAGGGCCAGCAGGTTGCCTTCGTAGCAGTAGCAAAGCAGTTGACTTGCCGCCTCATCCAACTGGAGATTGTGCTGTCTGGCTCTCGCCGCAACCCATTTGGGCAGATGAGCCTGTTCAGGTGTCTGACAGGTGACCTGCACAGCGTTAGCCGCAAGTTGCTTAACCCATGCGGCATTTTCCTGTGCTTTCGTCAGCTTATTGCCGCGGACAATCAGCAGCAGATCGCTGTGTAACAGGCTGACCAGGGTGGCCAGCTGTTCATTGATGGTCGCGTTAGAACCGTTGTCCGGGAGCAGGATCTGGATCGTCTGACGTGAGGCAAACAGGCTCATCGCCTGGCAGAGCGAAAAGAGGGCGTTCCAGTCGGTGTTGTTATCCAACTGGACGGTATGGTGTTCATCAAAGCCCTGAGTGGTCGCCGCCTGGCGCACGGCATCAAGGCTTTCCTGCAGCAAGAGCGGATCGTTTCCGAGCAGCAGATACGCCGCGCGCAGCCCTTCATTGAGCTGCGCGCGGAGCTGTTCAGGATACAACCTGATCATCAATTACCCATCGACATCGTAACAGGCGCCGCGTTGGCATCCGGTGTTTCGATGATATCAGAGCCTGCTCGGGTCGACGCTGCGACGCTTGGCAGTTTTCGGATCAGCTGTTCTGCCGCCTTATCGTACATTTCGTTAATGATAATCTGCTCCTCTGCATCTTTTGCCAGAGCCGTTTGCGGGTTATCAAAGAACGAACGATAGACCTTGGTGCTGATTGGATAGATGTCTTTACCAGGGATCAGCACGGCTGCGTTGACCGTCAATACCATCTGATATTCAGCGGTACGGCCGTCCTGGAAGATGGACGCCGTATCTTTCGCCAGGCTCATACCCAGTACGCGAAGAGATGGGATATCCTGGCGCAGCGTGCCTTTCTCGATAATCTCAACGCCATTCAGGCGCAGCTGGTTACGAATTGCCCGGCTGAGTGGGCCATTCGGGTCCGATGAGTCGAAGATCATCGTTTTCATTTCCGCAGGCACTGCCGTGGTATTGCGCAGGTGCCAGCCACAACCAGCGGTGACAAGCACCGCCAGAGATAAGAGTATTGTTGCCAGTTGTCGCACGTTTCCTCCCGCGCTTAGCCAACGACCAGATTGAGGAGTTTACCCGGTACGTAGATCACTTTACGTACGGCAACGCCCTCAAGATATTTCGCAACCAGAGGTTCCTGACCTGCGCGCTCACGAACCTGTTCCTGGGTTGCATCGACAGCCACGGTAATTTTACCGCGCACTTTGCCGTTAACCTGCACCACCACCAGCGTGGTGTTTTCTACCATCGCGGCTTCATCAGCTACTGGCCAAGGCGCGTTGTCGATATCGCCTTCGCCTTTCAGCTCCTGCCACAGGGTGAAGCTGGCGTGCGGCGTGAACGGATTCAGCATGCGAACAACGGCCAGCAGCGCTTCATGCAGTAAAGCACGATCCTGCTCGCCTTCCTGCGGTGCTTTCGCCAGCTTGTTCATCAGTTCCATAATAGCCGCAATTGCGGTATTGAAGGTCTGACGACGACCAATATCATCGGTTACTTTGGCAATAGTTTTATGAACATCACGACGCAGCGCCTGCTGCTCTTCCGTCAGCGCGGTGACGTCCAGTGTCGACGCCTCACCCTGAGAGGTGTGTTCGTAAACCAGTTTCCACACGCGTTTCAGGAAGCGGTTAGCGCCTTCAACGCCGGATTCCTGCCACTCCAGTGTCATGTCTGCCGGGGAGGCAAACATCATGAACAGACGCACGGTATCTGCGCCGTAACGCTCAACCATGACCTGCGGGTCGATGCCGTTGTTTTTAGACTTGGACATCTTGCTCATGCCGGTGTAAACCAGTTCATGACCGTCGGCGTCTTTTGCCTTGACGATGCGGCCCTTCTCGTCGCGCTCGACAATCGCCTCAATCGGAGAAACCCAGTTACGCTCGCCGTTTGCGCCCACGTAATAGAAGGCATCCGCCAGGACCATGCCCTGACACAGCAGCTGTTTTGCTGGCTCATCAGAGTTCACCAGGCCAGCATCGCGCATCAGTTTGTGGAAGAAGCGGAAGTAGAGCAGGTGCATGATGGCGTGTTCGATACCACCGATATAAATGTCAACCGGCAGCCAGTAGTTTGCCGCATCGGAATCCAGCATACCTTCCTGATACTGCGGGCAGGTATAACGCGCGTAATACCAGGAGGACTCCATAAAGGTGTCGAAGGTATCGGTTTCACGCAGCGCAGGCTGGCCGTTCACGGTGGTTTTTGCCCACTCAGGATCGGCTTTGATCGGGCTGGTAATGCCGTCCATGATCACATCTTCCGGCAGGATCACCGGCAGCTGATCTTCAGGCGTTGGCAACACCGTGCCATCTTCAAGAGTCACCATCGGGATTGGCGCACCCCAGTAGCGCTGACGGGAAACGCCCCAGTCGCGCAACCGGTAGTTTACTTTACGTTCACCGACCCCCAGTGAGGCCAGCTTGTCTGCAATGGCGTTGAAACCGTCTTCAAAACTCAGGCCGCTGAACTCACCCGAGTTGAACAGAGTGCCTCTTTCGGTCAGAGCGTGTTCTGACAGGTCTGGTTCAGTGCCATCAGTCGCCAGGATCACAGGCTTGATGTCCAGGCCATATTTAGAGGCAAATTCGTAGTCGCGCTGATCGTGGCCTGGAACGGCCATCACAGCGCCTGTGCCGTACTCCATCAGCACGAAGTTTGCTGCCCAGACGGGAATCGCTTCGCCAGTCAATGGATGCGTCGCATAGAAGCCAGTTGCAACGCCTTTTTTCTCCATCGTTGCCATGTCGGCTTCGGCCACTTTAGTATTACGGCATTCGTCGATGAAGGCGGCAAGCTCAGGATTGTTCTCGGCAGCTTTCTGCGCCAGCGGATGCCCTGCGGCAACGGCCAGGTAGGTCGCGCCCATGAAGGTGTCCGGGCGGGTCGTGTAGACGGTGAGGGGCTGGTCGTAGTGATCAATCTTGAAGGTGATTTCAACGCCTTCAGAACGACCGATCCAGTTACGCTGCATGGTCTTAACGGTATCGGGCCAGTGATCCAGATTATCCAGATCGTTCAGCAGTTCGTCGGCGTAGGCGGTGATTTTGATAAACCACTGTGGGATCTCTTTGCGCTCGACTTTAGTGTCACAACGCCAGCAGCAGCCATCGATGACCTGTTCATTCGCGAGAACGGTCTGGTCGTTCGGACACCAGTTAACAGCGGACGTCTTTTTATAGACCAGCCCTTTTTTGTACAGCTCGGTAAAGAATTTCTGCTCCCAACGGTAGTACTCCGGGGTGCAGGTTGCCAGCTCTCGGCTCCAGTCATAGCCAAAGCCCAGCATTTTCAGCTGGTTTTTCATGTACGCGATGTTGTCGTACGTCCACGGAGCCGGTGCCGTATTGTTTTTCACCGCCGCGCCTTCAGCAGGCAGGCCGAACGCATCCCAGCCTATTGGCTGCAGCACGTTTTTGCCAAGCATCCGCTGGTAGCGGGCAATGACGTCACCGATGGTGTAGTTACGCACGTGGCCCATGTGTAGTCGACCAGAAGGATAGGGAAGCATCGACAGGCAGTAATACTTCTCTTTGCTCTCGTCTTCGGTTACTTCAAAGGTGCGCTTCTCGTCCCAGTATTGCTGGACTTTTGATTCTATCTCTTCCGGGCGGTATTGCTCTTGCATGGCAGCCAGTGGTCCTGTTTTCAATACAGCTACAATTGTAGCCAATGGATGTGGTATCTCAGATCCGCATAGCATAGCCCAAACGCCCGCGTCAAAACAGCCTTTCACGCAAATGCGCCCGGCAGGAATTTATCGGCTCTGTGCTTCACCTGGCAAAGCGGCGTTGAAATAAGGTCTATTATTAGAGAGAGTTACTTACCCAGGAGGCAAAATGATGAACAAGGTTGCTCAATTTTACCGCGAGCTGGTCACAACACTGACGGAACGGCTGCGTAACGGCGAGCGCGATATCGACGCCCTGGTTGAACAGGCTCGTACGCGGGTGACGCAAACGGGTGAGTTAACGCGAACCGAGGTGGAAGAGGTGACGCGCGCGGTGCGCCGCGATCTGGAAGAGTTTGCGCGTAGCTATGAAGAGAGCCAGGACGAGATCGCCGACAGCGTGTTTATGCGGGTGATCAAAGAGAGCCTGTGGCAGGAACTGGCGGATATCACCGATAAAACGCAGCTCGAGTGGCGCGAGGTATTCCAGGATTTAAACCATCACGGCGTATATCATAGCGGCGAAGTCGTTGGGCTGGGCAATCTGGTTTGTGAGAAGTGCCATCACCATATTGCGGTTTATACCCCGGAGGTACTGCCGCTGTGTCCGAAATGCGGACACGACCAGTTCCAGCGCCGCCCGTTTGAGCCATAATAAAAGCAAAACGGCAACCGCGTTGCCGTTTAAAGTGTCTGCGCCCTCTTCCCGTGGGAGAGGGCATCAGGGTGCACGATAATTAGCCAGTCTCTCCGCCAGCAAATCCACAAACGCCTGGCGGTCGATATCCACCATCAGCGTGGTGTTCGGCCTATTACCCGTCAGAGAATAATAATCCACGACCGTCATACCCTGGGTATATTTCCCCTGGGTTTCAACACCCACCCAGCGGTGCACGGTGGTAAACATCTCCGGTTTCAGCAGCCAGGCAATAGTGCAGGGGTCATGCAGCGGCGCGCCCTGGAAGCCCCATTTTTCAGTTTTGTGATACTCCATAAAGAAGTCGAGCAGTTCTGCCACCGTTGTCGCCACCGGATTGCCAATCGCACGAAAACGCGCAATATCCTCCGCCATAATTTGCGCGCGGTGGGTGACATCCAGCCCGGCCATCACAATCGGTATTCCTGACTGGAAGACGATCTCCGCAGCTTCCGGGTCAACAAAGATGTTGAATTCGGCCGCAGGGGTCCAGTTACCCAGCCCCATTGCTCCGCCCATGATGACGATACGGGCGATGTTGCTGTGCAGTTCAGGATGGCTGTTCAGCAGCAGCGCAACGTTGGTCTGCGGGCCGGTAGCCACCAGCGTGACGGGCTCACTGCTTTCACGCACTACCTTCGCCATTAGCTCGACGGCAGTGCAGTTTTGCGGTGCGAAATCTGGCTCCGGCAGCGCCGGGCCATCCAGCCCGCTTTCACCGTGAACGTTATCCGCAATGATCAGTTCGCGCATCAGCGGCTTAATGGCGCCGCCTGCGACCGGAATATGCTGGCGCTTAAGCAGCGTCAGCATGCGCAGTACGTTGCGCAGTGTTTTCTCCGGCGTCTGATTCCCGGCGGACGAGGTGACGGCTTTGACGTCAAGTTCCGGCGAGGCGAGGGCAAGAACGAGCGCGATCGCGTCATCATGACCCGGATCGCAGTCGAGAATTATAGGGTGTGCCATAGCGTTCTCCATTCTTAGCATTATTTTGTGACAAGGTTAACGCTGCGATGTGACGCCGAATAGAAAAAGAGAGCTAAAGCGTGAAGCAGTGCGCAATCCTCAGATTGCGCACTGAAAAGATTAATGCAGGATTTTAGCGAGGAAATCCTTAGCGCGTTCGGATTTCGGATTCGCAAAGAACGCTTCTTTAGGAGAATCTTCAACAATTTTCCCTTCGTCCATGAAGATCACGCGGTTGGCCACTTTACGGGCGAAGCCCATTTCGTGCGTCACCACCATCATGGTCATCCCTTCGTGCGCCAGCTCCACCATTACGTCCAGCACTTCGTTGATCATCTCAGGATCGAGTGCCGAGGTGGGTTCATCGAACAGCATGGCTACCGGATCCATACACAGCGCACGCGCGATTGCTACACGCTGTTGCTGACCACCGGAGAGCTGCGCCGGGAATTTATCCGCATGCGCAGAGAGCCCGACACGTTCCAGTAACTTCAGCCCTTTTTCGCGCGCCGCTTTTTTATCGCGCTTCAGCACTTTCACCTGCGCAAGCGTCAGGTTCTCAATGATCGACAGGTGCGGGAACAGCTCAAAATGCTGGAACACCATCCCAACGTGGGAGCGGAGCTGGGCAAGATTGGTTTTTCTGTCGTTCACCCTGGTGCCGTTAACGACAATTTCACCTTGCTGAACTGGCTCCAGACCATTGACGGTTTTAATCAGCGTGGATTTACCGGAACCGGATGGCCCGCAGACCACCACCACATCGCCTTTTTTCACATCGGTGGAGCAGTCGGTCAGCACCTGAAAGTGCCCATACCATTTTGAAACATTTTTCAGGGAAATCATTATACAGTCCTTTTCTTCAGCCAACTGACCAACAGCGATGCGCTTAAGCTAATCACAAAATAGACGCCACCCGCGAAGAGCACCATCTCGACCTGCGTACCATCACGTTCACCAATAGTGGACGCGGTACGGAAGAAGTCTGCCAGGCTCAACACATACACCAGCGAGGTATCCTGGAACAGTACGATGCCCTGAGTCAGCAGGAGTGGAACCATGGCGCGAAACGCCTGCGGCAGAATAATGAGCTGCATTGATTGCCAGTGCGTCATCCCTAATGCCAGCGCAGCGCTGGACTGCCCGCGGGAGATACTTTGAATACCCGCTCGAATAATCTCTGAGTAGTACGCCGCCTCAAACATCGAGAAAGCGACCATGGCGGAGATAAGTCGAATATCGGCTTTCGGGGACAGCCCCAGTACATTTTGCAGGAAGCCGGGAACAATCAGGTAAAACCACAGCAGTACCATAACCAGTGGAATGGAACGGAAGACGTTAACGTAGGCGGTGGCAAACCAGGCGAAGGGTTTAAAACTCGACAGCCGCATCACCGCCAACAGCGTGCCCCAGACAATACCGATAACGATGGCAATCGCGGTGATTTTGAGGGTGATCACCAGGCCGTTTAACAGGTACGGCATGGAGGGAACGATAGAACTCCAGTCAAATTCGTACATTATTTGCCCCCCATATTGCCCGGCAGGCGAGTTTTGCGTTCAACCAGGTTCATCAGCAGCATGATGATGGTGTTAATCAGAACATAGGCGAGGGTGATCGCGGTGAAGGATTCCCACGCATGGGCGGAGTAATCCAGTAGCTTGCCCGCCTGTGCGGCCATATCCACCAGACCGATCGTAGAGGCGATGGCCGAGTTTTTCACCAGGTTCATCATCTCTGAGGTCATTGGCGGCACGATAACGCGATAGGCGTTGGGCAGCAGCACGTAGCGATAGGCTTGCGGCAGCGTCAGCCCCATCGCCAGCGCGGCATTTTTTTGCCCGCGCGGCAGCGACTGAATGGCGGCACGTACCTGTTCGCAAACGCGCGCGGCGGTGAACAACCCAAGACAGAGCATGGAGGAGACAAAGAATTGAATGTTCGGATCCAGTTCCGCCTTAAACCACATGCCAATATTTTCCGGCAGCAGTTCCGGGACAACCAGATACCAGGTAAAGAACTGCACAATCAGCGGAACGTTACGGAACAGTTCCACATAGAGGGTGCCGAAGGTTGAAAGAAAGCGGTTAGGAACGGTGCGCAGAATACCGAACAGCGAGCCGACAAAAAACGCGATTATCCACGCGGTTATCGATAACGCGACGGTGACCTGAAAGCCGTTCCAGAGCCAGCCTAGATAGGTGGTGTTACCGAACGGGGCTTGTTGCAGAAAGATGCCCCAGTTCCAGTCAATTGACATAATAAACTCCAGAAAAAAAAAGGGTAGCAGCGCTACCCTCGAAGATTGGTGAGAAGCTCATTTCGCGCTGAGTGGGGAACGATCCACTTAACGTATAGTCTGTCCATGCTTCCCGACAATCGAGAGGGCAGGCGATCCCGCCCCTGTCGTTCTAATTAGTTAAGAGCTTTATCGTTGGGGGCTTTGAACAGCGCTTTCATGTCGTTAGAGAGTTCAAAGTTCATGTTGAGATTTTTTGGTGGGATCGGGTTCTTGAACCACGTATCAAACCATTTTTCCGCTTCACCCGATGTCTGTACCTGAGCAATGGTGTCATCGATCAGTTTCTTGAAGTCGGCGTCGCCTTTACGCAGCATGCAGCCATAGGCTTCTTTGGACTGCGCTGTGCCGACGATTTCCCAGTTATCCGGTTTTTTGGCTTTTGCACGTTCGCCCGCCAGCAGAGCGTCATCCATCATGAACGCGACAGCACGGCCACTTTCCAGGGTACGGAAAGAGTCGCCATGATCTTTTGCACTGATGATGCGCATATCCATTTTCTTCTCGTCGTTCAGTTTGTGCAGCAGCACTTCTGAGGTCGTACCGGAGGTGACTACAACCGCTTTCCCTTTCAGGTCAGCAAAATCTTTGATCTCGCCGCCTTTTTTGGTCAGCAGACGCGTACCGACCACGAAGATGGTGTCGGAGAATGCCGCCTGTTTCTGACGCTCAAGGTTGTTGGTGGTGGAACCACATTCAAAATCGAAGGTGCCGTTTTGCAGCAGTGGAATACGGTTCTGTGAGGTGATAGGGATGAGCTTCACCTGCAGGTCAGGTTTGTTCAGCTTTTTCTTCACTGCGTCAACGATAGCGTTGGCGTAATCCTGTGAATAACCCACGACCTTTTGCGTGTTGTCGTAGTACGAGAACGGGACAGATGATTCACGGTGACCGACCACGATCACGCCGTTTTTGGCAATCTTGTCGAGAGTGCTTCCTGCAGCCGGAGCGTCTTCAGCGTGTACGACGGCTGCGGACATTCCCATAACCAGCATTGCTGTGGCCAGTTTACGTAATTGCATACCCAACTCCTTTCTTATTCAGCGCCAGTGACGCATTGATACCCATTGTGATGTTGTTATATCTCGCGCTATGCGCGAGCAGTGTTATGCAAGCTTGTTAGCATTTAGTTTGGCTTAATGTAAAGATTTTGCTGCGTTATTGTTTATTTTTGCGAAGCGCGCCGCACCATTGTGAGGCAATAACCTTACAATGCACCGTTTCGGTGCTGGCGATGATCGGTACTGGTGCGACAGGGTTGCACGTTAAGCCAAACCGCGTTTGCGTAAGTGAATAAAGCAATAGGCGTGCCAGAAATGGCCCTCTCCATATTAGAGAGGGCCAGGGTGAGGGGGTTATCTACGACGTTGACGAAGGCTCATCAGCAGCGCGCCAAAGCCAAACAGGGCGCTCAGGATCCATAGCGGCCAGTTACCGGTACGGGCGTATGGCGTCATGCCCGTGGTTGGAGTGACTTTTGTGGTCAGCACGTCTCGCGTGAATTGAGGGATCATGGCCTGAATTTCACCCCGCGGACCTATCACGGCGGTGATGCCGTTGTTGGTACTGCGTAGCAGTGGGCGGGCCAGCTCAAGAGAACGCATACGCGCCATCTGGAAATGCTGCCATGGGCCAATCGATTTGCCAAACCACGCGTCGTTAGAAATGGTGAGCAGGAAGTCAGTATCCGGACGGAAGTTATCGCGCACCTGTTCACCGAGAATTATCTCGTAGCAAATGGCCGCCGTCAGAGCAAAACCCTGTGCATGCAGCTGCGGCTGAACGTAAGGACCGCGGCTGAAGGACGACATCGGCAGATCAAAAAACGGGGCCAGCGGGCGCAGAATCGATTCCAGCGGGACAAACTCGCCAAAAGGAACCAGGTGATTCTTATTGTACCTGTTGGCAGAGCTGTAGCTGTATTCGCTGCCTTTGCCGAGGGTGATAATAGTGTTATAGGTATCATAACGGTTCTGCTGATTCAGACGCGCATCCACAATTCCGGTAATCAGCGTGCTGCCGTGCGCGCGCAGAAGGTTGTCCATCATGTTCAGGAAGGGTTGCTGCTTTATTTCCAGCTCCGGGATCGCCGACTCCGGCCAGATAATCAGCTGCGATTTGCCCATCACCGTTTCGGTGGCATCCGCGTAGATTTTCAGCGTGTTCAGCAGCTCATTCTCATCCCACTTCATCGACTGCGGGATATCGCCCTGCACCATCGAAACCTGAGTCGCGCGTTCAGGTACCAGGGTATACCACTGGAGGTAACGCAGCGGGAAGGGCAGGGCAAACAGCACCAGCGCCACAATCAGCGGCCGCCAGTTACGCGTGACCAGGGCCAGCACCAGCAGGCCGCTGACCACCATCATCAGGAAGTTAATCGCTTCGACGCCCATTATTGGCGCCAGGCCTTTCAGCGGCCCGTCAATCTGGCTATAGCCGAACTGCAGCCACGGGAAGCCGGTCAGAACCCAACCGCGCAGGAACTCGGTTATCTGCCAGACCACTGGTGCCGCAATGGCGACGCGAAGCCAGTTGGTTTTTGGCCACAGGCGCGAAAGAATGCCTGCAAAAAGGCCGGTATAAAGCGAGAGATAGGCGGCGAGCAATACCACCAGGGAGACGTTAACCGGACCCGGCATGCCACCAAACTGGGCGATGCTGACGTAAACCCAGTTAATGCCAGAGCCAAACAGCCCAAGCCCCCAGAAGTAGCCGATGGTTGCGGCCTGAACGGGGCGGCGGTTCAGGGTTAACCCCTGTAGCCCCATCAGCGAAAGGAGAGCGGCAGGCCAGATGTCATAAGGAGAAAAAGCCAGCGTACCGCTGGCTCCGAGTAAAAGCGCCAGCAGCAAACGGACGCGCTGGCGTTCAAGTAATGAGGCAAATGCCATTTACATTAATCTTCCAGTTTAGGCACCGGTGAGTCGTCCGGCGTTCTGACGTGAACCTGAATAATACGTCGGCTGTCGGCCATTGCGACCTTGAACTGGTACCCATCGATCTCAACGGTTTCGCCGCGAGCCGGAAGGTGACCAAAGGCCTGCATCACCAGACCGCCAATGGTATCAACCTCTTCATCGCTGAAGCGGGTACCAAAGGCGTCGTTGAAGTCTTCAATTGACGCCAGCGCGCGCACGGTCCAGGTATGACGGCTTAACTGACGGAAGTCGATATCCTCTTCTTCGTCATACTCATCTTCGATTTCGCCCACGATCAGTTCAAGAATATCTTCGATCGTGACCAGACCGGAAACGCCGCCAAATTCATCAATAACAATCGCCATGTGATAGCGCTGAGAGCGAAACTCTTTCAGCATCCGATCCACACGTTTACTTTCCGGCACAACCACGGCCTGGCGTAACACTTTTTCCATGCTGAAGGCTTCGGCATCGCTGCGCATGAACGGCAGCAGATCTTTCGCCATCAAAATCCCTTCGATGTGATCTTTATCTTCGCTGATGACCGGGAAACGCGAGTGGGCTGATTCGATAATGACATCGAGACACTCGTCCAGCGTCTGGTTACGTTTCAGGGTAATCATCTGCGAGCGAGGGATCATGATATCGCGGACGCGCTGGTCGGCAATGTCCATTACCCCTTCGAGCATTTCGCGCGTATCTTCGTCGATAAGATCGTTTTGCCCGGAATCACGAATCAGCTCCAGCAGTTCATCACGGTTTTTAGGTTCGCCGTGGAAAAGCTGGTTCAGAATGAGGGAGAAAAATCCCTTTTTACTGTTTGTCGTGTCGCTACTGTGTGAATTGTCGTCGCTCATGGCGTTTGTTAAGGGTTCTCTTGTTAGTTCAATGTTTACCACCGCGCGAAATCCTTGCGCGGCGGCATGTTAGTCGTCGAATGACGGACTATTCTTTCTCGGCAATGTACGGATCCTCATAGCCCAGAGCAAGCATTATCTCTGTCTCAAGCGACTCCATCTCTTCCGCTTCATCATCTTCGATATGGTCGTAGCCCAGCAGATGCAGGCTGCCATGCACTACCATATGCGCCCAATGGGCCTCAAGTGGCTTCTGTTGCTCTTTGGCTTCTTGTTCAACCACCTGACGACAGATGATCAGATCGCCCAGCAGCGGCATCTCTATGCCCGGCGGTGCTTCGAACGGGAAAGAGAGCACATTGGTCGGCTTATCTTTCCCGCGGTAGGTCAGGTTAAGCTCATGGCTTTCTGCATCATCCACCAGACGGACAGTGACTTCTGATTCTTCCTGGAACTGGGGGACAACCGCATCCAGCCATTTCTGAAACTGTGCCTCTTCTGGCATGCCGGAAATGTCCTCACAGGCCAGCTGTAAATCGAGGATCACCTGACTCATTTCGGTTCTTGCTCCTGCGCGTCGCGCTTACGTTCTGCTGCCTGTTCGGCCTTACGCTTTTGATCGGCCTCTTCCCAGGCTTCATAGGCGTTAACAATGCGTGCGACCACCGGATGGCGAACAACGTCCTCGCTGTGGAAAAAGTTAAAACTGATTTCATCAACGTTGGCCAGCACTTCAATGGCGTGGCGCAGGCCAGATTTGGTACTGCGCGGCAGATCTATCTGGGTGACGTCACCGGTTATGACCGCTTTCGAGTTAAAGCCGATACGCGTCAGGAACATCTTCATCTGTTCGATGGTGGTGTTCTGGCTTTCATCAAGAATGATGAACGCGTCATTCAACGTACGGCCACGCATGTAGGCCAGCGGGGCGACTTCAATGACGTTGCGCTCAATAAGTTTTTCAACTTTCTCAAAGCCGAGCATTTCGAACAACGCGTCGTACAGCGGACGCAGATACGGATCAACCTTCTGGCTTAAGTCGCCAGGCAGGAAGCCCAGCTTTTCACCCGCTTCAACCGCAGGGCGGGTCAGCAGAATACGGCGGACATCCTGGCGTTCCAGGGCATCGACCGCAGCGGCAACCGCGAGATAGGTTTTACCCGTACCTGCCGGGCCCACGCCAAAGGTGATGTCATGGTCGAGAATATTAGCGATGTACTGCGCCTGGTTCGGCGTACGCGGCTTAATGACGCCACGCCTGGTCTTGATGTTGATCGCTTTGCCGAAGTCCGGCACGCTTTCTGCGCTCTGCTCAAGCACGCGTGCCTCTTTAATGGCGAGGTGGATCTGTTCCGGCTCAATATCCTGCGTTTCTCCACGCATCGGGGC
Source organism: unidentified bacterial endosymbiont (assembly GCF_918797525.1). Lineage (NCBI taxonomy): Bacteria > unidentified bacterial endosymbiont. Next base: position 3,435,591 of record NZ_OU963893.1, on the reverse strand, counting down.
GGTATCGACGTACAGGCTACGCAAAATATCTGCAGCCGCGTTGACGCAGATAGGGCGTCCGGTGAGTTTGAAATGGTGATCGCGACGATTGATTTCGATCCCCAGACGTCGCTCCAGTTGTTTGATGTTGTCATCAAACGGCCCGCACAGGCTCAACAGTCGAGCGTTGTCTGCGGGCTCAAGGCTAATTTCACGCGTGTCTATGTTCAAACCGTTCCTCTTTGAGTGTTTTGTAGGCCAGGTAAACGTTATGCCACCGGGCATTATAAAACTGTCATTACCGAAATTATTTACGCCATGGAATAAAGGCGCAAGCATTGCTAAGCATATTGGGGATACAGGGAGGAAATACAAGGCCTGCCAGAAAGGCAGGCCAGAGGGATTATGGCTGGTAAATTCCCACGCCAGAGTCGTTTTCCTTGCGGGTCCGTGAAATCACGGATTCCGGGGACTGAGCGATACGCAGGCCCATTTCATCTTCGGTACGTACCCGTTTCCCGCGCAGCGAGTTGGTCAGGACTTCAACAATCTCAACGTCCACAAATTTGCCCACTAAATTCGGCGAACCTTCAAAGTTCACCACGCGGTTATTCTCGGTACGACCAGACAGCTCCATAATGCTCTTACGCGAGGTGCCTTCCACCAGAATACGCTGGGTGGTGCCGAGCATACGACGGCTCCAGGCGTTTGCCTGCTGATTGATACGTTCCTGCAGAATATACAAACGCTGTTTTTTCTCTTCTTCCGGCACGTCGTCAACCATATCCGCCGCCGGGGTGCCAGGACGCGCAGAGAAGATGAAGCTGTAGCTGACGTCGAAATTCACCTCGCCGATGAGCTTCATGGTGCGCTCAAAGTCATCGGTGGTTTCGCCAGGAAAACCGACGATAAAGTCGGAACTAATCTGAATGTCCGGACGCGCTTCACGCAGCTTGCGGATGATGGATTTATACTCCAGCACCGTATGTGGGCGGCCCATCAGGTTCAGTACACGGTCGGAACCACACTGAACCGGCAGATGCAGGAAGCTCACCAGCTCTGGGGTATCGCGATAGACATCGATGATGTCATCGGTAAACTCCATCGGGTGGCTGGTGGTAAAGCGTAGACGATCGATACCGTCAATTGCCGCCACCAGACGGAGCAGTTCAGCGAAGCTACCTGTCGTGCCATCGTAATTCTCACCACGCCAGGCATTTACGTTCTGGCCCAGCAGATTAATTTCACGCACGCCCTGCGCGGCCAGTTGGGCAACCTCAAACAGGATGTCATCACTCGGGCGGCTCACCTCTTCACCGCGGGTATAAGGCACGACACAGTAGGTACAGTATTTATTACACCCTTCCATGATCGAGACGAAGGCGGTGGGACCATCCGCGCGCGGCTCTGGCAGACGGTCGAATTTTTCAATTTCCGGGAAGCTGACGTCAACAACCGGACGGCGGTTGCCGCGAACCGAGTTGATCATCTCCGGGAGGCGGTGCAGCGTCTGCGGGCCAAAAATAATATCGACATAGTGAGCACGCTGGCGGATCAGCTTACCTTCCTGCGAGGCGACACAGCCACCGACGCCGATGATTACGTCAGGACGTTTACGTTTGATAAGCTTCCAGCGACCCAACTGGTGGAAAACTTTTTCCTGCGCCTTCTCACGGATGGAACAGGTATTGAGCAGCAACACGTCGGCTTCGTTCGCGTCGTCAGTCAGTTGATACCCGTGCGTGGCATCCAGCAGATCGGCCATCTTTGATGAATCGTATTCGTTCATCTGACAGCCCCAGGTTTTTATATGGAGTTTTTTTGTCATCGACTTGCTCATGCTCAGGATTGCAGGGCGCATATTGTAATGCTTTGGTGCGGTTGTGACCAGTATGAAGGTTGTCAACCTCATGTCCATTAAAATCCGGTAGACTTAAGGGATTCTGCAATAAGGAAAATTGACCATGACACTCCAACACACCGAAATTGCCGTAGTCGGCGGCGGTATGGTCGGCGGCGCACTGGCGCTAGGGCTGGCGCAGCAGGGATTTGACGTAACGGTCATTGAACAGGCTGCGCCTGCGGCATTTGACCCGTGCGCCAAACCGGACGTGCGTATTTCCGCCATCAGTGCGGCCTCCGTTGACCTGCTCTGCGGGCTGGGCGTCTGGGACTCGGTGCTTGCGATGCGTGCGCATCCTTACAGCCGTCTTGAAACCTGGGAGTGGGAAAATGCGCACGTCTCCTTTGATGCCGCTGAACTGAAGCTGCCGCGTCTGGGCTATATGGTGGAAAATAATGTTCTCCAGCTCGCGCTCTGGCAGGCGCTGGAGGCACATTCGAAGGTGACGCTACGGGTTCCTTCATCGCTCAAGGCTTTGCGTCATCAGCCGAGCGGATATGTGCTGATGCTCGATAATGACGACGAGATGGCCGTAAAGCTGGTGGTCGGGGCCGATGGTGCAAACTCGCAGGTCAGGCAGATGGCGGGGATCGGTATTCACGCCTGGCAGTACAATCAATCATGCATGTTGATCACCGTTCAGTGCGAAAAAGCGCCGGGCGAAAGTACCTGGCAGCACTTTACCCCCAACGGTCCGCATGCCTTTTTGCCGTTGTTTGATAACTGGGCGTCGCTGGTGTGGTACGACAAGCCGGCGCGTATTCGCCAGCTGCAGGGGCTTTCAATGGAGCAACTGCGCCGAGAAATAGCGCAGCATTTCCCGGCGCGTCTGGGAAATGTCACTCCGGTTACGGCGGGGGGATTCCCGCTGACGCGTCGTCACGCTTTGCACTATGCCCGTGAAGGGCTGGCGCTGGTGGGGGATGCGGCACACACCATTCACCCGCTGGCAGGGCAGGGGGTGAACCTCGGCTATCGTGACGTCGACGCGTTACTGGACGTTTTAAATAATGCGCGTAGCCATGGTGAAACCTGGTCCAGCCATCAGGTGCTGCAACGCTACCAGATGCGGCGTATGGCGGATAACTTCATTATGCAATCGGGGATGGATCTGTTTTATGCCGGATTTAGCAACGACGCGGGTCCGGTGCGCATTTTGCGAAACATTGGCTTGATGGCGGCGGAACGCGCCGGGGGTCTTAAGCGGCAGGCGCTGAAATATGCGTTAGGTCTTTAATTTTTGTTCCCTCTCCTGCGGGCGAGGGACGCACAAAAACAAAAAGCCCGCAGCGCGGGCTTTTTGTTACTGATTGGCTGGGGTGCAGGGATTCGAACCCCGGAATGCTGGTATCAGAAACCAGAGCCTTACCGCTTGGCGACACCCCAATTGCGTTAAACAAGCTGCTTAACGACTTTTTAAGTTGGCTGGGGTACGAGGATTCGAACCTCGGAATGCTGGTATCAGAAACCAGAGCCTTACCGCTTGGCGATACCCCAACAATTCTTTCTAGTCTATCAAATAACGCGATAGTTTACTAATTTGGTGGCTACGACGGGATTCGAACCTGTGACCCCATCATTATGAGTGATGTGCTCTAACCAACTGAGCTACGTAGCCAGTACTGCTTTCTTCGATGGCTGGGGTACCTGGATTCGAACCAGGGAATGCCGGTATCAAAAACCGGTGCCTTACCGCTTGGCGATACCCCAATACTGCGGAGAACCGCAAAATCGAAGAAATATGGCTGGGGTACCTGGATTCGAACCAGGGAATGCCGGTATCAAAAACCGGTGCCTTACCGCTTGGCGATACCCCATCCGTGCAACGCTTATATGGGAATGGTGCGGGAGGCGAGACTTGAACTCGCACACCTTGCGGCGCCAGAACCTAAATCTGGTGCGTCTACCAATTTCGCCACTCCCGCAAAAAAAGATGGTGGCTACGACGGGATTCGAACCTGTGACCCCATCATTATGAGTGATGTGCTCTAACCAGCTGAGCTACGTAGCCATCTTTTTTTCGCGTTACCTTATCGGCGTTGCGGGGCGCATTATGCGTATAGACCCTGGCAGCGTCAACACCTTTTTCAACGAAAATAACGTGAATGTGACTGTTTGGTTAGGTTGCGAACAGCATGACGGAATATTCGGCAAATATTCGTTATTCATCGATTTTCGGCACGCAAATGCGAGGCAAAATTAATCAGGCCCCGGAGGGCCTGATGACACGCTTTTTACTCACTTATAGGCAGACTGGTGAACGCCTACAGCACGTCCTGACGGGTCGTTCATGGATTTGAATGATTCATCCCATTCGATCGCTTTTGCGGAAGAGCAAGCGACGGACGGGCCGCCTGGCACACACTCTGCCGCACTTGGAACCGGGAACAGCTCTTCAAAGATCTCACGGTATAAATAGGCTTCTTTGGAACCTGGCGTGTTGTACGGGAAGCGGAAGCTTGCGGTTTCCAGTTGTTGATCGGAAACCTGTTTCGCCGCGACCTCTTTCAGGGTGTCTATCCAGCTGTAACCTACGCCGTCAGAGAACTGTTCTTTTTGTCGCCATGCAACACTTGCGGGCAGGTAGGATTCAAAACATTCGCGAAGAATATGTTTTTCCATTTTGCCGTTGCCGCACATTTTGTCCTGCGGGTTAATGCGCATCGCCACGTCGAGGAAGTTCTTATCAAGGAAGGGGACGCGTGCTTCCACGCCCCAGGCAGACATCGCTTTGTTGGCGCGGGCGCAGTCAAACATATGCAGCGCCTGCAGCTTACGCACGGTCTCTTCGTGCAGCTCTTTGGCGTTTGGCGCTTTATGGAAGTACAGGTAGCCGCCAAACACTTCGTCAGAACCTTCCCCGGAAAGGACCATTTTAATGCCCATCGCTTTGATCTTGCGCGACATCAGATACATCGGCGTCGAGGCGCGGATGGTGGTCACGTCATAGGTCTCGATGTGGTAGATAACATCGCGGATTGCATCCAGACCTTCCTGCACGGTGAAATGAATTTCATGGTGCACGGTACCGAGGTGATTTGCCACTTCCTGCGCCGCTTTCAGGTCAGGAGCCCCTTCAAGGCCAACGGCAAAGGAGTGTAGCTGCGGCCACCAGGCTTCTGAACGCTCTTGATCTTCCACGCGACGAGCGGCGAATTTTTTGGTGATTGCGGAAATCACGGAGGAGTCCAGACCGCCGGAGAGCAGTACACCGTAAGGCACGTCTGACATCAGATGGCTTTTAACGGCATCTTCCAGCGCCTGGCGCAGTTCGGCTTTATCCGTGACGTTTTCTTTTACCGCATTATAATCGAACCAGTCACGCTGGTAGTACTGGCGGATCTCGCCGTCTTTGCTCCACAGATAGCTGCCAGCCGGGAACTCTTTAATAGTACGGCAGACCGGCACCAGGGCTTTCATTTCTGAGGCGACGTAGAAGTTGCCGTGTTCATCATGGCCCATATACAGCGGGATGATACCAATAGGGTCGCGGCCAATCAGATAGGCGTCTTTTTCGCTGTCGTACAGGGCGAAGGCGAACATGCCCTGCAGGTCGTCAAGAAATTCAGGCCCTTTCTCCTGATACAGTGCCAGGATAACTTCACAGTCGGAACCGGTCTGAAACGCGTAGCAATCGCCGTACGCGGCGCGAAGCGCCTGATGGTTGTAGATTTCACCGTTAACAGCCAGCGCATGGGTTTTTTTATCGTTATACAGCGGCTGTGCACCGGCGTTGACGTCAACAATAGACAGACGTTCATGCGCCAGAATCGCTTTATCGCTGGCGTAAACACCTGACCAGTCCGGGCCGCGATGGCGCATCAGGCGGGACAGTTCGAGAGCCTTTTTACGCAGCTCGCCTGCGTCAGTTTTAATATCCAGTACGCCAAAAATTGAACACATAACCTTCTCCATTAACCCTGTTGCATTGTGATATTGCTTGCTTATGAAAATGCCGTAAAGGAAGAGGAGGCGCAAGGGGTCAGAAGGGTGTCATTGGAAAAATTCACTATTCATTGTTAAATAAAAAATAAAGCGTAACAAAAAGTACTGATAATTAGCGAATGTTCATTTTTTTTGGTTTTTTTTGATGTTTGTTTATTCTTAAGAGCCAGGCGTTGCGCGAGAAACCCGGTGCGTTGTTGGCACCGGGCTGCTGCAATGCGAACCTCAGAAATGGTAGTAAAGACCGATGCGGATTCGATTTTCATCCCTGTTCTCACTGGCTTTATCAAGCTGAGAAAGATCCACGTACGGCGTGAAATGATCATCGATTTTATAACTAACTGATAACGTATGTTCGAAGTTTTCCGTCGAACCATTGCCATAGCGGAAATCATCATCGCGCTTATGATAGGTAAAGTTGTACTCCATCCAGATCCTGTCGGTGACGTTCAGGTCTGCCCACAGGTTAATCTCCTGATTTGCATCCTCCGTGTAGTCACCGTAATAGTTATAACTTTCGTAATTGTTCTGGTTATAGCGATAGCCGCCAATCAGCATAAAGTTGTCCGTAACCTGAACGCCCAGCTTAATGTAGGGATCAAAGGCACTGCCGTTTGATCCCCAGTTGAAAACGAATCCTGGCCAGAAGAAAAGATGTGAAGCAAGAGGGATTTTATAATTAACCTCAGTTTCATTATAACGGTTATTAAATTCATCAAGCTTCTCGCCTTGGCCTGAAGTATTTTGAATGCTGAAATAAAGCGCATCATCTACCTTCATTCCATATTCTATTTTGGTCTGAAATTGCTGGCTACCTGTCATATAGGCTTCGCGAAAGTTTACCCATGAATCAGTAATTTCCATTGCTGATGCATAAGAACTGAATAATGCCAGGCATAAAGCCGCACGGAAAAAATATTTTTTATTCATTACGATTATTCCATTATTGATAAAAGTGTCGTTCTCCGATACCGCCCGCTTCGGATAATGGTGGCTAAGAATTTTTTTACGACCAGAGTTTTTCGTGGGGTAGCCCGGTAAGGGCATGAAGCACTTTTTTAGTTTCCGGATCGGTATTGGCTAATTGACCTCCTTCTTTCAGTCGCGCAACTTCTTCTTTAATTCGTTGATGATTTTCTTTGGATAATTTAAAGCGAAAGGCGATCACAGTGCTCACTAGCAACAGCAGGACGTTGCCGAAAAAGAACAGGCCAGTAATGCCATGAACGGTAAAGAGAGATTGTGTTGAGCTGGTGGCATCAAAATGAGCGAACTGAAGAACGGCACCAATAAGCATGCCAGCCAGTGCTGATGTGCTCTTCCGGGCTAGCGTCATCACTCCGGCAAAGAGGCCTTCGCGACGCTGGCGCGTGACCAGTTCGTCTACGTCAGGGATAAAGGGGTAAATATTCCAGATGATGTAGACATAGCCGCCTTTAAAAAACTGATAGACCAGCGAAGTGGCATACATGATGGGAATGATTGATAGCGGATGCCACAGATAAAGACCGCCGAAAACAAAAAATGACATCACACTTACGATCAGACAGATTTTCAGGCATCGAGTTTGTCCGTAACGGATAACCGCCCATGCCATGAGCGCATTGCTCCAGCCGGTTAAAAAGATGCCAATCGCCAGCAGGTTTGAGGCAAGAATGGCATCACCCTTCAGGGAGTAAATAATGAAGTAAATGAAAACGGTATAGAACAGATCTAATGAGGTAAACGAAAGAATATACATTGTAAGATGCTGACGGAAACAGCGGATGCGCAAAGTCGAGGCCATATCGCAAAAGACCGATTTCAGGCTAAACCTTTGGGCGGGTTTAGGTACGTCTTGTGGTTGTTGTTTTCTCTCCCAGGTGGTGGACCAGGTTATGAGTAAGGCAAACATAAAGATGATGGAGAAAATCACCCCATTAATGAAAAAGACTTTACTGTCAGACGTGCCGAAATGAGCAAACAAGCGGCCGGGAAGGAAGGTTGCAAGCCAGGTGCTAAAACCACCATAAAATAGCCGAATTGCAGACAGAATGCTGCGCTGTTTATAATCGTCAGTCATCTCTGAGGCCAGTGTTTCCCAGGGAATAATCACCAGAGCGGCGATGATTTCAACGGCAATATAAACGATTAAATAATAGATCCATGGCATGCCGGGGATCCACAGCAGCGAGAATACGTATACCAGAAAGGCGCCAGCCAGTAGAAACAGCCGACGGCGACCGAAACGTCTCCCCAACCTGGTGTTACCAATATTGTCGGTGATATAACCCACACAGGGGCTGACAAACGTGTCAATGATTTTAGCGATAAAAAGTATCGAGCCTCCTTGAATGGGTGTTAACCCTGCAAAATTGGTAAAGAAATACATCATCCAGGCGGCAATGATGGCAAATGCCCCGCTGGAAAATAAATCTGTCATGCCATAGCCAACGTAGGTTTTAATTTTTATTGCGACAGGGGTATCCATAGACTTTCTCCTGAAAGTACGGTGTTATTCCTGAATTCACTTTTCTGCCGATGATTTGGCAGTATTAAGGTGTTACGGTTATGGATGGATCAACCGGTTTCGCAAATCCTTAATTCTCGATTTACGATAAAAATAGGTGTTAATCTGGTCACGCCATTCCCTGGCATTTATTAGCTGTTTTTCCAGACGCTGGCGCACCTCAAGGAAAATATCGTCGTCGATTTTGCTCTCCAGCGTTTGCCACTCTTGTAAATAGGCTTCTACCTGACTGGCACCGCTGAAGTGGCTATCATAGATATGCTGAATTAACGTTTTCCCTGAGGGCAAAACGTGGCGATATTGAAGATGGTGGAAAAAGAGCAGCAGTTCCTGCGGACAACGATGCGGGTTGTTAAACATCTGGCCGTTAAGAGGGTGATACTGTTTGGTATAGCCTGTCCCGCGGGTATGCGTTCTGTCTACCCCAAGGCCATAGCGGTCTGCGTAGTGGTAGGTGCCCCAACAGCTGTACTCGTAACCGTCCACAGAGGGGCCGTAGTGATGATGAGGCTGTACCATCCAGCCGACACCGAGCGGTGCGGTATAATTCTCGTAGGTCTGCCAACTGCTCAGGAGCATTTGACTGACCGTTTTGACTACCTGCGGGTCGGTTGAAAAGGTGAGCTGGCACCACTCTTCGGCAAGCCCGCGTTCATCTATTTGTGGATCCCAGAGAAGTCGACCGTAACCATAAAGATTAGCCTGAGCGAGCGGATGCCCTGTCCAGTAAGGACTGTCACCGGTATTCACGACAGCCGTAATCCCGCTGTGCAGCATGTTGTGCTGTGAATTCCCGCTCAGGATGTCAGTTATCGATTCGTTATGCTCCCCGGGACGGGTGTCAAAGTTAAGAATGGTTTTCCACTGTGGAACCAGCCAGCAGAGATCGATCTGCTGTCCGGTATATTCCTGGGTAATTTGCAACTCCATAACTTTGTTGGTATTCAGCATACTGCCCAGAAGCGGGGATACCGGTTCGCGTACCTGGAAGTCCATCGGTCCGTTTTTTATCTGCAGGATCACGTTCTCGTCGAACTGACCATCCAGCGGCGTAAAATGTTCCCAGGCTGATTTTGCGCGATCGGTCGTCCGATCAAACCATTGTTGCTGGCAGTTATAGACGAAGCAGCGCCAGTAAACGACGCCTCCCCTGGATATTAGCGTGCGGGCAAGCATGTTAGCGCCGTCGGCGTGGGTGCGCTGATAGGTGAAGGGGCCGGGTCGGTGTTCCGAGTCTGCTTTAATAATGTATCCACCAAAATCGGGGATGTGCTGGTAAATTTTATGCGCGCGGTTTTCCCACCAGGCAATAACGGAGGTATTGAGCGGATCTGCCGTATCAAGGTCACCTTCTTCAACAGGCGCAGCAAAATTGATGCTCAAAAAAAACCGGATAGCGTACTGGCGGAAAATAGCGGCCAGGCCTGACACTTGTGGGAGAAGCTCATCGTTGATCAATGCGGTTTCATGGTGATGAACGTTGACGTTATTAATGGCAATGGCATTAATACCGATACTGGCCAACAGGCGGGCGTAATTATGCAGCCGTTGCGGATCGTAATCGATGCGATTATTGCGAAAGAAAAAGGAGCGTCCGGCATACCCCCGCTCAATGGTGCCATCCATATTATCCCAATGATTAATCATACGGACAGCGAAGGCGGGTTTTTCAGTTATAATTAAGGGATAGTGTGAGGGAATTTCACGGTGGCGTAGCAAATGAAACCAGGCGTAAAGCAATCCTTGCCAGCCGCTTGCCGCAATGAAAATTTTATTTTCCATAATATTAATTGTATATTGTTCAGCATCCTGCGAGACGTCCTCTGACAACGTGAATTCAAGCGAAAGGTTGTTTGTTTCATTTGAAAAAAATACGTTATCGTTTAACGCTTTTATTTCAGAACAAAGCGTTACCTTCACCGGATGGTCCATTTCTGGAAGGTGAACGTACTGAAGATAGTGTTGAAGCCAATTTTCGCGCCTGTTAATGGGAAGCCAGCAGCGGCTTAGGTTAGCCGTTGGCGTATTAAAATTCAGTGTCGTCATAGAATCAATTCCTGTCTACCATACAAGTATCTCTATATTAGGTTTTACAGGGAATAAATCTATTATAAAAATCGACTATTGAATTATGAGAATTCTTTTTCTGATAATCGATCACATTTTTAGATATTTGATGATAAGCGTAAGGAAAATAATGATATGTATTTATATATGTTTACTATCAATAACGTTGGGGTGTAATAGTGGAAAAGGCCTGATAAAAATTACGCCTCTTCGCGCATTTGCCGGAACAGCGGAGGAAAGTTATATCTTGTCTATCTCAAAGTGCAGGTGCGCTGGCTTTACACATTCCTGCAATTCAAATTACTCAGCAGTCGTCGTGGTCAGATGACGTCGATTTCGTCAACGGAGGGGTAAATCCAGCTTGGCCGGAATGGCATGGCATCAATATCGTCAAGCGTGGAGACGCCAGAGAGAACCAGAATGGTTTCAAGACCCGCCTGGAAGCCCGCGAGAATATCGGTGCGCAGGTTGTCGCCTACAATCACTGTCTCTTCAGAGTGAGCCTGCATTTTGTTCAGGGCGGCACGGACGATCCACGGGCTGGGCTTACCGACAACAAACGGTTTGCGCCCTGATATTTTTTCGATACCGGCACATAGCGCGCCGCAGGCTGGATAAAACCCCCGGCCGTGGCTGTCCGGGTTAGTGGCGATAAAACGCGCACCGTTAGCAACAAAGTAAGATGCTTTGTGCATCATCTCCCAGTTGTAGGAACGCGTTTCACCTACGATCACAAAGTCTGGGTTCACATCGGTGATGGTAAAGCCCGCTTTATAGAGTTCGTGGATCAGCGCGCCTTCGCCGACCACGTAAGCCTTTTTCCCTTCCTGACGCTTGAGGAAATCGGCGGTGGCCATTGCGGAAGTATAAAATACGCTGTCCGGTACGTTTACGCCCGCCGTGGCAAAGCGGTTTGCCAAATCCTGACCGGTTTGGGAAGGGTAGTTCGTGAGAAGAACCAGTGGCATTCCTTTGTCAATGATGCGGTTTAAAAATTCCGCAGCACCCGGCACGGCAACGTTATCGTGCATCAGCACGCCGTCAATATCACAAATTACATTCTTAATAGTCATGGACGTTCCGACATCAGAAAAAGAAGGCGTTACTATAAGATCCGATTAGGATTCCAGCAAATGCTGCAGCAGAATACCGTTGAGCATAGCGCGTTTAACCAGCGCAAAGGCGCCAATCGCAGAGCGATGATCGAGCGTTGAACGCACCACCGGTAAGTTCTGGCGAAACGCTTTCAGCGCCTGGGTGTTAATACAGCCGTCAATTGCCGGTAATAACACTTTTTCTGCTTCGACGATCTCACCGGCGATCACCACTTTTTGTGGGTTAAACAGGTTGATGGCAATGGCGATGGTTTTACCCAGTTGGCGTCCAACCTGCTCAATCACTTCGCTGGCCAGCGCATCGCCTTTGTTTGCCGCTTTGCAAATAGCGCCGATTTTACAGTCGTCCAGCGTAACGCGGCTTTGGTAGCCTTGTTCCAGCAGATGGCGGACGCGATGCTCTATAGCCGCGTTGGCGGCAACGGTTTCAAGACAGCCAAAGTTACCGCAGTGGCAGCGTTCGCCGAGGGGGTCAACCTGGATGTGACCAATTTCGCCCACATTGCCATTGCGGCCAATAAAAATGCGACCGTTGGAAATAATGCCTGCCCCCGTACCGCGGTGAACACGCACCAGGATAGAGTCTTCGCAATCCTGGCTCGCACCAAAAAAGTGCTCGGCCAGCGCTAAAGAGCGAATATCGTGTCCCACAAAGCAGGTGACTTTAAAGCGCTTTTCCAGCGCAACCACCAGCCCCCAGTTCTCGACCTGAATGTGCGGCATATAACGGATCACGCCACTTTCCGGATCAACAAGGCCCGGCAAAATTACCGAAATAGCGATAAGTTCACGGATCTTGCGCTGACAGTTTTCCATAAACTGCGCGATGGTGTTCAGCAACGCGTGTTCGAGCGTTTCCTGAGTACGCTCTGGTAGCGGATAGTGTTCTTCGGCAATGGCTTTACTGCTCAGATCGTAGAGCGTCAGCGTGGTGTCATGACGTCCCAAACGGACGCCAATCGCCTGAAAATTGCGGGTTTCGGTAATGATTGAGATCGCGCGGCGACCGCCGGTGGAGGCTTGCTGGTCGACTTCTTTGATCAGGCCGCGCTCAATAAGCTGGCGTGTAATTTTTGTCACGCTGGCGGGAGCAAGCTGGCTTTGTTCGGCTATCTGAATGCGTGAGATTGGCCCGTGTTGGTCAATCAGGCGATAAACTGCCGCGCTGTTAAGTTGTTTAACGAGATCGACATTACCGATTTGAGCTTGTCCGCCTGGTGTCATACTTTTACTTACTCAGTGACGACCTCGTTACCATTAACGATGGTCTTAATGATTTTAAAATCCTGTGTGAATGCGGTCAGGTTTGCAACCATACCTGGTGCAATACCGCCCAGTTGTTTATCCACGCCAATAGCACGCGCCGGATAAAGCGTTGCCATACGCAGCACTTCATCAAGGGCAATTCCGCAATGCTCGACGAGGTTACGCACCCCTTCAATCATGGTTAACGCTGAACCGCTCAGCGTACCGTTTTCATCCACACAGAGTCCGTTGCGGTAGTATATTGTTTTACCAGCAAAAATGAACTGTTCAATATTTGCCCCTGCCGGTGCGGTTGCATCGGTCACCAGGCACAGCTTATCGCCTTTCAGACGCTTGGCGTTGCGGATGTTGGTGTAATCAACGTGTAAGCCATCGGCGATGATGCCGCAATAAACATCAGGCTCGTCCAGAATCGCCCCGACCAGGCCCGGCTCGCGACCGGTAATATAAGGCATGGCGTTGTAAAGGTGTGTCGCAAAAGTGATACCTGCGCGGAAACCGGCTTTGGCTTCTTTTACCGTCGCGTTTGAGTGCCCTGCTGAAACGATGATGCCAGCCGCTGCCAGTTTGCTGATAACGTCAGTGCCTGCTATTTCCGGTGCCAGCGTCACTTTGGTGATAACGTCGGCATTCGCACACAGGTAATCGACGAGGTCGGCGTCGGGTTTACGCACGTAATCGGGGTTATGCGTGCCTTTCTTGACCATGTTCAGCCACGGTCCTTCCAGGTGCAGGCCCAGCGCCTGATGAGGATATTTTGTCAGGTATTCACGCATGACGTGAATACCTTGTTTCATCAGCGCATCGCTGCTGGTGATGAGAGTTGGCAGATAGCTGGTGCAGCCCGATTTTTCGTTGGCTTTCTGCATGATTTTCAGCGTTTCAACCGTCACCGCTTCTGCGGTGTCATTAAACTGCACCCCGCCGCAGCCGTTAAGCTGTACATCAATGAAACCGGGGGAGATCGTTGCTCCACTGAGTGAGCGCAGTTCCATCTCCGGCGGCAGTTCTGCCAGCGGACAAACTCGTTCAATCAGGCCATTTGCGACAACAATCGCATGGTCATCCAGAATTTCATGGCCGGTATAAATCCGACTGTGGGTTAAAGCGTACATAACGACCCCCGGTATAAAAATGGCGACCGCCCCTGCGTCAGGGGCGGCAATTCAATTACAGACCTTTAATATTTTCTGCTTCTAACTCGTTGAAGTATTTCAGCGTTTTCACTTTCAGTTCCATCGTCGACGGTTCGTCACACACGACGACTGCTTTTGGATGCAACTGCAGACAACTGATGGTCCACATGTGGTTAACGTTGCCTTCAACGGCGGCCTGGAGCGCCTGCGCTTTTACGCCGCCCAGCACCAGAATCATCACCTCTTCGGCATCCAGAAGGGTACCTACGCCTACGGTCAGCGCGTATTTTGGAACCTGATTCACGTCGCCATTAAAGAAGCGAGAGTTTGCCACGCGAGTGTCATGGGTCAGCGTTTTAATACGGGTACGGGAGGCCAGAGAAGACGCAGGCTCGTTAAACGCGATGTGACCATCGTTGCCCACTCCACCCATGAAAAGGTGGATTTTACCGTAGGAACGAATTTTTTCTTCGTACTGACGGCATTCTGCGTCAATATCAGGTGCGTTACCATTCAGCAGATTGATGTTTTCAGCCGGAATATCAACGTGATCGAAGAAGTTGCGGTGCATGAAGCTGTGGTAGCTCTCTGGATGTTCTTTCGCTAAGCCTACATATTCATCCATGTTGAAGGTGACAACATGCTTGAAGCTAACCTGGCCCGCTTTGTGCATTTCAACCAAAGCTTTATACGCGGTCAGCGGCGTACCGCCGGTTGGAAGGCCAAGAACGAAAGGACGATCGGCGGTAGGTTTAAAGGCATTAATGCGGTTAACGATATGGCGAGCAGCCCATTTACCGACTTGTTCGGCTGTTGCCAGGGGGATCAGTCTCATTATTCACCTCAAAAGTTTATGTAAAAGAGTGGGCGGATGATTTCTGCTGCCTGAACTAAGCGTAACCTGGAACCTTTCAGGCCGGATCAATCCGTCTTGATTTTTTGAATGATAAAATAAGTTTTCGCTCTTAGCCAGTGTAAGGGAGGATTGTTAACGATATTTGGTGACAAAAATCACAAAAAACACGCGTTTAATTTGCGATACGAATTAATTTTTCACACACTCACCTTGCCATGAATCATAAGCCGTATCTATAGGTTAGTGACACAATAAAAACACAGCTGAGAATGCGCCTGAAACGGGGTCTCATAGGGGGAAGAAAGTGAGTATTCTAGGTTATTTACAGAAGGTTGGACGGGCGCTTATGGTGCCGGTTGCCACGCTGCCCGCGGCAGCGATATTAATGGGCGTCGGTTACTGGATTGACCCGGTTGGCTGGGGTGGAGACAATGCTTTAGCGGCCTTCTTCATTAAGTCTGGTTCCGCCATTATCGACAATATGTCCGTCCTGTTTGCCATTGGTGTAGCTTATGGAATGTCCAAAGATAAAGACGGTGCTGCGGCGCTGACCGGTTTTGTGGGCTTCCTGGTGCTAACCACGCTCTGTTCCCCGGCTGCGGTTTCCATGATCCAGAAAATCCCGGCGGACCAGGTTCCTGCTGCGTTCGGTAAAATAAACAACCAGTTCGTGGGTATTCTCGTCGGTATTATCTCTGCGGAACTGTACAACCGCTTTAGCAGCGTTGAGCTGCCAAAAGCGTTGTCGTTCTTCAGCGGCCGTCGTCTGGTGCCCATTCTGACCTCCTTCGTGATGATCGTGGTGGCCTTTATCCTGATGTACATATGGCCGGTGATTTTTGACGGCCTGGTGAACTTCGGCGAGCAGATCCAGAAATTAGGCTCCGTCGGTGCAGGCGTGTACGCATTCTTCAACCGCCTCTTAATTCCGGTTGGTCTGCACCACGCGCTGAACTCCGTATTCTGGTTCGACGTCGCCGGTATTAACGATATCCCTAACTTCCTCGGGGGCGCACAGTCCATCGAAGCCGGTAACGCGGTTGTGGGAATTACCGGTCGTTACCAGGCGGGCTTCTTCCCTATTATGATGTTCGGCCTGCCGGGGGCGGCGCTGGCTATTTACCATTGCGCGCGTCCCGAGAACAAAGCGAAAGTGCTGGGGATTATGATGGCGGGTGCGTTTGCTGCCTTCTTTACCGGTATCACCGAGCCGCTGGAATTCTCCTTCATGTTCGTTGCGCCAGTCCTGTATGTGATCCACGCCGTGCTGACCGGTATCTCGGTGTTCATCGCTGCCAGCATGCACTGGATTGCGGGCTTCGGCTTCAGCGCTGGTCTGGTGGATATGGTGCTCTCCTCGCGTAACCCGCTGGCAACCCACTGGTGGATGTTGATCCCACAAGGTCTGGTCTTCTTCGCCATTTATTATGTGGTGTTCCGCTTCACTATCACCAAATTCAACCTGATGACGCCGGGTCGTGAACTGGCCGTGGCCGGTAGCGAAGCCGATGGTCAGGACGTGAACGTGAGCGGTGCGCAGGATCAGGATGTTTCTGGTCTGGCACGTCAGTACATCGCGGCGGTGGGGGGGTCTGATAACCTGACCGGCATTGATGCCTGTATCACTCGCCTGCGTCTGAACGTGAAAGACTCTTCGCTGGTGAACGAAGCGCTGGCAAAACGTCTGGGCGCCTCCGGCGTAATCCGTCTGAACAAAACCAGCGTGCAGATTATCGTAGGCTTCGTGGCAGAGAAAATCGCCAATGCGATGAAAACCACCGGCCCGGTCGCTGCGGCGCAAGCCTCTGCGGCACCGGCCGTCGCACCCGCTGTTACTCCTCAGGCGGTGCCCAATGCAACGACCATCGCTGCGCTGGTTTCTCCGGTGACTGGCGAAGTTGTTGCCATTGAGCAGGTCCCTGATGAAGCGTTTGCCAGTAAAGCGGTTGGCGACGGGGTGGCGGTGAAACCAACGGAAAAAACTGTGGTATCGCCAGCGGCCGGCACCATCGTGAAAATTTTCAACACCAATCACGCGTTCTGCCTGGAAACAGAAAAGGGTGCGGAGATCGTTGTCCATATGGGTATCGATACCGTTGCGCTGAACGGCCAGGGCTTTACCCGCCTGGTGGAGGAGGGGACTGAAGTGGTTGCAGGTCAGCCGGTTCTGGAAATGGACCTCGACTTCCTGAACGCCAATGCGCGCTCGATGATTAGCCCGGTTGTTTGCAGCAATATCGACGACTTTAGCGGCATGGTCATCCAGGCGAAAGGTCAGGTGGTTGCGGGTCAAACCCCACTGTATGAGATCAAAGGCAAGTAATCGCTCCTGAGTTGAGTTCATGCCTTAAGCGGCGGGGGAGAACCTCCGCCGCTTTTTTATGAGTAACGCTTTTTCCGTTATATAAGGGTTGTCTCTTCGTCCTGCTTATAAGATCATATGCCGTTATACGTTGTTACGCTTTGAGGAATCCACGATGAGTGAGGCAGAAGCCCGCCCGAGTAACTTTATTCGTCAGATCATCGATGAAGATCTGGCCAGTGGTAAGCACACCACAGTTCATACCCGCTTCCCGCCGGAGCCGAACGGCTACCTGCATATCGGGCATGCGAAATCGATCTGCCTGAACTTTGGCATTGCCCTGGACTATCAGGGGCAGTGTAATCTGCGTTTCGATGACACCAACCCCGTAAAAGAAGACATCGAATACGTTGAGTCCATCAAGAACGACGTACAATGGCTGGGCTTCAACTGGTCGGGTGATATCTGCTACTCCTCTGACTATTTTGATCAGCTGTACGCCTATGCGGTTGAGCTTATCAACAAAGGTCTGGCGTATGTTGATGAACTGTCAGCGGACGAAATTCGTGAATACCGCGGCTCGTTGACCGCGCCGGGTAAAAATAGCCCGTACCGCGATCGCAGCGTAGAAGAGAACCTGGCGCTGTTTGAAAAAATGCGCGCCGGTGGCTTCGAAGAAGGCAAAGCGTGCCTGCGTGCCAAAATCGATATGGCCTCTGCGTTCATCGTGATGCGCGATCCGGTTCTGTACCGTATTAAGTTCGCCGATCACCACCAGACCGGCAATAAGTGGTGCATCTACCCGATGTACGACTTCACCCACTGCATCAGCGATGCGCTGGAAGGTATTACGCACTCCCTGTGTACGCTGGAGTTCCAGGACAACCGTCGTCTGTACGACTGGGTGCTGGATAACATCACCATTCCTGTGCATCCGCGTCAGTACGAGTTCTCTCGTCTGAATCTGGAATACACGGTGATGTCCAAGCGTAAGCTGAACCTGCTGGTGACCGATAAACACGTTGAAGGCTGGGACGATCCGCGTATGCCGACCATCTCTGGTCTGCGTCGCCGTGGCTATACCTCTGCGTCTATTCGTGAGTTCTGTAAGCGCATCGGCGTCACCAAACAGGACAACACCATTGAGATTGCTTCACTGGAATCCTGTATTCGTGAAGATCTGAACGAAAACGCGCCGCGCGCGATGGCCGTCATCGACCCGGTGAAGCTGATTATTGAGAACTACCCGCAGGGCGAGAGTGAACGGGTGACCATGCCTAACCATCCGAGCAAGCCGGAAATGGGGAGCCGTGAGGTGCCATTCAGCGCTGAGATCTGGATCGACCGTGCAGATTTTCGCGAAGAAGCGAACAAACAGTACAAGCGATTGGTGCTGGGAAAAGAAGTGCGTCTGCGTAACGCCTATGTGATTAAAGCTGAGCGCGTTGAGAAAGATGCAGAAGGTCATATCGTTACCATCTTCTGTTCCTACGATGCAGAGACCCTCAGCAAAGATCCCGCAGATGGACGTAAAGTGAAAGGCGTGATCCACTGGGTGAGCGCAACGCACGCGCTGCCGGTAGAAATTCGCCTGTACGACCGTCTGTTCAGCGTGCCTAACCCTGGCGCGGCGGATGATTTCCTGGCGACCATTAACCCGGAATCACTGGTTATCAGGCAGGGTTTCGCTGAGCCGTCTTTGCAAGCGGCTGAAGCCGGTAAAGCTTTCCAGTTTGAGCGTGAAGGTTACTTCTGTCTGGACAGCCGTTACAGTACTGCTGAAAAACCCGTGTTTAACCGTACCGTGGGCCTGCGTGATACCTGGGCTAAGATCGGCGAATAATACTCCCGGACGGGTCAATGAGAAACAAACGTCGCACAGAGCGGCGTTTTTTTATTTAACGATCATGCCATTAGCGGACGGCATAAATAAAGTTTTCAGGGAGTGCTGGTCAATGTGGTGCTACTTATTTCATACGAAAAAAGTTTGCGCATTCAGCGAAAGACATCTTGCCAATAATTCAGCATTCTTATCTGCTGAATTTTCCTTAAAATAGCCATTAGTCCCTGTAAACGCTTGTATTGCTGCAAGTGTTACAAAGCGCTACCAATTATGTGCACTTCGTCATAATCCTGATGTTTACTCGCTAAAAAGCATTGATAATTCGCGTCGCGAAAAATAACCTAAAGGCGGTAGTTATTTTGCGGGTATTCGAACTACCTCTGACCATCAGGTCTTTTATATTTTCGCCGTTTAAGGCGCTTGAATTCGTCAAAGAGGAATAATCTATGCGTACGTTCAGTGGCAAACGTAGTGCGCTGGCGCTGGCTATAGCCGGTGTGACAGCGATGTCGGGCCTGATGGCTGCACCAGAGGTAAAGGCTGAAGGCTTCATCGATGATTCTACCCTCACGGGCGGTATTTATTATTGGCAACGTGAACGTGACCGTAAAGACGTTACCGATAACAAATATAAAACCAACCTTTCTCATTCCACCTGGAACGCCAACCTGGATTTCCAGTCTGGTTATGCCGCGGATATGTTCGGTCTGGATATTGCCGCATTTACGGCAATCGAAATGGCGGAAAACGGCGACAGCGGACACCCAAACGAAATTGCATTCTCCTCCAGTAATAAAGCCTATAAAGAAGACTGGTCCGGAGATAAAAGCGGTGTCAGCCTGTATAAGGCCGCGGCGAAATTCAAATACGGCCCGGTATGGGCGCGCGCGGGTTATATTCAGCCAACCGGTCAAACGTTGTTAGCGCCACACTGGAGCTTTATGCCTGGTACCTATAAGGGGGCGGAAGCGGGGGCCAATTTTGACTACGGTGCTGCAGGTGCGTTGAGCTTCTCCTATATGTGGACCGACGAGTACAAAGCGCCGTGGCATATCGAAATGGACAACTTCTACCAGAACGATCAAAAAACGAAGGTGGAATACCTGCATTCGTTAGGCGCGAAGTACGATTTTAAAAACGATCTACTGCTTGAAGCGGCGTTTGGTCAGGCTGAGGGCTATATTGATCAGTACTTTGCAAAAGCCAGCTACAAATTCGATATTGCGGGTAGCCCGTTGAGTACCAGCTACCAGTTCTACGGTACGCGCGACAAGGTGAGTGACGGTGGCGTAAATGATATTTATAACGGCACCGCATGGTTGCAGGCGCTGACCTTCGGCTATAAAGTCGGCCAGGTTGACCTGCGTCTGGAAGGAACATGGGTGAAGGCCGAAGGGCAGCAGGGTTACTTCCTGCAGCGTATGACGCCAACCTACGCCTCCTCAAACGGTCGTCTGGATATCTGGTGGGATAACCGTTCTGACTTCAACGCCGACGGCGAAAAAGCGCTCTTCTTCGGCACGATGTATGACCTGAAAAACTGGAATCTGCCGGGCTTTGCAGTGGGTGCCTCTTACGTTTACGCCTGGGATGCGAAACCGGGTGATATGGCGACGCCGGATGCGTACTACGATCCAAACTATCGTTTGAAAGAGTCCGCATACAGTCTGGATGCTGTTTACACCCTGCAGGATGGCCGAGCGAAAGGCACAATGTTCAAGCTGCACTTCACCCAGTACGACAACCATTCCGACATCCCGAGCTATGCGGGCGGCTACGGCAACATCTTCCAGGATGAACGTGACGTGAAATTCATGGTTATCGCGCCATTCACCATTTTCTGATGAACCCGAGGGTTGTGATTGCGCCCGGTGGCGTTGTGCCACCGGGCTTTTTTCTCGCCTGAAGACAGGCAAAAAAAAGCCAACCTCACGGCTGGCTCAGAGTATAAACACGAACTTATTTCGCGTTGTGCGCGTGGTCGTCTTCGCGGCAATCGCCTTCTGCACAGTGGCCGTACAGGTACAGGCTGTGGTTGGTCAGGCGGATGCCATGACGTGCAGCGATTTCACGCTGGCGTGATTCAATGGAATCATCGCTGAATTCAATGACCTTGCCACAGTCCAGGCAAATCAGGTGATCGTGGTGGTGCTGCTGAGTCAGTTCGAAAACAGATTTACCGCCTTCGAAATTATGGCGGGTAACAATGCCCGCGTCATCAAACTGGTTTAGAACGCGATAGACAGTTGCCAGTCCAATCTCTTCGCCCATGTCGATAAGACGTTTGTAAAGGTCTTCCGCACTGACATGGTGATTGTCTGGCCCCTGAAGCACTTCAAGGATTTTCAACCGAGGAAGTGTTACTTTCAGGCCAGCTTTCTTTAATGCGGTGTTGTTGTCAGTCATGCGGAATCTGTCCTGTTGCTAAACGATTCACTTCTACAGATGAAGTGACAGAAAATGCACTTGGGATAATGCGTCTCATTATAGAACTGCCATGGCTAGATGAAAACTGCAAGTCTCAAGCAAAGTATGCTTATAAAAACGTGGCATCACCAACAAACTTGCTCGATGGCACCCACTTTTATCAGGGGGATATTGTACAGGTCTGAACGAAAAAGTTAAAAGTTTGTAGCAATTAATTTAATCGGTTTTACCTGGCAAACGGGCGCAACCGGAGCTGCGCCGCAGGGAAATCAAGCGCTTAGGATCTCATCCAGGTTCAGCTCTTCGCGTACCTGCTTAACCCATTTTTCAACACGCTCAGCGGTCAATTCCGGCTGGCGGTCTTCGTCGATAGCCAGGCCAACGAAGTGATCGTCATCCGCCAGGCCTTTAGAGGCTTCGAAGTGATATCCAGCCGTTGGCCAGTGGCCGACAATCGCCGCGCCGCGCGGCTCAATGATATCGCGAATGGTGCCGAGTGCATCACAGAAGTACTCTGCATAATCTTCCTGGTCGCCACAGCCAAACAGCGCGACCAGCTTACCGTTGAAGTCCACTTCTTCCAGGGTCGGGAAGAAATCATCCCAGTCACACTGGGCTTCACCATAGTACCAGGTCGGGATGCCCAGCAGCAGAATGTCATAGCCTTCGAGATCGTCTTTGCTGCTCTTGGCGATGTCGTGCACATCGGCAACGTCTTTACCGAGCAATTTTTGAATGTTTTTTGCGATATTTTCGGTATTGCCGGTATCACTGCCGAAGAAAATGCCGATGATTGCCATGAGTAAAATAACCTCTTGAAACGTAATAGTATGGTGGCGCGATTTGTCCACGGATAAGGGCAATAGTAGCAGATCAGACAACCCTGCGGAAACAGCAATCACGCAGGACTGCACTCTGTGCTACATGAAAAGCGTGATTAAGAGGCTTTAAAGACTTATACCTTGCCGCGTAGCGTCTCAAGTTGGGCAATCAACATCTCTTCAATCAGTTCGCTGCGGCTAATACTGCGCGCATCAGCCAGCTCGTTAAGCGCATCGACGGCGTCAGCGTTGAGCTTCAGTTCGACACGCTTAAGCCCACGAGTTTTATCGCGTTTAAGCTGGTTGCGTTTATTAATACGCAGCTGTTCATCGCGCGAAAGCGGATTCGTTTTCGGTCGTCCCGGTCGACGCTCATTCGCGAACAGATCTAGTGTCGTACGGTCCGTTTGTTCTTTGGCCATGATTATGAGACTTCGGGGGAAACACGCCGCCCTGCTAATGCCCGGGCGATAAGCGCGCCATCATACATCAGGGAAAACGACACGCCAACGACTGGAAGCCCGCAACCATCCAGTCGCTGCCTTTTTAGTCAATTTGTCCTGTCAGCGAGATAGCGACGGAGAGCCCGCAATACGGCGTCAGGTTTTTCCGCGTGAACCCAGTGCCCGGCCCCGGCAATGACGTGCGTGCGCGCCTGTGGAAATTGTGCCAGCAAGGTGTCGCGACAGGCGTCAGTGACGTAAGGCGAGTTGCCGCCACGAATAAAGAGGGTCGGGTGCTGCCACGCAGGCAGGGGCGTCCAGCCAACAATGTGTGAATACTGATCCCACAGCGCCGGAACGTTAAAGCGCCACTGGCCGTCGACGAAGGACTTTAGCAGAAACTGTACCACGCCTTCTTCACTTAAATGCTCACGCATAATGGCTGCAGCCTGCTGGCGGGTAGAGACGCCCGCTTCGGTGACCGCATTAATGGCCGTAAAAATTTCGTCGTGACGGCGTACGGCGTAATCCACGGGTGCTACGTCAATCACGACCAGACCATCAATACGCTCCGGCGCAACTGCGGTCAGCGCCATTACCGCTTTGCCGCCCATCGAATGGCCAATCAGTGTGACCTTTTGCAGGCCGTTAGCATCCAGCGTATCCAGCAGATCCTGCGCCATTGCCGCATAGGTCATCTCCTCTGAACGGCCGGAAAGACCGTGATTTCGCATATCAACCTGCAAAATATCGTGATCGGTAACCAGATCGCGCGCCAACACCCCCAGGTTATCAAGGCTGCCAAAGAGCCCGTGAACCAGTATGATGGGAGAATTATTGTTCAGCGATTGTGCAGATTGCGCTCGGGTATTCAATTTCATGGCAAAGTTCTTTTTTTACGTATGTCAGGTTAAGGTATCATGTTGACCATTCTGCCGCCCGGGGGCAAGGATCCAGTTTATTCTGACTTTTGCCGCCAACCCGGCTTGACGCTATCCGCTGTTGAGATTTGACCTTATAATCTCAACGACTTGTATTCAGATAAGATATCGCACTGGATTAAGATGAAAACAATCGAAGTTGATGACGAGCTCTATCAGTTTATTGCCAGCCATACCCGGCATATTGGGGAGAGCGCGTCCGACATTTTACGGCGCATGCTTAAAATTTCCGCCGCCTCACAGTCTGCGACGCCTGTCGCTAAAGATGTCGCGTCTCAACCGAGCGTTGTCGCACCCGTAAAGCCTGCTGTAGCCCAGGTCAAAGATAAAGTACGTGCGATGCGCGAGCTGCTGCTCTCTGATGAATACGCAGAGCAGAAAAAAGCGGTCAACCGTTTTATGCTGGTGCTGTCTACACTCTATTCACTGGATAACAAAGCGTTTGCTGAAGCGACCGAATCGCTGCATGGTCGTACTCGCGTCTATTTTGCGGGTAATGAGCAGACGCTGTTACAAAATGGCAACCAAACCAAGCCCAAACATCTCCCTGGCACGCCGTACTGGGTCATCACCAATACCAACACGGACCGCAAGCGCAGCATGGTTGAACACATCATGCAGTCGATGCAGTTCCCGGCGGAATTGATTGATAAGGTTTGCGGTACAATTTAACCCTTGCATTAGAAGGACCAGGCAATGGCAAATCACAGCCGTGCAGGCCAACCTGCACAACAAAGCGATTTGATTAACGTCGCGCAACTGACCGCGCAGTATTACGTGCTGAAACCGGTCGTGGGCAACGCAGAACACGCAGTGAAGTTTGGTACATCAGGCCACCGCGGTGGTGCGGCTCGCCAAAGCTTTAACGAACCGCACATTCTGGCCATTGCCCAGGCTATCGCGGAAGAGCGCGGCAAAAATGGCATCACTGGTCCCTGCTATGTTGGAAAAGATACACACGCGTTATCTGAACCGGCGTTCATTTCCGTGCTGGAAGTCCTTGCGGCTAACGGCGTCGACGTGATCGTTCAGGAGAACAACGGCTTCACCCCCACCCCTGCAGTCTCTAACGCAATTCTGGTGCACAACAAAAAAGGCGGGGCGCTGGCGGACGGTATCGTGATTACGCCTTCCCACAATCCGCCGGATGACGGGGGGATCAAATACAATCCACCGAACGGCGGCCCGGCAGACACCAACGTTACCAAAGTGGTGGAAGACCGCGCTAACGCACTGCTGGCTGATGGCCTGAAAGGCGTGAAGCGCATTTCATTTGACGAGGCAATGGCGTCAGGCCATGTGCTGGAACACGATCTTGTGCAGCCATTCGTGGAAGGACTGGCGGATATCGTCGATATGGCGGCGATTCAGAAAGCCGGTCTCAAGCTGGGGGTTGATCCGCTGGGCGGTTCCGGTATCGAATACTGGAAGCGTATTGGCGAGCATTACAAGCTGGATCTGACCATTGTGAACGATCACGTGGATCAGACGTTCCGCTTTATGCACCTGGATAAAGACGGCGCAATCCGTATGGACTGCTCTTCCGAATGTGCGATGGCTGGCCTGCTGGCTCTGCGCGACACATTCGACCTGGCGTTCGCCAACGATCCGGATTACGACCGCCACGGTATCGTCACCCCGGCAGGGCTGATGAACCCAAACCACTATCTGGCTGTCGCTATTAACTACCTGTTCCAGCATCGTCCACGGTGGGGCAAAGAGGTTGCTGTCGGTAAAACGCTGGTCTCCTCGGCCATGATTGACCGTGTGGTCGACGCGCTGGGCCGCAAGCTGGTTGAAGTCCCGGTCGGGTTCAAATGGTTTGTTGACGGGCTGCATGACGGCAGCTTTGGTTTTGGCGGCGAAGAGAGCGCAGGGGCATCTTTCCTGCGCTTCGACGGCACGCCGTGGTCGACCGACAAAGACGGCATCATTATGTGCCTGCTGGCGGCGGAAATCACCGCGGTTACCGGTAAGAACCCGCAGGAACATTACAATGAGCTGGCGGAACGCTTTGGTGCGCCAAGCTATAACCGTATTCAGGCTGGGGCGACTTCTGCCCAGAAAGCGGCCCTGTCCAGGCTCTCTCCTGAGATGGTCAGCGCCAGCACCCTGGCAGGCGATCCTATCACTGCCCGCCTGACGGCGGCTCCGGGTAACAATGCTTCTATTGGCGGTCTGAAAGTGATGACCGAAAACGGCTGGTTCGCCGCGCGTCCATCCGGGACGGAAGATGCGTACAAAATCTATTGTGAAAGCTTCCTCGGCGCTGAGCATCGTCAGCAGATTGAGAAAGAAGCGGTAGAGATTGTTAGCGACGTGCTGAAAAACGCGTAAATGCTGGTCTGGTGCTCTCACTATGCATCAAAAACGGCAACCTGCAGGTTGCCGTTTTGCGTTTAGCTAACCATGTTTATTCTTCAGTTCAAATCTTGGCGACACCAGCCCATACAGCGTCCAGCCCATAAAAGTCACTATCGCGCCGTAGAGCATCGCTTCCTGACCGGAAGAGTAGAGCGCATAGAAGCTGTAAACTGCCCCCATTAGCGCCACAACGTTGGCCGCCCTCGCTTTACCCGGATCAACGTTCGCCACCTTCTGAATAATCACCAGCGCCGCCATCGACAGAATGTACGGAATGATGTTGGTGACGACCGCCAGGTTAACCAGTACGTTAAACTGGCTGTTCAGCGACGGGCTTATGGTCATCAGCGCCAGGCAACTCTGGAAGATAACGATCGCTAACATGCCCTGCACCGGCGCGTCAGATTGCGTCACACGGGCGAATATTTTCGGGAAATAACTCTCATCAGCCGAGGATTTAAACACCTGGGCGATGGTGAATTGCCAGCCGAGAAGCGAACCGCAGCATGAGATGACCATCAGCCCCATAATGACTTTCCCTGTTTCCGGTGTAAACATCTGCGCGAAGGCCAGGCCGAACGGCGCGGTGGAGTTGGCGAGATCGCTATTCGGCACAATCCCTGCGATAACGTTGGTCGAGATGATATAGATAACCGCCGCGCCCAGCGTGCCGCCGAGCACCGCAATGGGAACATTCTTCTCGGGATTTTCCACCACTTCAGCATTGGCACAGGCAGATTCCAGGCCGAGGAAGGCCCATAACGTCATGGCGATAGATGATCCCACTGCGGTAAAGAACGGTACATGGTGCGGATTCCAGGAATGGGCGTACAGCGTTGGGCTAAACCAGAACCAGCCGATGATGCACAGCCCTACAACCGGAATAATCACCCCCCAGACGGTAATGCTGCTAAGCTGTCCGGTGATACGTGCGCCGCCAAAGTTAGCGAGGGTGCAAATCCACAGCACGCCGATGGTCGCCAGCCCAATTTGCACCGGGGTGAGCGTGGCACCAAACAGCTCCGTGCCATAACCGACGGCGGAAATAGCAATTGCCACGTTGGCGATCAGCAGCGACACGCCATAGGTATAGTTGGCCATAAAGTTGCCCGACTTGCCAAACGCGTACTCCGCATAGCCGCCCATCCCGCCTGACTTGCGGCTGAACATTCCGCATTTGGCGAATGCCCATGCCAGTGCCATTGAACCCACGGCCGTCACCAGCCAGGAAATGATCGAAAGCGTACCTACTTCGGCAAGTTTGGTGGGGAGCATAATAATTCCTGATCCCATCATATTCACCATTGTAAGGATGGTGAGTTGCACCACGCCCATTTTATTGGACTTACTCATAATTGCTCTCCTTTCAGCAGCGCGGTCTGAACGGCAGGTTGTTTGATAACGTTACAGCGAACCTGTTGATGACCGTCACACTCTTCGATATACACGCCCTGCAGTTCCGGCGCGAAGCCGGGCAACAGATTGATCCCTTCCTCCAGTGCCGCAAAGTAGCGCAGCACTGAACCGCCCCAGACTTCGCCCGGGACCACGCATAACACGCCCGGTGGATAAGGCAGCGCACCTTCGGCGGCAATCCGGCCTTCGGCATCGCGCAGGGAAACCAGTTCGACGTCGCCACGCAGATAGGCGTAGTTCGCCTGTTGCGGGCTCATTACCACGCGCGGGAAGTGGGACTGACGGAACATCTCTTTTTGCAGCTGTTTGACGTTGTGACGCGCATAGAGCTCATGCATTTCCTGGCAGATCTGGCGCAGGCTATAATCCGCGTAGCGCTGGGGATAGTGTTTACAGATGGAGGGCAAAACCTCCTTAAGAGGAGCATCCGTCTGGAGCCGTTTTTCAAAATGTACCAGTTGAGCAACCAACTGCTGCAATTTGCCCATATCCTCTGCAGGCGTGAGCAGAAACAGGATGGAGTTGAGGTCGCATTTTTCCGGCACGATGCCGTTTTCACGCAGAAAGTGGGCAAGGATGGTGGCGGGCACGCCGAAATCCTCGTACTCACCGGTGCGGGAATTAATGCCCGGCGTGGTCAGCAGCAGTTTGCAGGGGTCGATAAAATACTGATGTTCAGCATAGCCCTCGAAAGCGTGCCAGTTCTCACCCGGCACAAAGTGGAAAAAGCGCAGGTCCGTGGCAATCTCTCCCGTGTCCCAGCTTTCCCACGGCCGGCCATCCACCGTATCCGGTACGAACGGGCGAATAAACTGGCAGTTCTCAAGAATAAGCTTGCGCGCTTCAATGCCGGTTACCACGCAGTCCATCCACATATTGCGACCACTTTGCCCCTCGTGCATGCGGGCGTTAATGTCCAGCGCGGCAAACAGAGGATAGAACGGGCTGGTGGAGGCGTGCATCATAAAAGCGTTGTTGAGGCGTTTATGCGGAACATACCGCGACTGGCCTTTAATGTGGCGGTCTTTCTTATGGATCTGCGAGGCTTGTGAAAAGCCGGCCTGTTGTTTATGCACCGACTGAGTCACCAGGATCCCTGGGTCATTTCCGTTCAGCTCCAGCAGCAGCGGTGAGCAATCGGCCATCATGGGGATAAATTGCTCGTAACCTACCCAGGCGGAGTCAAAGAGGATGTAGTCGCAAAGATGGCCTATTTTATCGACTACCTGGCGAGCGTTATAAACGGTGCCATCATAGGTCCCGAGCTGGATCACCGCCAGACGGAACGGCCGCTCATCGCGTGCGCGTGCAGGCGCAACGTCTGCCACCTGTTCACGCAGGTACCTCTCATCAAAGCAGTGGGCGTCAATCCCGCCGATAAAGCCGTACGGATTGCGCGCTGTTTCCAGATAAACCGGTGTTGCGCCAGCCTGCAGGAGTGCGCCGTGGTGGTTAGATTTATGGTTATTGCGATCGAACAGCACCAGGTCGCCTGGGGTAAGCAGAGCGTTAAGCACCACTTTATTGGATGATGAAGTTCCGTTCAGCACGAAGTAGGTCTTATCGGCATTAAACACCTTTGCCGCATGCTGTTGAGCGATGCACGGCGCGCCCTCATGAATCAGCAGGTCGCCCATGGCGACATCGGCATTACAGAGATCTGAGCGAAAAAGCGTTTCACCGAAGAAATCGACGAACTGATTTCCAGCAGGATGGCGGCGAAAAAATTGCCCGCCCTGATGGCCCGGGCAGTCGAATGCGCTGTTACCCTGTTTTACGTAATCGACCAGGGCGCGGAAAAACGGTGGGCGCAGTTGGGT
This sequence comes from unidentified bacterial endosymbiont, assembly GCF_918797525.1. NCBI lineage: Bacteria > unidentified bacterial endosymbiont. The sequence goes on along the minus strand of NZ_OU963893.1, from coordinate 3,406,438 downwards.
TTCATACTTTTGCGCGGCGGCCTCCAGTTGGCGTCCGTAGTAGTCGTTACTGGTCTCTGAGTACTCAAAAACGCCATGGATCCGCGATAAATATTCTGCCGGTATGATCTCTTCTTTATACGTGGCGATAAATAAAGGGATAGCAAAACCGGTTGCTTCTATTTGTTCTATTGCTCCGCGGGAAATATCACTTACCGCCAGAACGATAGCGGCAACATCAATATAATCCGTGGTGTTAATATCCACCAGTTCACGGTGAGTGGTAAAACATTCAGGGCATGCTCGACTGGCTGCGATTTTCAAACTTTTCATTTTCATCTCTTTATTTCAGGTAATGGGAGTCCGTCGATTTCTGGTATGAAAGAAATCGATAACGTCCCGAAAAAAAGCAAAACACGCTCACTGAGAAGCGCTCGGTGAATGGCTTTTTAAGCGTGGAAATTTAGTCCGCCCGGCGGCGGAGAAGTCTTAATCAGGCGAAATGAGCGCACGGGTTCACAGGCAATGGCCTGTAAATTAACGTAATTATGTGTGACCTGTAAGCGGGTGCGCCTGTAACAGAAGGACTACCGGGCATTAAAGAGATGAAAGTCAAAGCAGTTTCGGTGGGCAAACATCATGATATGCGTTGTCCGCCTTATATGGGGCATTAAGCGATTATTGTTTTCCATTTCCATTTTCCTTTCAGTAATCGAAAGCAATGTCATTTTATCCAGGAAAACATGATTATCTGTGAAACAGATCACCGTTAAACGATCAAAATAGAAATAAATATTCGTTTTATATGAATACAGCAGTTCGAACTTCTCAGTTGTTGAACAGGTGTTATTTTAATGTTTTATGTATGTTTTTAAATGCGCGGTAATTTATCGCTAAAGGGCGGGGGGGTTAATTTTTGCAACGTGTCTGTTTTCTGGTTTTATTTATACGAAAAAAAAAGTGAATAAGTATTCAAAGCATAAACCGATAACCAATACCGGTTTCAGTTAATAAATGACGGGGACGGGCGGGGTCACGTTCCAGCTTCTGACGAAGATGGCCCATATATATGCGTAAATAATGACTATGTTCTACGGCGTTGGGTCCCCAAACCTGACTCAACAGCTGGCGCTGGGTAAGCACTTTACCGTGGTTGTTGAGCAACACGGCGAGCAGTCGAAACTCAATAGGGGTAAGGTGAATTTCTTCTTCGCCACGCACAATACGACGTGCGGCAAGATCGACGCGGATATCGCCAAAGGTATACACCGGATCGGTGGGCGTAGAGGCACTGTGTCGACGCAGGGCAACGCGAAGGCGGGCCTGCAGCTCGCCAATGCCAAACGGCTTGATGAGATAGTCATCCGCGCCGGCATCCAGGGCCGCAATTTTATCCGTCTCTTCTGTGCGCGCAGAAAGCACCAGAATCGGCATCTGGCTCCACTGGCGAACCTCACGAATGAAATCGATACCGTCGCCGTCCGGCAGCCCGAGATCGAGGATAACCAGATCCGGCTTGCGCGTGGCGGCTTCAATTAAACCCCGCTGTAGGGTGCCAGCCTCATGAACGCGCAGGCCGTCCCCTTCCAGCGCCGCACGCAGAAATCGACTGATGGCATGTTCGTCTTCAACGATCAGAACGTTAATCACAAATCCTCGGGTAATTCATCAAGTTCTGGCGGGCGTTCCAGTGGAAGTGTAACACAAAAACGCGCGCCTCCCTCCGGGCGATTCTGCGCCGAAAGGGCGCCACCGTGGACCTCAATGATCGCCTGGCAAATCGCCAGACCCAGTCCGACGCCCGGAATGGCGGACTCCTTGCTTCCCCGGGCAAATTTTTCGAATATCGCCTGCTCTTGTCCCTTGGGAATGCCTGGCCCCGTATCCCAGACATCAAGCCGGAACGTCTGGTCATCCACGGTGGCATCCACACCAATCTGCGCTTTTACGCCCGCATATTTACCGGCATTTTCCAGTAGATTAATAAGAACGCGCTCAAACAGCGGGCCATCGACGTGAATTAAGGTCAGCGGTTCGGGTATGTTCAATGCAATATGACGACCGCCCAGACCCGGCTCCAGCATTTTCAAGGCACTGCCTATCACTTCCTCGATTGTCAGCCACTCTTTTTTCAGGTTAAACCCACCCGACTGAATGCGCGCCATATCAAGCAAGTTGTTTACCAGACGCGTGGTATTTAGCACATGCTGGCGGATTTCACTGGCCTGGACGGCATGTTTTGAGCCTTCGGCGGCAAGATCCAGCGTCAGAATTTCTGACTGACCGAACAGCACGGTGAGCGGCGTTCGCAGATCGTGGGAGAGCGCCGCCAGCAAGGAATTCCGTATGCTCTCCCGCTCGCTGGCCAGACGCGCCTGCTCTTCGCTGGTGGTGAGCGCCAGGCGTTCCAGCGCGCTGGCGACCAGTAGGGTAAAGGTCTCCAGCAGACGCTGCTGCTCGGGGATCATTAACTGACGCAGATTTGAAGGCTCAACGATAACCAGCCCCTGATTTTTATTCGCGCTGCGCAGCGGCAAAATTTGATAGGGTACGCCGGGCAGCGTGTCCGTCCCGGCGCCTGCAGGCTGTGCCTTGTCAAAACTCCAGCGGGCGATAGCTTCATCCCAGGGCGTCATGCCTGAGGATGACGTCAGCGGGCGCAGCTTCCCCTGTTCATCCGGGAGCAATATCAGGTTGCTGGCGTTAAACGTCGAGCGGATAAACTGCTCGCTGGTGTGCACAATATCCAGCGGCGTGCGGCCAACGGCCAGCGATTTAGACATCTCATACAAATGACGTGTGCGCTGTTCGCGGTAGCGGGCAATGCGCGCCTGATAGCGAACGCCAGCGGTCAGATTCCCAATCACCAGCCCGACGGTGAGCATTACGCCGAAAGTCAGAATGTACTGCACGTCGGAAACGGCGAGCGTTCCGCGCGGAGAAATAAAGAAGAGATCGAAACTGACGACGTTAATCACCGTTGCCAGCACCGAAGGCCAGCGTCCATAAAAGAGGGCTACCACCACCACGCCAAGCAGGTAAATCATCACCAGGTTGGCCGCGTCGAAGGCGATTAGCCACTGGCTGGCAATCACGGTGATCAGCGCGCAAAGTACCACGGCGATAAGGCAGCCACGGATCTGAATCCGCCATTTATCGCTGAAAGTGCGGGTATCCGCAGTACGGTTGGGCAGCGGGGCGGGTTTGTCGTCCTGTGCCACGATGACTAAATCCAGATCGGGGGCACGTCGGGCCAGTTTGTCAGCAAACGATTCGCGGCCAAACCAGCGCTGGCGCTGGCGACGGCCAATAACAATTTTGCCCAGGTTGTGTTCACGCGCATAACGCAGTATGGCTTTGTCCTCCAGGGGATCGGACAGGGTGGCTGTTTCCGCCCCCAGCTCCTGCGCCAGGCGTAAGGCGTTGAGTATGGCGCGACGCTGAGGTTCAGGCAGCGCATGGAGGTGAGGTGTTTCAACATAGACCGCATGCCAGACGCTGCCAAATTTTGCCGCCAGCCTTGCTGCGGTACGCACCCGTTTTTCATTACCGCTGCCGTGGCCGATACAGAGCAAAATGGCGTCACGGGTATGCCAGACCCGTTCCTGGCCCTGCAGATCGCGCCAGGCACGCATCTGGTCATCAACACGATCGGCGGTACGGCGCAGGGCCAGCTCACGTAGCGCAATCAGGTTACCTTTGCGAAAGAAATGTTCGATGGCTCGCTCGGCCTGGCCTGCAATATAGACCTTGCCTTCATGCAGGCGCTGACGTAAATCGTCCGGGGGCAGATCCACCAGCACCACTTCATCAGCGGAATCAAAGAACGGATCGGGAACTGTCTCCCGCACCTGAATGCCGGTCACGCCGCTTACCACATCGTTCAGACTTTCGAGATGCTGCACATTGACCGTCGTAAATACGTCAATGCCGGCTTCGAGTAACTCTTCGACATCCTGCCAGCGTTTCGGATGCCGTGAACCTGGGGTGTTACTGTGTGCCAGTTCATCCATCAGAATAAGCGCCGGGCGGCGGGCGAGGGCCGCATCCAGATCAAATTCGGTGACCCGCCGCCCACGATGGCTAATGCGACGGGGGGGCAGAGTGGCCAGCCCCGTTAATAACGCTTCTGTCTCTTTGCGGCCGTGGGTTTCCACCACGCCCGTTAAAATAGCAAGCCCCTGCGCCCGAAGCCGTTTAGCCTCTGTCAGCATGGCGAAGGTTTTCCCGACCCCCGCGCAGGCGCCGAAGAAAATTTTCAGTTTCCCACGATGGGCTTCAGCCGTCTGTTCGAGTAGCTTGTCCGGATCCGGGCGCATGGGTTCATCGGTCATTTAGTTTTTCCTTAGCGCGTCCAGCGCCAGATTAAGCTCAACAATGTTTACTCCCGGCATACCGATGAAACTGACCAGCGGCTGTTGCGTGTGTCTGGCGACCAGCTCGCTCACCCGATCAACCGTCAGTTGACGCGCAGCGGCTACGCGCGGGATTTGCCATGCGACCGCGTCCGGCGTCAGGCTGTAGTCCAGCCCGCTTGCGGAGGCCGTCACCAGCTCGACGGGAACCTCGCGGCTGGCCTGCGGATTGGCGGCACGCAGGGCAGCGACGCGCTCTGCGATGGCTTTATCCAGAGCCGGGTTGCTGCCCGCCAGATTACTCCCGCCCGAGGCCATCGGATTATACGGGCTTTCAGCGGTGGCGGAAGGGCGGCCGTGGAAGTAGCGGGCGTCCGTGAAGTTTTGTCCAATCAGGCGCGAACCACGGTTTTCACCGTTCTGGATAATCAGCGAGCCATTGGCTTGATCCGTAAACCACCACTGACCGAGCGCAGTAGTGACCAGCGGGTAAAGCCCGCCGGTGACCAGAGACAACAGAATAAACAGAAGTATAGCGGGGCGTAACAGTGTCATTTGATTCACCTTTTAAACCAGACCGAACAGGGTCAACAGCAGGTCGATAACCTTGATCCCAACGAAGGGCGCCACCAGTCCGCCCAGGCCATAAATCCACAGGTTCCGGCGCAACATGGCGGCCGCGGTTAATGGCTTATAACTCACTCCTTTCAGCGCCAGCGGGATCAGGAAGACAATGATCAGTGCGTTAAAGATAACTGCGCTAAGAATGGCCGAGTCCGGGGAGTGCAGGTGCATGACGTTCAGCGCATTGAGCTGCGGATAAGTCGCAGCAAAGGCCGCCGGGATGATGGCGAAATACTTCGCCACGTCATTAGCGATACTGAAGGTGGTGAGGGAGCCGCGCGTCATCAGCATCTGCTTGCCGATGTGGACGACTTCAATCAACTTGGTGGGGTTAGAGTCCAGATCGACCATATTACCCGCCTCTTTTGCCGCCTGGGTTCCGGAGTTCATCGCCACCGCTACGTCGGCCTGCGCAAGGGCCGGGGCATCGTTAGTGCCATCTCCCGTCATCGCCACTAGGCGTCCCTCTGCCTGATACTGACGGATCAGCGCCAGCTTGGCTTCCGGCGTCGCTTCGGCGAGGAAGTCATCCACCCCTGCTTCGGCGGCAATGGCGGCGGCGGTCAGGCGGTTGTCGCCGGTGATCATCACCGTTTTGATCCCCATTTTACGCAGTTGGGCAAAGCGCTCTTTGATGCCGCCTTTAACGATATCCTTCAGGGAAATCACACCCAGCACATGCGCGCCTTCGGCAACGACCAGCGGCGTTGCCCCCTGGCGGGCCACATTCTCAACCAACTGATCCACCTCGGGCGGGAAATGCCCGTTGTTGGCGTCAATATGGCGACGTATGGCATCAACGGAACCCTTACGGATCATCCGGTCCTGAATGTCGATACCGCTCATGCGGGTTTGCGCGGTGAAAGGGACAAACGTCGCATTAAGGTTTTGCACGTCACGCTGGCGCAGGTTAAAGCGCTGCTTCGCCAGAATGACAATGCTGCGGCCTTCGGGGGTTTCATCGGCAAGGGAAGAGAGTTGCGCGGCATCGGCCAGCGTTTTTTCATCTATGCCGGGAGCGGGCAAGAACTGTGATGCCTGACGGTTTCCAAGGGTAATGGTCCCGGTTTTATCCAGCAGTAACACGTCAACGTCACCCGCCGCCTCAACGGCACGTCCGCTGGTGGCCATAACGTTTGCACCCAGCATACGGCTCATCCCGGCCACGCCGATGGCGGACAGCAGGCCACCGATGGTGGTTGGGATCAGGCACACCAGCAGAGCAACCAGTACAGTGGTACTAACCGCCGTACCGCCGTATGCTGAGAACGGCCACAGGGTGGCGGTTGCCAGCAGAAAGACAATGGTCAGGGCAACCAGTAAAATGGTCAGGGCAATTTCGTTCGGCGTTTTCCGACGCTGCGCACCTTCCACCATGGCGATCATCCGGTCGAGGAAAGTTTCACCCGGGTTGACGCTGCACTGAATAACCAGCCAGTCGGAAAGAATACGCGTCCCGCCCGTCACGGAGGCGAAGTCACCGCCGGATTCACGAATAACCGGCGCGGATTCCCCGGTAATGGCGCTTTCGTCTACCGAAGCGCCGCCCTCAATCACTTCCCCGTCGCAAGGGATGATGTCCCCGGCTTCCACCAGCACCACGTCGCCTTTGCGCAGTTCATCTGCCGGAACGTGGTCCATCTGCGCGCCGTATTTTGGTTCGCGTAATTTGCGCGCAAAAGCAGTCTTTTTCACCCCTTTCAGGCTGTTGGCCTGGGCTTTGCTCCGGCCTTCCGCCAGGGCTTCGGCGACGTTGGCAAACAGCACGGTAAACCACAGCCACAGGCTGATAGCGCCGGTAAATATTGCGTTCCCGAATAGGTGGCCCGTTCCCATGGCAATCGCCAGCGCGGTGGTCAGCACACTCCCAATCCAGACGATAAACATCACCGGATTGTGCCACTGTACGCGCGGGCTCAGCTTTTTCACCGCATCCATGAAGGCCTGACGAACTAACGACGGTTCAAGCAGGGCCAGTTGTTTACGACTCATGACAAATTCTCCGCAAAATCAGCGTAATGAGAGGATTTCCGCGACCGGGCCTAACGCGAGGGCGGGAATAAAGGTCAGGGCGCCTACCAGCAACACTGTGCCAATCAGCAGCCCGGTAAAAAGCGCGCCATGGGTGGGTAGCGTACCGGTGGTGGCGGGCTGTATTTTTTTACTGACCAGAGAGCCCGCAATCGCCATGACCGGCACGATCACGCCAAAGCGGCCAACCAACATGCAAAACGCCAGCAGGCAGTTCCAGAACGGCGAGTTGGCGCTTAAGCCTGCGAAGGCACTGCCGTTGTTGTTGGCGGCAGACGAGACGGCGTACAGCACTTCGCTAAAGCCGTGAATGCCGGGGTTAAAGATGCCGCTGCGGCCGGCGTCGGTCATCAGCGCTAGCGCGGTACCGAGCAGCACGAGGGCAGGGGTGACCAGAATGGCCAGCGCGGTAAACTTCATTTCCCGTACATCAATTTTTTTACCGAGGTATTCCGGGGTACGGCCAATCATCAGGCCTGCGATAAATACCGCCAGCAGCACAAAAAGCAACATGCCGTACAGGCCAGAGCCCACGCCGCCAAATACCACTTCACCAATTTGCATCAACCACATCGGGAACATGCCGCCGAGGGCTGTGAAGGAGTCGTGCATCGCATTCACCGCCCCGCAGGAGGCTGCCGTGGTCACCACCGCATAGAGGCTGCTGGCAAGAATGCCAAAGCGGCTCTCTTTACCTTCCATATTGATGTTGCTGTCAGCGCCCAGCGACATGAAGTGGCTGTTACCCTGCCACTCTGCCCACATCACCAGCGCGACGCAGACCACGAAAATGAGCGACATTGTCCACAGCAGCGTACGCCCCTGACGACGGTCGTTGACGACATCACCGAATGCAAAGCAGAGCGCAGCGGGGATCAGGAAGATCGCCAGCATCTGCACGACGTTAGTAAGCGCTGTTGGGTTTTCAAACGGGTGCGAGGAGTTGGCATTGAAGAATCCGCCGCCGTTGGTGCCGAGCATTTTTATCGCCTCCTGCGACGCAACAGGGCCCATTGGCAGGAGGTGTTTTGCCCCTTCAAGCGAGGTATAAGGTGCGTAAGGCAGCAGGTTTTGCAGCGAGCCTTGCTGGATAAAGAACAGCGCAATAAGCAGTGAAAGGGGGAGCAGAACCCACAACGTGATGCGCGTGATGTCTACCCAGGCGTTACCCAGCGTACTGCTATTCTGACGGACGAAGGCGCGCGTCAGGGCAAAGATCACAGCTATCCCACTGGCAGCTGAGAGAAAGTTCTGCACGGTCAGTCCAGCCATCTGGCTGAAGTAGCTGAGCGTGGTTTCACCGGCATAAGATTGCCAGTTGGTATTACTGACGAAACTGACGGCGGTATTTAGCGCAAGGTGCCATGAGAGACCCGGCAAACGCTGGGGGTTCAGCGGCAGACTCCCCTGCAGCATCAGCATGGCAAAGAGTACGCAAAGACCGGTGATGTTAAGCACCAGAATAGCCAGCAGGTACTGTCGCCAGTTCATCTCCCGATCGTCAATTCCAAGAACCCGCCATATTCCTTTTTCAATGCGGCCCGTAGCCGGTAAGGCCACATTGTTGATGAGCCTCGCAAGCCCGGACCCCAAAGGCCTGGCCAGAACAAACAACACCAGTAAAAAGCTGGCAATCAGTAAAAACGCCTGAGCGGCCATCAGAATGCCTCCGCATTAATCAGGGCATAAACCAGATAACCCAATAACAGGAACACCAGCACGATGCCGGTAATCAGACCTGCACTCACAATCCACCTCCGGGTGACATTTGTATTGGTGCTAACGGTAGGATTTACGGCGCAAAGATTTCGCAAAAATCAGGACTGGAGATGTAAAAAAAGTATAAAAATGGCAATGCCCACAATTTAACTATTGTTAAGTAAATATTTAACTTTTTTGTAACTTTATTACGCTAAATATGTAAATAATCAATAAACGACTGCAAATAAGTGGTCGGATGAGTAGTAAAATTACGCACAAAGCGATAGTATTTTATCCAGGCCACAGATTTTAAATTTTCCGGAACAGATTTCCGGCCAACTACAGGGGAGAAAAATATGGATCTTTATAAAGCGTATCCGGCACACATCATTTTCATGCGTCGCGCTTTCGCCGTAGTGGCTGGCGTGCTGGCACTGCCGGTGATGCTTTTCTGGAGAGATCGTGCACGTTTTTATAGTTATCTGCACCGTGTCTGGGTGAAAACCAGCGAGAAACCGGTGTGGATGGACCAGGCCGAAAAAGCGACCTGTGATTTTTACTGACACTAAGATCGCAAACGGCCATAAAAAACCGCCAACAGAAATGAGTAATGCCGGTCAGTTGCTTAACTGACTGGCATTACTCCTCGGGCGGCCTTTTTTATTTCATCCCGTCTACACTTCATGGCAAAGTAGTTCTATGCATGCCTTTATCCTTTTATTGCATGCCCTTACGGACATAATGGACAATTGCCTGGAGTTTTATGCCCACCTATATGGTTTGGTTTCGCGCGGATTTACGCATTCACGATAATATTGCACTCGCGGCCGCCTGCCGCGCCAAAAACGCCAATGTGCTGGCCCTGTTTATCGCCACGCCTGAGCAGTGGCAGCAGCACGACATGGCGCCCAGGCAAGCGGCATTACTCAGCGCGTCTCTGAATGATCTGCAACATTCGTTGGCTAACAAAGGCATTCCGCTAATCTATAAAGAGGTGGATGATTTTGCCGCACAGCTCCGGATGGTGCAGAAAACGTGTGAGCAGCATAACGTCACGCATCTTTTCTATAACTACCAGTACGAATTCAACGAGCAACAGCGCGATCGTCAACTGGAGAAGGTGCTGGACGATGTGGTCTGTGAAGGATTTGATGACAGCGTCATGCTGCCGCCGGGCAGCGTGATGACCGGCAACCACGAAATGTATAAAGTGTTTACGCCCTTCAAAAATGCCTTTATCAAACGCCTGAAAGAGGCGCTGCCGGAGTGCGTTGCCGCGCCTGCGGTGAGAGGGGAGCCCTTAACGGATCTGCCCCAACTGGCCTTTGATTACCCTCAGCAGACGTTTGATGAAACCCTGTTTCCCGCCAATGAAAAAGCGGCCATCGCCCAACTGCGCCAGTTCTGCAAGCAGGGTGCGGCTGATTACAACGCGCGTCGGGATTTTCCAGCGATTGAAGGCACCAGCCGTCTGTCGGCCTGCTTAGCCCTGGGCATGCTCTCTGCGCGACAGTGTCTGCATCGTCTGCTGGCGGAACAGCCGCAGGCGCTGGACGGCGGCGCGGGTTCTGTCTGGCTGAATGAACTTATCTGGCGTGAGTTTTATCGCCATCTGATGACCTATCATCCTGATTTATGTAAACATCGGCCCTTCATTCGTTGGACTGATAATGTACAGTGGCAGTCGAATGAGAAGCGGCTTAAGGCATGGCAGCGTGGTCTCACCGGTTTCCCGATTGTTGATGCGGCTATGCGGCAGCTTAATGAAACCGGGTGGATGCATAACCGCCTGCGGATGATCGCCGCCAGCTTCCTGGTGAAGGATCTGCTTATCGACTGGCGAATCGGAGAGCGCTATTTTATTTCTCAGCTGATCGATGGCGATCTCGCCGCGAATAACGGCGGCTGGCAGTGGGCTGCCTCCACCGGAACCGATGCCGCACCTTATTTTCGCATTTTTAATCCGACCACCCAGGGACAACGATTTGATGCAGAAGGCGAGTTCATCCGCCGCTGGGTACCTGAACTTAAGGATGTTCCCGCGAAAGCGATTCACGACCCGTGGGTATGGGCGGATAAACAGAGCGTGACGCTTGATTACCCTCGTCCGATTGTCGACCATAAACAGGCGCGCGTCGCCACGCTGGCGGCGTACGAAGCCGCCCGTAAAACATAAGGGAGTGATGATGAAAAACAGTGAACTGGAAAGCCTGATTAACGAAAAACTCAACAGCGCCTCCTTCAGCGACTATGGGCCAAATGGCCTGCAGGTGGAAGGACGTGAAACGGTGAAGAAAATCATCACCGGCGTGACGGCAAGCCAGGCATTGCTGGATGAAGCGGTACGTCAGGAAGCCGATGCGGTGATTGTCCACCACGGTTATTTCTGGAAAAACGAATCACCGATTATTCGCGGCATGAAGCGCAACCGTCTCAAAACGCTGCTGGCAAATGACATCAACCTGTACGGGTACCATCTGCCGCTGGACGCGCACCCTGAACTGGGAAATAACGTTCAGCTTGCGCAACTGCTGGGTATCACGGTCATGGGGGAAATCGAGCCGCTGGTGTCCTGGGGCGAGCTGGCTATGCCGGTTCCCGGGCTTGAACTGGCCTCGTGGATAGAAGCGCGTCTGGGGCGTCGCCCGCTGTGGTGTGGGGACACGGGGCCCGATAAGGTGACGCGTGTCGCCTGGTGTACCGGTGGCGGCCAGGGCTTTATCGACAGTGCAGCGCGCTTCGGCGTCGACGCATTTATTACCGGTGAAGTCTCCGAGAAGACGGTTCACTCCGCCCGCGAGCAGGGGCTGCATTTTTACGCGGCAGGCCACCATGCTACCGAGCGCGGCGGTATTCGCGCCCTCAGCGAGTGGCTGACGGAAAATACCGATCTGGATGTCACCTTTATTGATATCCCTAACCCAGCCTGACGAGGTATCAGAGTGCAGCGAGCGCGTTGTTATCTTCTGGGTGAATCCGCCGTGGTTCTGGAGCTTGAGCCGCCGGTGACGCTTGCCACGCAAAAGCGTATCTGGCGGCTGGCCCAGCGCCTGCCGGAGATGCCGGGGGTGATTGAAGCTATTCCGGGTATGAATAATATCACCGTGGTGCTGCGCAACCCGCACACGGGGGCGCTGGATGCCATTGAACGTCTGCAGCGCTGGTGGGAGGAGAGCGAGGCGCTGGAGCCGGAATCCAGGGCCGTTGAGATCCCGGTCGTCTACGGCGGCAAGAGTGGCCCCGATCTCGGCGTGGTCGCCGCACACTGTGGGTTAACCGAAAAGCAGGTGGTGGCGCTGCACAGCTCAATCGAGTATGTCGTCTGGTTTTTGGGCTTTCAGCCGGGTTTTCCCTATCTGGGCGGGCTATCGCCCCAGTTGCATACTCCGCGCCGGGCTGAGCCGCGTCTGAGCGTGCCGGCAGGCACCGTGGCGATTGGTGGCGAGCAAACGGGAATTTATCCGCTCGCTTCACCGGGGGGCTGGCAGCTTATCGGGCACACCTGCACGCCGTTATTTGAACCACGCCAGGATGCGCCAATCCTTCTGCGTCCGGGCGACACCCTTCGCTTTATCCCGCAGAAGGAGGGGGTATGTTAACGCTGATTCGCGCAGGACTTTACACTTCGGTTCAGGACGCCGGTCGCTTTGGCATGCGCCAGTCGGGCGTCAGCTATTGCGGCGCGCTGGACCGCCCGGCGCTAGAGATTGCTAACCTGCTGGTGGGCAATCCGGGCAGCACGGCGGCGCTGGAAATTACGCTCGGCCAGTGCGTGATCGAATTTAGCCAGGAGACCTGGTTTGCCTTAACCGGTGCCGGATGTGACGCCATGCTGGAGGGAAAAGCGGTGTGGACCGGCTGGCGCTTGCGGGCGAAAGCCGGGCAACGTCTGACCCTTAAACCTCCCCGGCACGGAGTACGTAGCTATCTTGCCGTGGCGGGTGGCCTTGACGTACCGGAGGTGCTGGGCTCATCCAGCACCGATCAGAAAGCGGGCATTGGCGGACATGAAGGACGCTTACTGCGCGACGGCGATCGGCTGGCAATCAAGCCTTCAACGCGGCACTATGCGACGACGCAGGGTGTGAAGCAACTGCTGTGGGGAAACCACATCCGCGCCTTACCGGGGCCGGAATATCATGAGTTTGATGAGGCCTCAAAGGAGTCTTTCTGGCGCTCGCCGTGGAAAATCAGCCCGCAGAGTAACCGCATGGGTTACCGCCTGCAGGGGCAACCGCTGACCCGAACAACTGAGCGGGAACTGCTCTCCCACGGCTTACTGCCTGGGGTTATTCAGGTTCCGGGTAACGGGCAGCCCATTGTTCTGATGAATGACGCGCAGACGACCGGTGGTTACCCGCGAATTGCCTGCATTATCGAAGCCGATCGCTACCATCTGGCGCAAATTCCTCTCGGTCAGCCGATTCACTTCGTGCAGTGTTCGCTGGAGGAGGCGCTGAAAGCGCGCCAGGATCAGCAGCGTTATCTGGAGCAGCTGGCCTGGAGGCTCGATGGTAAAGATTGATTTAAACGCCGATCTGGGTGAGGGCGGCGAGGCAGATGCGCAACTGATGACCCTGGTTTCGTCGGTCAACATCGCCTGCGGTTTCCACGCGGGTGATGCGCAAACCATGCTGGCGAGCGTGCGCAATGCTGTCAAAAACGCTGTGGCGATTGGCGCTCATCCAAGTTTTCCCGATCGGGAGAACTTTGGCCGTACGGCGATGGATCTTCCTCCTGAGACGGTTTATGCCCAGGTGCTTTACCAGATTGGCGCTCTGGCGGCGATTGTTGGCGCGGAGAATGGCGAGATGCGCCACGTGAAGCCGCACGGCATGCTTTATAACCAGGCGGCAAAAGACCCAATTCTGGCGGAGGCGATTGCCCGCGCGGTGAAGGATTGCAACCCACAGTTGATCCTTGTTGGTCTGGCCGGGAGCGAGCTTATTCGCGCCGGCAAACGCCTGGGGTTAACCACTCGTCAGGAGGTGTTCGCTGACCGGGGCTATCAACCGGACGGTAGCCTGGTGCCTCGCACGCAGCCTGGCGCGCTCATTACCGATGACGCATTGGCGTTGGCTCAGACGCTGGAGATGGTGCGTTCAGGGCGTGTCACGGCGATTGACGGCACGTGCGCGCCGGTTAAGGCCGAGACGGTTTGTTTACACGGTGATGGCGAGCATGCGCTGCAGTTTGCGCGCAGCTTGCGGGCGGCGTTTGCGCAGCAGGGTATTCGCGTCAGTGCCTGAATTCACGAAAAGGATAAAAAATGCCTGAAGGTCCGGAGATCCGCCATGCGGCGGATGGCCTGGAGGCGGCGATAAAGGGTAAACCCCTGACCGACGTCTGGTTTGCTTTTACTCAACTAAAACCGTTTGAATCACAGCTGGTGGGGCAGACGGTGACCCATTGAGAAGACGACGATCTCTTCAGGACCGTTTTACGGGTGCCTGCACTGTCAGAAATAAAAGCAAAACGGCAACTCACATTGCCGTTTTTACTGATTTCAGCCGCTCCCGTGGGAGAGAGCGTCAGGCCGCGCCCATCAGTTATTTTTAATATCAGACTTAAAATCGCGCTGCTCATAGCCGGTATACAGCTGACGAGGACGGGCGATTTTCATACCTTCGCCGTGCATTTCGTTCCAGTGCGCAATCCAGCCCACGGTACGTGCCATGGCAAAAATGACGGTGAACATGGAAGATGGAATGCCCATCGCTTTCAGGATAATGCCGGAGTAAAAGTCGACGTTCGGGTAGAGTTTCTTCTCGATGAAGTACGGGTCGTTAAGCGCGATGTGTTCCAGCTCCATGGCCACTTCCAGCAGATCGTCTTTCGTGCCCAGCTCTTTCAGTACGGCATGGCAGGTTTCACGCATTACGGTTGCGCGGGGATCATAGTTTTTGTAAACACGGTGACCAAAGCCCATCAGGCGGAAGGAGTCATTCTTGTCTTTCGCGCGGCGCACGAATTCAGGAATGTGCTCAACGGAGCTTATCTCTTCCAGCATCTTTAGCGCCGCTTCGTTCGCGCCGCCGTGCGCCGGTCCCCACAGGGAAGCGATACCCGCAGCGATACAGGCAAACGGATTCGCGCCTGACGAGCCTGCAGTACGAACGGTGGAGGTCGACGCGTTCTGTTCGTGGTCAGCGTGCAGGATCAGGATACGGTCCATTGCGCGTTCCAGCACCGGGTTGACAACATACTCTTCGCACGGCGTGGAGAACATCATGCGCAGGAAGTTACCTGCGTAAGAGAGGTCATTACGTGGGTAAACAAACGGCTGACCGATAGAGTATTTGTAGCACATCGCTGCCATGGTTGGCATTTTTGACAGCAGACGGAACGCCGCGATATCACGGTGACGTGGATTATTCACGTCCAGAGAGTCATGGTAAAACGCCGCCAGCGCACCGGTAATACCGCACATCACCGCCATCGGGTGAGAGTCACGACGGAACGCATGGAACAGACGGGTAATCTGCTCATGGATCATGGTGTGACGAGTTACGGTAGTGACAAATTCATCGTATTCAGCTTGGGTCGGATTTTCGCCGTTCAGCAGGATGTAGCACACTTCAAGATAGTTGGACTCGGTGGCTAACTGATCGATGGGGAAGCCGCGATGGAGCAGGATACCTTCGTCACCGTCAATGTAGGTGATTTTGGATTCGCAAGATGCGGTAGAGGTAAATCCAGGGTCAAAGGTAAATACTCCTTTGGAACCCAGCGTACGGATATCAATAACATCCTGACCGAGCGTGCCTTTTAGCACATCCAGTTCAATAGCAGTGTCACCACCCAGGGTGAGCTGTGCCTTTGTATCAGCCATTTACGGTCTCCTTAGCGCCTTATGCTTAAGACTGCTGTTCACCGGATTTGCCTTCAGCTGTTAATCACCGTTACCAGATTGTTATTTGGCTTACCGCTCAGCTCACGAGGAGAAACCAGGGTACAGAGCTATGGCGCCTTGCAGGTAAACGAATGAAATATCAGTGAAATAACAGCAAATCAGTGTTTTTGCAGCCCGAATTATTCAAACCTGTATACCACTAATAACTGTCCTGATAACTTCGGTCAATACCATCACACTGTTGCATAACTATTTCTCAGGTGAAAGGATGACCTCATAACTTTTGCGCATTATATGCCTTTTCTGATGACGTTTGTAACAATATTGTTTAACATTTGTCAAATCAGATGATTAAAAATTAAAAATATGTTGTTATCGTGACCCTGATCACTGTTCCAGAGAAAACCCGACAAACTGTATGTAGGTTAATTGTAATGATTTTGTGAACGTCCTATACTGCCGCCAGGTCTCCGGAATACCCTGCAATCCCGAGCCACCCAGCGTTTTAACGTGTCGTATCAGCATTTGGAAGCAATGTTTTGTATGACGCGCAGTTATAGATAATGAACGCTGCTTGACCCGCATCGCAGTCCGGAGGAAGGAAACAATAAGAACAGCATGTGGGCGTTATTCATGATAAGAAATGTGAAAAAACAAAGACCTGTCAATCTGGATCTCAAAACGATCCGGTTCCCTGTAACAGCAATAGCGTCCATTTTGCACCGCGTATCGGGTGTGATTACGTTTGTGGCGGTGGGTATTTTGCTGTGGTTACTGGGAACGAGCCTCTCATCCCCTGAAGGATTCCTCCAGGCCTCCGCCATTATGAACAGCGTGTTTGTGAAATTTATCATGTGGGGCATTCTGACGGCACTGGCCTACCACGTCGTCGTAGGTATTCGCCATATGATGATGGACTTTGGCTATCTGGAAGAGACCTTCGAAGCCGGGAAACGCTCCGCTAACATTTCATTTGTATTGACTCTCGTGCTTTCACTTCTCGCAGGAGTTCTCGTATGGTAAGCAACGCCTCCGCATTAGGACGCAACGGCGTACATGACTTCATTCTGGTCCGCGCTACCGCCATCGTCCTTACGCTTTACATCATCTATATGATCGGTTTCTTCGCCACCAGCGGCACGCTGACATGGGAGATCTGGAGTGGCTTCTTCGGATCGGCCTTCACCAAAGTGTTCACCCTGCTGGCGCTGTTCTCTATCCTCATTCATGCCTGGATTGGCATGTGGCAGGTGTTGACCGATTACGTTAAACCGCTGGCGATTCGCCTTCCACTGCAGCTGGTAATTGTTGTTGCCCTGGTGGTTTACGTTATTTATGGATTCGTTGTGGTGTGGGGTGTGTAATGAAACTGCCAGTCAGAGAATTTGATGCTGTAGTGATTGGTGCTGGTGGCGCAGGTATGCGCGCAGCGCTGCAAATTTCCCAGAGCGGCCAGACCTGTGCGCTGCTCTCTAAAGTGTTCCCGACCCGTTCCCACACCGTATCCGCGCAGGGTGGCATCACCGTGGCGCTGGGTAATACCCATGAAGATAACTGGGAATGGCACATGTATGACACGGTGAAAGGTTCCGATTATATCGGTGACCAGGACGCTATTGAATACATGTGTAAAACCGGGCCAGAAGCGATTCTGGAACTGGACCACATGGGTCTGCCGTTCTCCCGTCTGGAGAATGGCACTATCTATCAACGCCCGTTTGGCGGCCAGTCAAAAGACTTTGGCGGCGAGCAGGCGGCACGTACTGCGGCCGCGGCTGACCGTACCGGTCACGCACTGCTGCACACCCTGTATCAGCAAAATCTGAAAAACCACACCACCATCTTTTCCGAATGGTATGCGCTAGATCTGGTAAAAAATGCCGATGGCGCTGTGGTCGGATGTACCGCATTGTGTATCGAAACCGGTGAAGTGGTTTACTTCAAAGCCCGCGCGACCGTGCTGGCGACCGGCGGTGCAGGCCGTATCTACCAGTCCACCACCAATGCCCACATCAACACTGGTGACGGCGTGGGTATGGCGATCCGCGCTGGTGTGCCGGTGCAGGATATGGAGATGTGGCAGTTCCACCCAACCGGTATCGCCGGTGCGGGCGTTCTGGTAACGGAAGGCTGTCGCGGTGAAGGTGGGTATCTGCTGAACAAACACGGCGAGCGCTTCATGGAGCGTTATGCCCCGAATGCGAAAGACCTGGCGGGTCGTGACGTGGTGGCGCGTTCCATCATGATCGAAATCCGCGAAGGCCGCGGCTGTGACGGCCCATGGGGTCCACACGCGAAGCTGAAACTGGACCACCTCGGTAAGGAGGTTCTGGAATCCCGTCTGCCGGGCATCCTTGAGCTGTCCCGCACCTTCGCTCACGTAGACCCGGTGAAAGAGCCGATTCCGGTTATCCCAACCTGCCACTACATGATGGGCGGTATTCCGACCAGAGTGACCGGTCAGGCGCTGACCGTGAACGCGCAGGGCGAAGACGTGGTGATCCCTGGCCTGTTCGCGGTGGGTGAAATCGCCTGCGTATCCGTACACGGGGCAAACCGTCTGGGCGGCAACTCCCTGCTGGACCTGGTGGTCTTTGGCCGCGCGGTGGGTCTGCATCTGCAGGAGTCAATTGCCGAACAGGGCGACCTGCTGGGCGCAACCGACGCCGAAATCGACGCCTCTCTTGAGCGTCTCAACCGCTGGAACGGCAACCGTAACGGTGAAGATCCGGTGGAAATCCGTAAAGCGCTGCAGGAATGTATGCAGCACAACTTCTCGGTATTCCGCGAAGGCGACGCGATGGCCAAAGGTCTTGAACAGCTGAAAGCGATCCGCGAGCGTCTGAAAAATGCCCGTCTGGACGACACCTCCAGCGAGTTTAATACCCAGCGCGTTGAGTGTCTGGAGCTGGATAACCTGATGGAAACCGCTTACGCCACTGCGGTGTCGGCAAACTTTCGTACCGAGAGCCGTGGCGCGCATAGCCGCTTCGACTACCCGGATCGTGATGACGAAAACTGGCTGTGCCATTCCCTGTATCTGCCAGAGTCGGAGTCCATGACGCGTCGTAGCGTCAATATGGAACCGAAACTGCGTCCGGCGTTCCCGCCGAAGATTCGTACCTATTAATGCGGAGACAGGACAATGAAACTCGAATTCTCAGTTTATCGTTATAACCCGGATGTAGACGATGCTCCGCACATGCAGGATTACACCCTGGAGGCGGAAGAAGGTCGCGACATGATGCTGCTGGACGCCTTAATGCAGCTTAAAGAAAAAGATCCGACCCTGTCGTTTCGTCGTTCCTGCCGTGAAGGGGTCTGTGGCTCTGACGGCGTGAACATGAACGGTAAAAATGGTCTGGCCTGCATCACGCCGATTTCAGCGTTACAGCGTGCGGGTCAGAAAATTGTTATCCGTCCTCTGCCAGGCCTGCCGGTGGTTCGCGATTTGGTGGTAGACATGGGGCAATTCTATGCACAATATGAGAAGATTAAGCCTTACTTATTGAATAATGGGCAAAATCCACCCGCTCGTGAGCACTTACAGTCTCCTGAGCAGCGTGAAAAACTCGATGGGCTGTACGAGTGTATTCTCTGCGCATGTTGTTCGACGTCTTGCCCGTCATTCTGGTGGAACCCGGACAAATTTATCGGCCCGGCCGGTCTGCTGGCTGCCTATCGTTTCCTGATCGATAGCCGCGACACCGAAACCGATAACCGTCTGGAAGGGCTGAGTGACGCTTTCAGCGTATTCCGCTGCCATAGCATCATGAACTGCGTCAGTGTGTGTCCTAAGGGGCTAAACCCGACGCGCGCCATCGGGCATATCAAGTCGATGCTGCTGCAGCGCAGTGCGTAGTTGTAAGAGGGGAGCGCTGTTCCCCTTACCCTCTCCCCAATGGGGAGAGGGAAAAGATTGCAGAAACCTTTAAAAACTGCCCTGTACTACCCTGAAGTCCAGACAGTTTCTAAAGGTTCCTTCGCGGGCCAAATGAAAAGAGCTCGCAGGTGAACCCCGGCACGTACACGTGTTGTGCGTGGTAGTTTCTACGGCGAAAGTAAGCATAAAAATGCTTAAGGGATCACGATGCAGAACAGCGCTTTGAAAGCCTGGCTAGACTCTTCTTTCCTCTCTGGCGCAAACCAGAGCTGGATCGAACAGCTCTATGAAGACTTCTTAACCGATCCTGACTCAGTGGACGCTAACTGGCGTTCCATGTTCCAGCAGTTGCCTGGCACGGGAGTCAAACCGGATCAATTCCACTCCAAAACACGTGATTATTTCCGTCGTCTGGCGAAGGATGCCTCACGTTACTCTTCTGCGATTTCCGACCCTGATACCAATGCGAAGCAGGTTAAAGTTCTGCAGCTTATCAACGCCTATCGCTTCCGCGGTCACCAGCATGCGAATCTTGATCCGCTGGGGCTGTGGCAGCAGGATCGTGTCGCGGATCTCGATCCGGCCTATCACGATCTCACCGAGGCCGATTTCCAGGAAAGCTTTAACGTAGGTTCCTTTGCTATCGGCAAAGACACGATGAAGCTGGGCGATCTGATTGACGCCCTCAAGCAGACCTACTGCGGCTCCATCGGCGCGGAATACATGCACATCACCTCAACGGAAGAGAAGCGCTGGATCCAACAGCGTATCGAGTCCGTGGCGGGTCATGCGACCTTCTCCACTGAAGAGAAAAAACGCTTTCTGAGCGAACTGACCGCTGCAGAAGGTCTTGAACGTTATCTTGGCGCGAAATTCCCGGGCGCAAAACGCTTCTCGCTGGAAGGTGGCGACGCGTTAGTGCCGATGCTGAAAGAGCTGATCCGTCATGCGGGCAAGAGCGGTACCCGTGAAGTGGTTCTGGGCATGGCGCACCGTGGTCGTCTGAACGTGCTGGTTAACGTTCTGGGTAAAAAACCGCAAGACCTGTTCGATGAATTCGCGGGCAAACACAAAGAACACCTCGGCACCGGTGATGTGAAGTACCACATGGGCTTCTCGTCTGATATCGAGACCGAAGGGGGGCAGGTTCACCTGGCGCTGGCGTTCAACCCGTCGCACCTGGAGATCGTCAGCCCGGTGGTTATCGGGTCCGTGCGTGCGCGTCTGGATCGTCTGGATGAGCCGGGCAGCAACAAAGTTCTGCCAATCACCATTCACGGTGATGCGGCTATCACCGGCCAGGGTGTGGTTCAGGAAACCCTGAACATGTCTAAAGCGCGTGGTTATGAAGTGGGCGGTACCGTTCGTATCGTTATCAATAACCAGGTGGGCTTCACCACCTCGAATCCGCTGGATGCACGTTCTACCCCGTACTGCACCGACATCGGCAAGATGGTACAGGCGCCAATCTTCCACGTTAACGCGGATGATCCGGAAGCCGTTGCTTTCGTCACCCGTCTGGCGCTGGATTACCGTAACACCTTCAAACGTGACGTACTGATCGACCTGTTCTGCTACCGCCGTCACGGCCACAACGAAGCGGATGAGCCAAGCGCAACCCAGCCGCTGATGTATCAGAAAATCAAAAAGCACCCGACGCCGCGTAAAATCTATGCTGACAAACTGGAAGGCGAAAACGTGGCGACGCTGGAAGATGCGACCGAGCTGGTCAATCTTTACCGTGACGCGCTGGACGCGGGCGAATGCGTAGTGAAAGAGCTGCGCCCAATGAATATGCACTCCTTTACCTGGTCGCCGTACCTCAACCATGAGTGGGATGAGAGCTACCCGAACAAGGTGGAGATGAAGCGTCTGCAGGAGCTGGCAAAACGCATCAGCACCGTGCCAGAGGCTATCGAGATGCAGTCTCGCGTAGCGAAAATCTACGGTGACCGTCAGTCGATGGCGGCAGGCGAGAAGCTGTTCGACTGGGGCGGGGCGGAAACCCTGGCTTACGCGACGCTGGTTGACGAAGGTATTCCTGTTCGTCTGTCCGGTGAAGATGCGGGCCGTGGCACTTTCTTCCACCGGCATGCGGTAGTGCACAATCAGATTAACGGTTCTACCTATACGCCGCTTCAGCATGTGCATAACGGACAAGGCCCGTTCAAGGTCTGGGACTCCGTACTGTCTGAAGAAGCGGTACTGGCATTCGAATATGGCTACGCCACGGCAGAACCCCGTACGCTGACCATCTGGGAAGCGCAGTTCGGCGACTTCGCCAACGGTGCGCAGGTCGTTATCGACCAGTTCATCTCCTCTGGCGAGCAGAAGTGGGGCCGTATGTGTGGCCTGGTGATGCTGCTGCCGCACGGTTATGAAGGGCAGGGCCCGGAGCACTCCTCCGCACGTCTGGAACGTTATCTGCAGCTCTGCGCCGAGCAGAACATGCAGGTTTGCGTGCCATCTACCCCCGCTCAGGTGTATCACATGCTGCGTCGTCAGGCGCTGCGCGGTATGCGCCGTCCGCTGGTGGTGATGTCGCCGAAATCTCTTCTGCGTCATCCGCTGGCGGTCTCCAGCCTGGACGAACTGGCCAACGGCACTTTCCAGCCCGCCATTGGCGAGGTTGATGAACTGGATCCGAAAGGCGTGAAGCGTGTCGTGATGTGTTCTGGTAAGGTTTATTACGACCTGCTGGAACAGCGCCGTAAGAACGATCAAAAAGATGTCGCCATCGTGCGTATCGAACAGCTTTATCCCTTCCCGCATCAGGCGATGCAGGACGTACTGAAACAATATGCTCACGTACATGATTTTGTCTGGTGCCAGGAAGAGCCGCTCAACCAGGGCGCATGGTATTGCAGCCAGCATCATTTCCG
Organism: unidentified bacterial endosymbiont; assembly: GCF_918797525.1. Taxonomy (NCBI): domain Bacteria; species unidentified bacterial endosymbiont. Next base: position 3,384,130 of record NZ_OU963893.1, on the reverse strand, counting down.
TGAAGTGATTCCATTTGGGTCTGCCCTGCGTTATGCAGGTCGCCCGGCCTCCGCCTCGCCGGCGGTAGGGTATATGTCCGTTCACCAGAAGCAGCAACACGATCTGGTCAATGACGCGCTGAACGTCGATTAATTAAAGGATGCATAATGAGTAGCGTAGATATTCTTGTTCCCGACCTGCCCGAGTCTGTAGCTGATGCGACCGTCGCCACCTGGCACAAAAAACCGGGCGATAGCGTTAAGCGCGATGAAGTGCTGGTAGAAATCGAAACTGACAAAGTGGTACTGGAAGTACCGGCATCGGCGGATGGCATTCTGGATGCAGTCCTGGAAGATGAAGGCACCACCGTGACGTCTCGCCAGATCCTGGGCCGTCTGCGTGAAGGCAACAGCGCGGGCAAAGAGTCCAGTGCGAAAACTGAAGATAAAGCCTCTACTCCGGCGCAGCGCCAGCAGGCCTCTCTGGAAGAGCAAACGAACGACGCGCTCAGCCCGGCGATCCGTCGCCTGCTGGCTGAGCACAGCCTTGATCCGGCCACCATCAAAGGCAGCGGTGTGGGTGGACGTCTGACCCGTGAAGACATCGACAAGCATCTGGCCAAAGCGCCAACTGAAGCTAAAGCAGAGGCGAACGCCCCGGCAGCGGCACAGCCTGCACTGGGCGCACGCAGTGAAAAACGCGTGCCCATGACCCGCCTGCGAAAGCGTGTGGCTGAGCGTCTGCTGGAAGCGAAAAACTCCACCGCAATGCTGACCACCTTCAACGAAGTCAACATGAAGCCAATCATGGATCTGCGTAAGCAGTATGGTGACGCGTTTGAAAAACGTCACGGTATCCGTCTGGGCTTTATGTCTTTCTACGTGAAAGCGGTTGTTGAGGCGCTGAAACGCTACCCGGAAGTCAACGCGTCTATCGACGGCGATGATGTGGTTTACCACAACTATTTCGACGTCAGCATGGCGGTCTCTACGCCACGTGGCCTGGTGACTCCGGTTCTGCGTGACGTTGATACGCTGGGTATGGCTGACGTTGAAAAACGTATTAAAGAGCTGGCGCTGAAAGGCCGTGACGGCAAGTTGACCGTAGACGATCTGACCGGCGGTAACTTCACCATTACCAACGGCGGCGTATTCGGTTCGCTGATGTCTACCCCTATTATCAACCCACCACAGAGCGCAATCCTTGGCATGCATGCCATTAAAGATCGCCCGATGGCGGTAGACGGTAAAGTGGAGATCCTGCCGATGATGTACCTGGCACTCTCTTACGATCACCGTCTGATCGACGGTCGCGAGTCCGTGGGCTTCCTGGTAGCCATTAAAGAGCTGCTTGAAGATCCAACGCGTTTGCTGCTGGACGTCTAATTTTGCCGTCTTGCCCGGCGGTGCTATGCCTGCCGGGCCTATAAAAGCACTACCTAACGATTATCTGAAGGATGGATAGAACACATGAACTTACATGAATATCAGGCCAAACAGCTGTTTGCCAGGTCAGGCTTACCGGCGCCGGTGGGTTATGCCTGTACTACCCCACGTGAAGCAGAAGAAGCCGCATCAAAAATCGGTTCCGGCCCTTGGGTAGTTAAGTGTCAGGTTCACGCTGGTGGCCGTGGTAAAGCGGGCGGTGTGAAGGTTGTTAAGAGCAAAGAAGAGATCCGTGCTTTTGCTGAACATTGGCTCGGCAAGCGCCTGGTTACCTATCAAACAGATGCGAATGGCCAGCCGGTAAACCAGATCCTGGTTGAAGCGGCGACTGATATCGCCAAAGAACTGTATCTGGGCGCGGTTGTTGACCGCAGTTCCCGTCGCGTGGTGTTCATGGCGTCTACCGAAGGCGGCGTGGAAATCGAAAAAGTGGCGGAAGAGACCCCGCATCTGATCCACAAAGTGGCGATCGATCCGCTGGCAGGCCCTATGCCTTACCAGGGGCGCGAACTGGCGTTCAAACTGGGGCTGGAAGGCAAGCTGGTTCAGCAGTTTACCAAGATCTTCATGGGCCTGGCGAATATCTTCCTCGAGCGCGATCTGGCGCTGATCGAAATCAACCCGCTGGTGATCACCACCCAGGGCGACCTGATCTGCCTCGACGGTAAGCTGGGTGCTGACGGTAACGCACTGTTCCGCCAGGCCGATTTGCGTGAAATGCGCGACCAGTCTCAGGAAGATCCGCGTGAAGCGCAGGCCGCACAGTGGGAGCTGAACTACGTCGCGCTGGACGGCAACATCGGCTGCATGGTTAACGGCGCGGGCCTGGCAATGGGCACCATGGACATCGTTAAGCTGCACGGCGGTGAGCCAGCAAACTTCCTCGACGTTGGCGGTGGCGCAACCAAAGAGCGCGTGACCGAAGCGTTCAAAATCATCCTCTCTGACGACAACGTGAAAGCGGTTCTGGTTAACATCTTCGGCGGCATCGTCCGTTGCGACCTGATTGCCGACGGTATCATCGGTGCGGTTGAAGAAGTGGGGGTTAACGTTCCGGTAGTTGTGCGTCTGGAAGGAAACAACGCTGAACTCGGCGCGAAAAAACTGGCTGACAGCGGCCTGAATATTATTGCAGCGAAAAGTCTGACGGATGCCGCTCAGCAGGTAGTTGCCGCAGTGGAGGGGAAATAATGTCCGTTTTAATTAATAAAGACACCAAAGTAATCTGCCAGGGCTTTACCGGTAGCCAGGGGACTTTCCACTCCGAACAGGCGATTGCCTACGGCACACAGATGGTTGGCGGCGTAACGCCAGGTAAAGGTGGCACCACGCACCTGGGCCTGCCGGTATTCAACACCGTGCGTGAAGCGGTAGAAGCGACCGGCGCAACCGCGACTGTGATCTATGTTCCGGCACCGTTCTGTAAAGACTCCATTCTGGAAGCCATCGAGGCTGGGATCAAATTGATCATCACCATTACCGAAGGTATCCCGACGCTGGATATGCTGACCGTGAAGGTGAAGCTGGATGAAGCCGGCGTACGTATGATTGGCCCGAACTGTCCAGGCGTTATCACCCCTGGCGAATGTAAAATCGGCATTATGCCTGGCCACATCCACAAGCCGGGCAAAGTGGGCATCGTTTCCCGTTCGGGTACCCTGACCTATGAAGCGGTTAAGCAGACTACCGACTACGGTTTCGGCCAGTCCACCTGTGTGGGCATCGGCGGTGACCCGATCCCGGGCGCTAACTTCATCGACATCCTGAAGCTGTTCCAGGAAGATCCTCAGACCGAAGCGATTGTGATGATCGGTGAGATTGGAGGGAGTGCCGAAGAAGAAGCCGCGGCTTACATTAAAGAACACGTGACCAAGCCGGTAGTGGGTTACATCGCCGGTGTGACGGCGCCAAAAGGCAAGCGTATGGGTCACGCAGGGGCGATTATCGCCGGGGGTAAAGGCACTGCGGATGAGAAATTCGCGGCGCTGGAAGCCGCAGGGGTGAAAACCGTTCGCAGCCTGGCGGATATCGGTGAAGCACTGAAATCCATCATTAAGTAAATCCTCTCTGCTCCCTGGATGGGGAGCGTTAAAATATAAAAATGTCCGTTTCGACATGGTTGGCCGCTGAAAAGCGGCCTTTTTTATGGGAAGTTCTACCCTTCTCTGCTTAAAGGGCAGGAGAGTGAATTTAGCGCGATGAACTACCCGGGAGGACAAAAATATTTTTTCCATCCGTGACCTTACCGTTGCTGCTTGCGCGTGGTTCTGTGACGGGCGAAAAATATTGTCCCGCATCGGATCTGTTGCAGGCACGGAGGATCAGTTTCTGACTATTTTTAGGGTTAGTTAAACACCACCGTTTTCCCCTTTGCGTGTTAACCAACTGGCGATTTTCGTCGGCCCATTTTTGATTTTCGCTGTTTTTGCATGGGCTAAACACGACAGCACTGTTTTCAAACGTGCCTGCGTTTGCCGCTGTCAGACACAAGGATTGTTGACGTATCTGGCCGTCACGCAGTGAGATTTTCTGTTGTGGAATAGTCTCTTTATTACAGGGGAGAAGGGCAGCGTTTGATGTGACTGAAAAAGTAAGGCATTGATTTGCCTGCGTGTTTTTGTAGCGTTTAACTTCAAAATAGTTCTTGTCGATGATGGACTTGATCAATCCTTTTCCAGGGAAATCTGCAGCGATAATGCCTGTACGTTCAATATTATGGTCATTTAAGTAGTTTTTAGTCAGCGTGTTTGTTCCTTCAAAGGCGATAGTGCAGATGCCTATGAAACATGAAACCCGCGGAAAGTCGGGATATTTATGCTTCCAGCCTGGCGTCGTCAAACCGGTGGCAAGGTGCGGTGCAGAAGTACTTGCTCGGGAGTGACCGCTGGCTATGAAATACGGAAACGAGCCGCCTGAAGCACTCAAATGGTTAATGGTAAGTTCTTTCGCTGACTTGTTATCATTGATGAAGCGTTTAATTATTTCCCATTTATTATAGAGATCCCAGTTAGTTTTTACATTATAGGCGTCTTGCCTTCTCACAGCACTAAAATACGTACCCGTGGTATGTATCATCCCGGTACTCCGGACATTATCCCATACGACAAAAATTTTACCGCGCAATGGACCCAACTGTAGATTAGGATCGTGACTTTGATAATCAACGTTATAGAAAAATTTTTGATATTTTTTAATATAACTGTCCATCGTTTCTTCTATGCTTCGCGTATTATTGTCCGCTTTATACTCCTCATGCACACGCATGACGATCGTTTCGCTGGGATGCGCACTGAGGAACTGGGTGACAGACTTGAGCACATCGTCAAAATTAAGATATTGATATTTCAAACCATGATGGATGGCAAACGCATTATCGATATGGCGCACGCGAATATCGAGATAGCGGATACCTGCGTTGAGCTGCTGACTGATGGTCATTACCTGGTTCTCAATGGCTGCGCCACCATAACGTGAGCCTGTATCATGGGTCCCGGGGATGCTCAGCTGTGATAATTGAGTCGCGTCAGGAAGTTCTTCCATCCACGCGCTCTGATTGTAATTCATAATATTTGCGTCATGACTATATCCATCGTCATTATGTGCAAAAACCGATGTACTCAGCAAAGATAAAATAACAAAAGAAGAGAGTTTCACTTATAACATCCATGTTGTTAAAATTGAACGTGAATATTATGGGCTAATAGTGCTAATAACAATAACTCCACTATTAATATATTCCTAAAATGTAATATTCATATTTTTTATATATTATACGTGAAGAAAAATGCTCTGTAGTGCGCAACGCGCTAAAAGAGTATCCAGGCTCACTTCTGGCGGACATGTCTGCGATGGTGTTAATTTTCATGGTTGAAAAGGTAAAATATATGTAATTGAGTGCAGGGGTTTTCGCGCATCAGAAAAATGACGGAACACTTTTTTACAGGTTTATGTGATTGTAAAGAGGGCACCCTCGGTGTCGTTAAATTAAATAACTCCTGTTTGTGTTGTTTGTTGGTTTTGATAATCAGTAACATGCGTTTGTAAAAATATTGTTATGAAATTACTTGTCTCTGTTACTGCAAATAAACATACTTAACAAGAACGGCTGTTTTTGATATAAATCAATGTTTAATTCTTGGAAAAACCCAGTAAAAGGCGCTAAATTGTCCGCGATCAAAAAGGCTCAAAAGTGGCATTTTTGGTATAAGTTGATCCCCGTCGTAAAACGTAAATGTGAATCAATAAAAACCTGTTTATTGTAAGGGTTTTGCAGCGTATTATATTCGCGGGATCTATTTGGATTTTTTTTAACGTATTTGTAACCTGTTGCCTTCGCTTTTATCCTCTTTAGACGAATAGCGACGACAAGGATGCGAATAATTTGTATTGGGGCATGTGTGTGAGTCCTTTTCTAACGGGGTTCACTCTCGGAGTCTTCATGCGATGAGCAAGGAGTCATGATGTTAGATATAGTCGAACTGTCGCGCTTACAGTTTGCCTTGACCGCGATGTACCACTTCCTGTTTGTGCCATTGACGCTCGGTTTGGCGTTCCTGCTGGCTATTATGGAAACGGTCTACGTCCTCTCCGGCAAACAGATTTATAAAGATATGACCAAGTTCTGGGGCAAGTTGTTTGGTATCAACTTCGCGCTGGGCGTGGCAACCGGTTTGACCATGGAGTTCCAGTTCGGGACAAACTGGTCTTACTATTCCCACTACGTGGGGGATATCTTCGGTGCGCCGCTGGCCATTGAAGGTCTGATGGCCTTCTTCCTCGAATCCACCTTTGTAGGTCTGTTCTTCTTCGGTTGGGACCGTCTGAGCAAAGTTCAGCACATGGCTGTCACCTGGCTGGTGGCCTTAGGTTCGAACCTGTCCGCGCTGTGGATCCTGGTGGCGAACGGCTGGATGCAGAACCCTATCGCGTCTGATTTCAACTTCGAAACCATGCGTATGGAGATGGTCAGCTTTACCGAGCTGGTGCTGAACCCGGTCGCACAGGTTAAATTTGTCCACACCGTGGCCTCGGGCTATGTGTGCGGCGCAATGTTTGTGATGGGCATCAGCGCATACTATATGTTGCGTGGTCGTGACTTCCCGTTTGCAAAACGCTCTTTTGCCATCGCAGCAAGCTTCGGTATGGCGGCGATTCTGTCTGTTATTGTGCTGGGTGATGAATCCGGTTACGAAATGGGTGACGTGCAGAAAACCAAACTGGCAGCGATTGAAGCAGAATGGGAAACACAGCCTGCTCCGGCAGCCTTTACGCTGTTCGGAATTCCCGATCAGGATGCGCAGGAAAACCGCTTTGCCATTCAGATTCCTTATGCGCTGGGTCTTATCGCAACCCGCTCCGTCGACAAACAGGTGACTGGCCTGAAAGATCTGCTGGTGCAGCATGAAGAACGTATCCGTAACGGGATGAAAGCCTACTCGCTGCTGGAACAGTTGCGCGCCGGTTCTACCGATCAGGCCGTTCGCGACCAGTTTAACGACATCAAGAAAGACCTGGGTTACGGGCTGCTGCTGAAACGCTATACCCCGAACGTCTCCGACGCGACGGAAGCCCAGATTCAGATGGCAACTCAGGACTCTATTCCACGCGTAGCACCGCTATACTTCGCGTTCCGTATCATGGTGGGCTGCGGTATTATCATGCTGCTGATCATCGCGGCGTCGTTCTGGTCTGTTATTCGTAACCGTATCGGCGAGAAAAAATGGCTGCTGCGCACGGCGATGTACGGTATTCCACTGCCGTGGATTGCAATCGAATCCGGTTGGTTTGTGGCGGAATATGGCCGTCAGCCGTGGGCAATAGGTGAAGTGCTGCCAACGGCGGTAGCCAACTCCTCTCTGACAGCTGGCGATCTGATCTTCTCCATGCTGCTGATATGTGGTCTGTACACCCTGTTCCTGGTGGCTGAACTGTTCCTGATGTTTAAGTTCGCGCGCCTTGGCCCAAGCAGCCTGAAAACCGGTCGCTATCACTACGAGCAGTCCAATATGACTACTCAGCCGGCACGCTAAGACAGGAGTCATCAAATGATCGATTATGAAGTATTGCGTTTTATCTGGTGGCTACTGATCGGTGTTCTGCTGATTGGTTTTGCGGTCACGGATGGTTTCGACATGGGGGTGGGCATGCTCACCCGTTTCCTCGGTCGCAGCGACACCGAGCGTCGAATTATGATCAACTCCATCGCCCCGCACTGGGACGGTAACCAGGTGTGGCTGATCACCGCAGGCGGCGCGCTGTTTGCTGCCTGGCCGATGGTCTATGCGGCTGCGTTCTCCGGCTTCTATGTGGCGATGATTCTGGTTCTGGCGGCTTTATTCTTCCGTCCGGTAGGTTTTGACTACCGCTCCAAGATTGAAGACACCCGCTGGCGTAACATGTGGGACTGGGGCATCTTCATTGGCAGCTTCGTGCCGCCGCTGGTGATTGGCGTGGCGTTTGGCAACTTGCTGCAGGGGGTACCCTTCCACGTTGATGAGTATATGCGTCTTTTCTACACCGGTAACTTCTTCCAGCTACTGAACCCGTTTGGTCTGCTGGCTGGCGTAGTGAGCGTGGCGATGATTTTGACTCAGGGCGCAACTTATCTGCAGATGCGTACCGTAGGCGAACTGCACCTGCGTTGCCGCACAACGGCTCAGGTTGCAGCCCTTGTGACGCTGGTCTGTTTCGCGCTGGCTGGCGTCTGGGTTGTGTACGGTATTGATGGTTACGTGGTGACGTCTGCGATCAACCATACCGCACCGTCTAACCCGCTGACGAAAGAAGTGGCGCGTCAGGCTGGCGCCTGGCTGGTGAACTTCAACACTACGCCAGCGTTATGGGCCATCCCGGCTCTGGGCGTGTTGCTGCCGCTGCTGACGATGCTGATGTCGCGTCTTGAGAAAGGGGCGATGGCGTTTGTGTTCTCTTCACTGACGCTGGCCTGCATCATTCTGACTGCCGGTATCGCTATGTTCCCATTCGTGATGCCATCCAGCACTATGATGAATGCTAGCCTGACCATGTGGGATGCGACCTCCAGCCAGCTGACGCTGAACCTGATGACCTATGCTGCTTGCGTGTTCGTACCGATTATCCTGCTGTACACCAGCTGGTGTTACTGGAAAATGTTCGGTCGTATCACCAGGCAAGATATCGAAAGCAACACTCATTCCCTGTATTAAGTAAGGAGCTGAATATGTGGTACTTCGCATGGATTTTGGGGACGCTTCTTGCTTGTGCATTTGGCATCATTACTGCCCTGGCGCTTGAGCACGTTGAAGCATCCGAAGCAGGTGAAGAAAAGCACTGATGAATATTATCGCAACGTTATATGCGGTAATGGATAAGCGCCCATTACGGGCGCTTTCATTAGTGATGGCATTACTGCTGGCAGGCTGTATCTTCTGGGACCCTTCGCGTTTTGCAGCGAAGACCAGCGAGCTTGAGATCTGGCATGGCTTCCTCATTATGTGGGCAGTGTGCGCTGGGGTGATCCATGGTGTGGGCTTTCGACCGAAAGCGCTTCACTGGCAGGGGATCTTCTTTCCGCTTATTGCCGACCTGGTGCTTATTGCCGGGCTTGTCTTCTTCTTCTTTTAAATAAGAAATCTCTGTTAACCCTATGGGCTTACTTCAGCCCATAAAAATTTACTCTCCGTTTACTTTCCCCCATTCCAAACCATCATTCCCGCGCGTATAGTAGCGAAGTTTGAAAGCTCCAACTTTAAGTTGCATTACCGGGATGTAAAGTGAATACAACGCTGTTTCGATGGCCGGTTCGTGTCTACTATGAAGATACCGATGCCGGGGGGGTGGTTTACCACGCCAGCTACGTTGCTTTTTATGAGCGGGCACGCACAGAGATGTTGCGCCATCATCACTTTAGCCAACAGGTGTTGTTGGCTGAGCGAGTTGCTTTCGTGGTACGCAAGATGACGCTTGAGTATTTTGCGCCAGCCAGACTCGACGATATGCTCGACGTTCAAACTGAAATTACATCAATGCGCGGAACCTCAATGGTTTTCACGCAGCGGATAGTTAATGCGGAGAACACGGTACTGAACTCAGCTGAAGTACTGATTGTCTGTGTTGATCCAACCATAATGAAGCCTCGTGCGCTTCCTAAGTCTATTGTCGCGGAGTTTAAGCAGTGACTGACATGAATATCCTTGATTTGTTCCTGAAGGCTAGCCTTCTGGTTAAACTTATCATGTTCATTTTGATTGGTTTTTCGATCGCATCCTGGGCCATCATTATCCAGAGAACGCGTATTCTCAATGCGGCAAGTCGTGAAGCGGAAGCGTTTGAGGACAAGTTCTGGTCTGGTATTGAACTGTCTCGTCTGTATCAGGAAAGCCAGGGACGCCGTGATAATCTTTCAGGCTCAGAACAAATCTTTTATAGTGGTTTCAAAGAGTTCGCCCGTCTGCATCGTGCCAATAACCATGCGCCGGAAGCGGTCGTGGAAGGCGCGTCCCGTGCGATGCGCATTTCGATGAACCGTGAGCTTGAAACCCTTGAAACGCATATTCCTTTCCTCGGTACCGTGGGTTCCATCAGCCCGTATATCGGCCTGCTGGGTACGGTATGGGGGATCATGCACGCTTTTATCGCCTTAGGCGCGGTGAAACAGGCGACGTTGCAGATGGTGGCCCCCGGTATTGCAGAAGCGCTGATTGCGACCGCTATCGGCCTGTTTGCGGCCATTCCAGCGGTAATGGCGTATAACCGTCTTAACCAGCGCGTGAATAAACTGGAACTGAACTACGACAACTTTATGGAAGAGTTCACCGCGATTCTGCATCGTCAGGCGTTTACCAGCACCGAGAGCAATAAGGGGTAAACCATGGCCAGATCGCGTGGACGAGGCCGTCGCGAGCTCAAGTCCGAAATTAATATTGTTCCGCTTCTGGACGTCCTGTTGGTCCTGCTGCTGATCTTCATGGCGACAGCGCCCATCATCACCCAGAGCGTTGAAGTCGATCTGCCGGATGCGACAGATTCTCAGGCGGTAAGCAACAATGACGAGCCTCCGGTCATCATTGAGGTTTCCGGCGTAGGGCAATACAGCGTAGTGGTAGAAAAAGATCGCATGGATCAATTACCACCAGAGCAGGTTATCGCTGAAGCGCAACGACGCTTGGCGTCAAATCCGAAAACGGTCTTCTTGATCGGTGGTGCGAAAGACGTACCTTACGATGAAATTATTAAAGCGCTGAACTTGCTACACAGTGCGGGCGTTAAGTCAGTTGGCTTAATGACTCAGCCTATTTGATCATCTGCGTAGTTTTTGGGAACCGATTGTGTCAAAGGCAACCGAACAGAACGACAAGCTTAAACGAGCGATAATCGTCTCCACAGTGCTGCACGTAATTCTTTTTGCAGCGCTGATCTGGAGTTCGTTCGACGAGCATATTGATGCATCAGCGGGCGGCGGTGGCGGTTCTTCCATCGATGCCGTGATGGTGGATCCGGGTGCGGTCGTTCAGAACTATAATCGCCAGCAACAGCAGCAGGCGAGCGCAAAACGTGCTGAAGAGCAGCGTGAAAAACAGGCGCAACAGCAAGCGGAGGAGCTGCGTGAAAAGCAGGCCGCAGAGCAGGAACGCCTGAAGCAGCTTGAGAAAGAACGTTTACAGGCGCAAGAATCGGCAAAAGAGCAGGCTGAAGCTGCGACGAAAAAAGCGCAGGAACAACAGAAGCAGGCGGAAGAGGCCGCAGCCAAAGCTGCAGCCGATGCGAAAGCGCAGGCTGACGCGCAGGCGAAATTAGCGGCCGAGGCCGCGAAGAAAGCCGCTGCCGATGCCCAGAAAAAAGCCGAAGCCGAGGCCGCGAAGAAAGCCGCTGCCGATGCCCAGAAAAAAGCCGAAGCCGAGGCCGCGAAGAAAGCCGCTGCTGAAGCCCAGAAAAAAGCTGAAGCCGAGGCCGCGAAGAAAGCCGCTGCTGACGCCCAGAAAAAAGCTGAAGCCGAGGCCGTGAAAAAAGCGGCCGCAGCCGAGAAAGCCGCCGCTGCCAAAGCTGCTGCTGATAAAGCGGCTGCGAAAAAAGCAGCCGCAGCTGAAAAAGCCGCCGCCGCTGCCGGTGTCGACGATCTACTTGGCGATTTAAGCTCGGGTAAGAATGCGCCGAAAACGGGCGGGGGGGCGAAAGGAAATAATGCTGCTTCGGCTGGAAGTGGTAACACTAAGAGTAACGGTGCGACAGGTGCTGAAATTAACGGTTATGCCTCGCAGATTAAATCCGCGATTGAAAGCCGTTTCTATGATGCATCTTCCTTCGCCGGTAAAACGTGTACGCTGCGTATAAAACTGGCACCGGATGGCATGCTTCTGGATATCCGGTCTGAAGGAGGCGACCCGGCCTTATGTAATGCGGCACTGGCTGCAGCGCGTCAGGCTAAAATGCCAAAACCGCCCTCTCAGGCAGTCTACGAAGTGTTTAAAAATGCACCGCTGGACTTTAAGCCTTAAGTTACTTTTTCCCCGTGCAAACGGGGAAAAATAGGCCAGGTTTAGTCACAGGGTTCAGGTAGTTTTGTCTATTTGAGTTTGTTAACATTCTGCTAAATTATCATGGGTAAGGTAACCCAGATAAGGGAGATATGATGAAGCAGGCATTACGTGTAGCATTGAGTTTCTTAATGCTGTGGGCAGCTGTGCTGCACGCAGAAGTACGTATCGAGATAACCCAGGGGGTTGACTCGGCACGCCCAATCGGTGTGGTTCCTTTCCAGTGGGCGGGGCCTGGCGCCGCGCCTGAAGATGCCGGTGGCATCGTGGCAGCGGACCTGCGTAACAGCGGTAAATTTAACCCGTTAGATCGTTCTCGTCTGCCGCAGCAGCCGGGTAGCGCGCAGGACGTGCAGCCTGCCGCATGGTCTGCTCTGGGGATTGATGCCGTTGTTGTGGGGCAGGTTACGCCTAACCCGGACGGCTCATTCAATGTCGCGTGGCAGTTGGTTGATACCGGTGGCGCGCCGGGAACCGTTCTGGCTCAGAACTCCTACAAGGTCACTAAACAGTACCTGCGCTATGCGGCTCATGCTGCCAGCGATGCGGTATTCGAAAAGTTGACTGGCATTAAAGGCGCATTCCGTACCCGTATTGCTTACGTGGTTCAGACCAACGGCGGTCAGTTCCCTTATGAATTGCGCGTATCGGATTACGACGGATACAATCAGTTCCTGGTGAAGCGTTCTCCGCAGCCGCTGATGTCTCCAGCCTGGTCTCCGGATGGCTCTAAACTGGCCTATGTTACCTTTGAAAGCGGTCGCTCTGCGCTGGTTATCCAGACGCTGGCTAACGGCGCCGTTCGTCAGGTGGCATCGTTCCCACGTCATAACGGCGCACCGTCGTTCTCGCCTGACGGCACCAAACTGGCATTCGCACTGTCTAAAACCGGTAGTCTGAATCTGTACGTTATGGATATTGGTTCAGGTCAGATTCGCCAGGTGACAGATGGTCGCAGCAACAATACCGAACCAACGTGGTTCCCGGATAGTCAGAACATTGCCTATACCTCTGATCAGGCAGGCCGTCCACAAATCTATAAAGTGAATATCAACGGCGGTGCTCCGCAGCGTATTTCCTGGGAAGGTACGCAGAACCAGAACGCAGACGTGAGCACTGACGGTAAGTTTATGGTGATGGTCAGCTCCAATGGTGGGCAGCAGCACATCGCCAAACAAGATCTGGTCGCGGGTGGCGTACAAGTTTTGTCGTCAACGTTCCTGGATGAAACGCCGAGTCTGGCACCTAACGGCACTATGGTAATCTACAGCTCTTCTCAGGGGATGGGATCTGTGCTGAATCTGGTTTCTACAGATGGGCGTTTCAAAGCGCGTATTCCGGCAACTGATGGACAGGTAAAATCACCTGCCTGGTCGCCGTATCTGTAAATAATAATTAATTGATTACTAAAGGAATCACAGAAATGCAACTGAACAAAGTGCTGAAGGGGCTGTTGATCGCTCTGCCTGTAATGGCAATCGCAGCGTGTTCTTCTAACAAGAACGCAAGCAATGACCAGAGCGGCGAAGGCATGATGGGTGCGGGCACGGGTATGGACGCTAACGGCAGTGGCAACATGTCTTCTGAAGAGCAAGCGCGTCTTCAGATGCAGCAGCTGCAGCAGAACAACATCGTTTACTTCGATCTGGATAAATACGACATCCGTTCTGATTTCGCTGCAATGCTGGATGCTCACGCGAACTTCCTGCGTAGCAACCCGTCTTACAAAGTCACCGTAGAAGGTCACGCGGACGAACGTGGTACTCCTGAGTACAACATCTCCCTGGGTGAACGTCGTGCTAACGCTGTTAAAATGTACCTGCAGGGTAAAGGCGTTTCTGCTGACCAGATCTCCATCGTTTCTTACGGTAAAGAAAAACCTGCAGTACTGGGTCATGACGAAGCGGCTTACGCCAAAAACCGTCGTGCCGTACTGGTTTACTAAGAGAATTGCATGAGCAGTAACTTCAGACATCATCTGTTGAGTCTGTCGTTACTGGTTGGAATAGCGGCCCCGTGGGCCGCTTTTGCTCAGGCGCCAATCAGTAGTGTCGGCTCAGGCTCGGTAGAAGACCGGGTCACTCAACTTGAGCGTATTTCTAACGCTCACAGCCAGCTTTTAACCCAACTCCAGCAACAACTCTCCGATAACCAAAGCGATATTGATTCTCTGCGCGGCCAGATTCAGGAAAGCCAATATCAGCTCAGCCAGGTTGTAGAGCGTCAAAAGCAAATCTTGCTGCAGATGGAAAGCCTGAGCAGTGGTGCGTCAGCACAGCCAGCGGCAGGCGATCAGAGCGGTGCGGCAACAGCAACGCCTGCGCCGGCTGCCGGAGGTACTCCAGCCACCACAGGCACGGCAGTACAGAGCGGTGACGCGAATACCGATTACAACGCCGCCATTGCCCTGGTGCAGGATAAATCGCGTCAGGACGAGGCTATCGCTGCGTTCCAGAGCTTCGTTAAGAAATACCCTGATTCCACTTATCAGCCAAACGCCAATTATTGGCTCGGTCAGTTGAATTACAACAAGGGTAAAAAGGACGATGCGGCGTTCTATTTCGCCTCAGTGGTGAAAAATTACCCTAAATCGCCGAAAGCGCCGGATGCGATGTTTAAGGTCGGCGTGATCATGCAGGACAAGGGTGACACGGCGAAAGCCAAAGCGGTCTATCAGCAGGTGGTCACAAAATTCCCGGGTACCGAAGGTGCAAAACAGGCGCAAAAACGTCTGAGTTCGATGGGATGATTACCGCATGACCAGAAATCGCATTATTTCTGGTCGTGCAGCATGATTCGTAAGCAGTTAAGTGATCTTCGTCGAAATTTTTGTTGCGTAGAATTCATAAATCAGTAATATATGCCGCCGTTGCCACGGGATATCAAACAACGTGAAAACAACGTAAAAGTGGGTCGTTAGCTCAGTTGGTAGAGCAGTTGACTTTTAATCAATTGGTCGCAGGTTCGAATCCTGCACGACCCACCACTTAACGCGTTACTGGTAGTACAGAGTGGGTGATTAGCTCAGTTGGTAGAGCATCTCCTTTACACGGAGGGGGTCGGCGGTTCGAGCCCGTCATCACCCACCACTCGGGTCGTTAGCTCAGTTGGTAGAGCAGTTGACTTTTAATCAATTGGTCGCAGGTTCGAATCCTGCACGACCCACCACTTCTAAAGTGGAACCGAGTAAAAATCTTCGAAGTCAGTACCCGAATGGGTCGTTAGCTCAGTTGGTAGAGCAGTTGACTTTTAATCAATTGGTCGCAGGTTCGAATCCTGCACGACCCACCACTTCGAAGAAAAAATCCCGCAGGGGGTCGTTAGCTCAGTTGGTAGAGCAGTTGACTTTTAATCAATTGGTCGCAGGTTCGAATCCTGCACGACCCATCTATGTAGAAAGGCGCCCTAAAGGCGCCTTTTTGCTATCCATTTCTTGTGACATTTACGCTTAAATTCGCTATCTTGTTTAGTATATAAAACACAATTGCCCTTATTATTGCTATGTCCTGCAAATGCAAGGCAATATTGTTAAGCCAGTAAAACGAGAAGCCAAAAATGAGTGTGATGTTTGATCCCGGCGCCGCAATCTATCCTTTCCCGCCGAAGCCCGCTGCGCTAAATCTGGATGAAAAGCAGTTCTACCGGGAGAAGATCACGCGTCTTCTTAAAGAACGCGATGCGGTGATGGTGGCGCACTACTACACTGATCCGGAAATCCAGCAGCTGGCGGAAGAGACGGGCGGCTGTATTTCTGATTCGCTGGAGATGGCCCGCTTCGGTGCAAAGCATCCCGCCTCCACGCTCCTCGTCGCAGGGGTGCGCTTTATGGGTGAAACGGCAAAAATACTCAGCCCAGAAAAAACTATTCTCATGCCGACACTCAACGCGGAATGCTCTCTCGATCTTGACTGCCCAATAGACGCGTTTACGGCCTTCTGCGATGCTCATCCTGAGCGCACCGTGGTGGTCTATGCCAACACTTCCGCGGCGGTTAAGGCTCGCGCTGACTGGGTGGTCACCTCCAGCATTGCCGTTGAGCTGATTGAGCATCTGGACAGCCATGGCGAGAAGATCATCTGGGCTCCCGATCGTCATCTTGGCAACTACGTCCAGAAGCAGACCGGCGCAGACGTGCTTTGCTGGCAGGGTGCCTGTATTGTGCATGATGAGTTCAAAACCCAGGCGCTGGCGCGCATGAAGGGACTCTACCCGCAAGCGGCTATTCTTGTTCACCCGGAATCCCCGCAGTCTGTCATCGATATGGCTGATGCCGTCGGCTCAACCAGCCAGTTGATTACTGCAGCTAAAACGTTGCCGCATCAGCAGCTCATCGTGGCGACCGATCGCGGTATTTTCTACAAGATGCAGCAGGCCGTACCACAAAAAGAGCTGCTTCAAGCCCCTACCGCAGGAGAGGGGGCCACATGCCGCAGCTGTGCTCACTGCCCGTGGATGGCGATGAACGGCCTTCAGGCCATTGCTGAAGGGTTAGAAAACGGGGGGGCGAGCCATGAAATTTATGTGGATGCCGCGCTGCGCGAAGCCGCGCTGATCCCGCTTAACCGCATGCTTGATTTTGGGGCTACACTTCGTCATTAATTCAATACGCACCGGGGAAAAGATGGATTTTTTTAGCACACAGAACATTCTGGTTCATATACCGATTGGCACAGGTGGCTATGATCTGTCATGGATTGAAGCCGTTGGCACGCTGGCGGGGTTACTCTGCATCTGGCTGGCAAGCCTTGAGAAGATAAGCAATTACGCGTTTGGGCTGGTGAACGTTACGCTCTTTGCGATCATCTTCTTCCAGATACAACTGTACGCCAGCCTGCTTTTACAGGTGTTTTTCTTCGCGGCGAATATCTACGGCTGGTACGCCTGGTCGCGGCAGAACAGCCTGCAGGAGGCGGAACTGCGCATTCGCTGGCTACCCCTGCCGAACGCTATTGCCTGGCTCGTCGCCTGCGTAATTGCCATTGGTTTAATGACGTTCTTTATCAACCCGGTATTTGGGTTCCTGACCCGCGTCGCGGTGTCGGTGTTGTCGGGTGTTGGTTTGAACGTCACAATGCCTGAGCTACAGCCGGATGCCTTTCCGTTCTGGGACTCCTGCATGATGGTGCTGTCGATTGCCGCCATGATCCTGATGACCCGAAAATACGTTGAGAACTGGCTGTTGTGGGTCATCATCAATGTGATTAGCGTGGTGGTTTTTGCCCTGCAGGGCGTCTATGCCATGTCTCTTGAGTATCTGCTGCTGACCTTCATCGCCCTTAACGGTAGCCGGATGTGGATTAACAGCGCGCGTGAGCGTGGATCTCACGCGCTCTCCAGCTAATGGTGATGATGATGTGAAGGGTCGGACTGCGCTTCGCTGAGGTGGCAGTCCGGCACGTTACAGCGCTGATACTCCATCTGGATGGTCGAGTGCGCAATCTCATAGTGATGCATGAGAAAGTGCTGAATGCGTTTGAGCAGCGCATCGTGGTCATGCGCGGGGATGACCTGCACGTGCATCGTCATGATCGGTTTTTCCCCCACCAGCCAGACGTGAACATGGTGGACGTTTCTGACTTCCGGGATCGAGCGGCATAAATTACGTTTAAGCTCGCCGATGTTTAACGATGTAGGCGCACCCTCCAGCAGTTCATTTACGCTCTCTTTTAACAGCCGCCACGCGCTACGCAGCACCAGACATGAGACAAGAACCGAAAGAATGGGGTCGATAGGCGTCCAGCCCGTACCCATGATGATCAGCGCCGCAAGAATGGCCCCGACAGATCCCAGCAAATCGCCTAAAACGTGTAATGCTGCCGCCCGCACGTTCAAATTCTTCTCACTGCTGCCGCGATGCAAAATCCAGAACGCCAGAATATTGGCAACCAGCCCGGCGATGGCGATGAGCATCATAGTGCCCCCGGCGATCGGCTGCGGGTCCCTGAAGCGCTGGACAGCCTCCCAGACGATGAGAAGAGTGATCACCACCAGCGCAATAGCGTTAACAAATGCGGCCAGTGTGGTGAGCCTGAGCCAGCCAAACGTGTGGCGAGCATTAGGAGGACGATGAGCGAACTGAACGGCCAGCAGCGCAAAGAGCAGGGCGGCGGCATCGGTAAGCATATGCCCGGCGTCAGCCAGAAGCGCCAGCGAGCCTGAAATGACCCCGCCGATGACTTCTATCACCATGAAGGTGGCGGTGATGGCGAAAGCCAGCAACAGCCGTTTGGCATTGTCATCGCCAGAAGCGTGAGCGTGGGAGTGGGTATGCGCCATGTTATCTTTCCTGATATTTTTATTATTTTAAGTGTAGCGTTTTTAAGCCCTTAAATAAAAAAGGAGAGCATCGGCTCTCCTTTGTCATGTCACCCACGGTTACTGTGTAGTGCCATCGGTTTTCGTATCGGCATTGCTGCCCACTTTATCGTTGGTGTCAGGGCATTTGCCGTCCTTACACATCGAGTTTTTATGCACCTCGTCGGTGGTCATACCGTCATGACTCATGTTACCTGGGTGCGTACCGTCCGAATGCAGCATGGTGCCGCCGGTATTGGTATTACCGTTATTGATGTGGCTATTATCGACGTTATTAGGGGCGATATTCTGTTTTGCATCGGGCGCGACCTGGCCTGCTTCAGCGGCCGCGTTGGCATCACCGTTACTGTCAGACGCGCCAGTTTCGGCGGCCAGTACGCTGCCGCTTGCAAGCGTTAGGGTGGCCGTCAGGAAGAGGGTTGCCAGTTTCGTCATTTTCATCATGCTGCTCCTGTTCTTATCGTTACGCTGGATAACATTCCAACAGTGCATCTTATTCAAAGGCGAAAGATTCCGGCATACGGACTTACGTCAGTATGGAATCGCGTTTAATCACATAAAAATGGTTGTTACAGTTAAAAAGCATAGTTTAGATCTCACTTTTCGCTATTTTGTGACGAATTTTAGCCAAATTCCAGGAATTATCTGCGTGAGGTGTAAAACCCTGTTTACACTTTCAGGCCGACAAGATAGATTGAAAGCATTGCTTTCACTACTAAAGATATGGCAGAGCTGGAAAGAAAATGAATTATCAGAACGACGACTTACGCATTAAAGAGATCAATGAGTTATTACCTCCTGTAGCGCTCCTTGAAAAGTTCCCCGCCACTGAAAATGCAGCCAACACGGTCTCTGATGCCCGCAAAGCGATCCACCAGATCCTCATAGGCAACGATGATCGTCTGCTGGTGGTGATTGGTCCTTGCTCCATTCACGATCCTGCCGCAGCAAAAGAGTATGCGGCCCGGCTGCTCAGCCTGCGTGAAGCGCTTAAGGACGAGCTGGAAATCGTGATGCGCGTTTATTTTGAAAAGCCGCGTACTACCGTTGGCTGGAAAGGGCTGATTAACGATCCGCACATGGATAATAGTTTCCAGATAAACGACGGCCTGCGCATTGCGCGTAAATTGTTGCTGGAAATTAACGACAGCGGCCTGCCCGCAGCCGGTGAGTTCCTGGATATGATTACGCCACAATATCTGGCAGATCTGATGAGTTGGGGAGCCATTGGCGCGCGTACCACGGAGTCTCAGGTGCACCGCGAGCTGGCATCCGGCCTCTCTTGCCCGGTTGGTTTCAAAAACGGTACCGATGGCACCATCAAGGTGGCTATTGACGCGATCAATGCTGCGGGTGCGCCGCACTGCTTCCTGTCCGTCACCAAATGGGGGCATTCCGCCATTGTGAACACCAGCGGTAACGGCGATTGCCATATCATCCTTCGCGGCGGTAAAGAGCCAAACTACAGCGCGAAACATGTAGCAGAGGTCAAAACGGGTCTAGAGAAAGCGGGTCTGCCGCCACAGGTGATGATCGACTTCAGCCATGCCAACTCCAGCAAGCAGTTCAAAAAGCAGATGGAAGTGGGCGCGGATGTCTGCCAACAGATCGCCGGTGGTGAACACGCAGTGATCGGGGTGATGATCGAAAGCCATCTGGTTGAAGGTAACCAAAACCTGGAAGGCAATGAGCCGTTGGTTTACGGTAAGAGTGTCACTGATGCCTGCATCGGCTGGGACGATACCGACACACTGCTGCGCCAGCTGGCGAATGCGGTGAAAGCCCGTCGCGGTTAGTTCGAATGTGAAAATAAAAAAGCGCGGGGCAACTTCTTTCTAGTTGAGCGTGCACAATAACTCATCGAGAGAGTGATTTAATCATATATATCAATTGGTTGATCACTCTATTTTTTGTATATATAAAAATCATCAGTCAAGTTTGCCTCTGTATTGCGATTAATGGCAGAGATGACGATATCAGTGGCTTTGTCGAATATCATAAAACCGCTGCTAATACCTCAATTGAAATGCGGATTATCGTCGGGCACGATCATACCGGCAGGATAAAAATAATCATTACATGAAACAGCGTAGATCCACTGTCCAGTGAGGCATTCAGGCAATAATTCATTGATGACTATTATAACTGATAACATTTCACTAACGCCGTGTAAAGTGAACCCCTGTTCGTTGGGGGCACTTCACGAGAGTGATCGCTTGTAGCATTATGTCTGAATGTAGTTCGATGGGAAAAACTGGATACCTCAAAGAACCTGAAGCCTTTATACGATCCGCTGTCAGAATAATTGTTATGTGAAATTGTATACAACCCGGACAACCACTGTTTTTGCACCATTTAATGGGCCCACATATACCGATTCCTGAAGGGCATTGCTTTTCCAGAGGATTCACCTGCATCAATACGCTGTAACAGATTTCTGATATCAGCCCCCGGTGCATGCCCTAAATTAATCCATCCCAGAACTTCTGTGTAATTCAGTCCATATTTTAGATGACTCTGACGTCCATCAATTATATCACTTCGTTTACTCATGTTTTATCCTCCTTGTCTAACCAATGAATTTTAACACAGGGAATCTATCCTCGCACATTGACGCGGACTGGCAGGTAAAGTCAGTTATGTGGGCGGCAACAGCAAAAATTAACAACTTTATTAAGGAAAAATAAAAGACCTAATTAATAGGTCTTTTATACATTTATATTCTATTTAATACGAGTAATAAAAAAGTCCGCACTTTTTTTATGCCAGGTGAAAAATTACTTCGCTTTACCCTGGTTCGCTACTGCCGCCGCTTTCGCCGCGATTTCTTCTGCGTTACCCAGATAGTAGTGCTTAACAGGTTTGAAGTTTTCGTCGAACTCATACACAAGCGGTACGCCAGTCGGGATGTTTAGCTCAAGGATCTCATCTTCACCCATGTTGTCCAGGTATTTCACCAGGGCGCGCAGGGAGTTACCGTGAGCGGCAATAATCACGCGCTCACCGCTTTTCAGGCGTGGCAGGATGGTTTCGTTCCAGTAAGGCACCACGCGGTCGATGGTCAGTGCCAGGCTTTCGGTGGTTGGCAGCTCTGCGTCGGTCAGTTTCGCGTAACGCGGGTCATGGCCCGGGAAACGCTCGTCATCTTTGGTCAGCTCGGGTGGGGTGACCGCGAAGCCGCGACGCCACTGTTTAACCTGGTCATCTCCGTATTTTTCAGCGGTTTCTGCTTTGTTCAGACCCTGCAGCGCACCGTAATGGCGCTCGTTCAGTTTCCAGGATTTCTCAACCGGTAGCCAGGCCTGATCCAGCTCATCCAGAATGTTCCACAGAGTATGGATGGCACGTTTCAGCACCGAGGTGTAAGCAAAATCAAAGCTGAAGCCTTCTTCCTTCAGAAGCTTGCCTGCTGCTTTAGCTTCGCTTTCGCCTTTCTCGGACAGATCAACATCGTACCAACCGGTGAAGCGGTTTTCGTTGTTCCACTGGCTTTCGCCGTGACGCACCAGAACCAGCTTAGTAATAGCCATGTCTTACTCCTCAAGCATTTTGAATGATAACAATTCTCATTATATTGCCGTCTCTGTGTCAGCGGCAACGCTTAACCCTAACCATAGCGAAAATAGTCTCTGAGTGTAAGGTGCTTGTGAAGGCAGGGTTATGATTTTGTCTGTGATCGGCGCTATTTTCAGCAAGGCGAGAAGAAAAAGCCCCCCGGACGGAGGGCTGAAGGTTAGTGAGGAATAAAATGGTATTCCGTCACGCTAATGTACGCTTCACCCGGGCGCAGCACGCAGTCTGGCTGTGGCCATTCCGGATGGTTTGGGCTGTCTGGCAGGAGTTCACTTTCCAGCGCCAGACCTTGCCAGTCGCTGTACTTATCCTGTTCACGCGCCGTTGTGCCGCCCAGATAGTTACCTGAATAGAACTGCAGGGCAGACGCGGTGGTATAGACCGTCATCTGCAGCTTTTCATCGGCAGACCAGACCTGCGCCGCAGGTTGCTTTATATCGCCTTTTGCCTGCAGCAGGAAAGCATGGTCGTAACCTTTCATCTTGCGCTGATCGTCATCACTCAGGAAATCCTGAGCGATAATCTTTGCGCGGCGAAAATCAAAGCTGGTGCCGCTCACGGATTTCAGCCCCTGAGAGGGGATCCCCATCTCATCGACCGGCAGGTATTCATCGGCCAGGATCTGCAGCTTATGGTCACGAATATCGCCCTGATTGCCGTCGAGGTTGAAATACGCGTGGTTGGTCAGGTTAACCGGACACGGCTTATCGACCGTAGCACGGTACTCAATGGCAATACGGTTATCGTCGGTGAGCGTAAAGCGGGCAGTGGCGGTGAGATTGCCCGGGAAGCCCTGGTCGCCATCGGCAGAATGGAGCGAGAACAGCGCCTCGCTGTCATTTTGCCGCGCGATTTTCCAGCGGCGTTTATCAAAGCCTTCCGGTCCGCCGTGCAGCTGGTTCTCGCCCTGGCTCGACTGCAGCGGATAGCGCACGCCGTCGAGTTCAAAACGGCTTTTAGCGATGCGGTTGGCATAACGTCCCACCGATGCGCCGAGGTAGGCGGTCTGGTTGATATACTGCTCAGGTGACGCACAGCCAAGCAGGGTTTCGCGCACGCTGCTGTCAGGCAGGGGGACGCGAGCGGAAAGTAGGGTTGCACCCCAGTCCATCAGCGTAACCACCATCCCCGCGCCGTTGCGCAAGGTTAACAGGCGGTACGGCAGGCCATCCGGTGCAAGGATTGGCGTTTCATTTAGCACTGTCCTGCTCCTTGTGATGCTTTACAAACATAGAAGGTTTCTTTGATGCCGGTTTTGGCTTCGTACTGTTTTGCCACCGCATCCTGAACGGCCGGGACCAGCTCTTCGGGCACCAGCGCAACGATGCACCCGCCAAAGCCGCCGCCAGTCATGCGCACGCCGCCTTTTTCGCCGATGGTCGCTTTTACAATCTCTACCAGGGTGTCGATTTGTGGAACGGTGATTTCGAAATCATCGCGCATGGAGGCATGGGATTGTGCCATCAGTTCACCCATGCGCTTGAGGTCGCTTTTCGCCAGCGCAGAGGCCGCTTCAACGGTACGGGCATTTTCTGTCAGTACGTGACGAACGCGTTTGGCCACCACCGGATCCAGCTCGTGCGCCACGTTATTAAATTCATTCAGAGACACATCACGCAGGGCGGGTTGCTGGAAGAAGCGTGCTCCGGTCTCACACTGCTCGCGACGGGTGTTGTACTCACTACCCACCAGCGTACGTTTGAAGTTACTGTTGATGATAACCACCGCCGCGCCTTGCGGCAGGGGAACGGCTTTCGTTCCCAGCGATCGGCAATCAATCAGCAGGGCATGCTCTTTTTTGCCCAGCGCGGAGATCAGCTGGTCCATGATGCCGCAGTTACAGCCCACGAACTGGTTTTCTGCCTCCTGGCCGTTGAGTGCAATTTGCGCGCCGTCCAGCGGCAGATGATAAAGCTGCTGGAAGACGGTACCCACCGCCACTTCGAGTGAAGCCGAGGAGCTTAAACCCGCGCCCTGAGGCACATTGCCGCTAATCACTAAATCGGCGCCGCCGATATTTGTGTCACGCTTTTGCAGATGCTTCACCACACCGCGCACATAGTTCGACCATTGCTGGCTGTTATGAGACATAATCGGCGCGTCGAGCGAAAATTCGTCCGTCTCGTTAGCGTAATCGGCGGCCATCACGCGCACTATGCGATCGTCACGCTTCGCGCAACTGATGACCGTCTGATAATCAATGGCGCAAGGTAGAACAAAACCGTCGTTATAGTCGGTATGTTCACCGATCAGGTTAACGCGGCCTGGCGCCTGAATAACGTGGGTGGCAGGGTAGCCAAATTTTTCAGCAAACAGGGATTGTGTTTTATCTTTCAGACTCATTATTTAAACTCCTGATTGGCGATAATGGACGTCGCTAACGGCACGCAGACGTTCTGCCGCCTGTTCCGCCGTCAGGTCACGCTGGGTTTCAGCCAGCATTTCGTATCCCACCATAAATTTACGCACCGTCGCAGAACGCAGCAGCGGCGGATAGAAATGGGCATGCAACTGCCAGTGTGGGTTCTCTTCACTGTTAAACGGTGCGCCGTGCCAGCCCATCGAGTAGGGGAAAGAGCACTGGAAAAGGTTATCGTAACGGCTGGTCAGTTTTTTTAACGCCAGCGCAAGATCGTCGCGCTGCGCGTCGCTAAGCTCGGTAATACGCGGCACATGCGCTTTTGGCAGCAGCAGCGTTTCAAACGGCCAGGCTGCCCAGTACGGCACCACGGCCAGCCAGTGCTCGGTTTCAACGATCGTACGGCTGCCATCGGCCAGCTCACGGCGGGCGTAATCCACCAGCATCGGCGAGCCGTTTTGCGCAAAGTAGGCTTTTTGCAGGCGGTCTTCACGCTCGGCTTCGTTTGGCAGGAAGCTGTTCGCCCAGATCTGCCCGTGCGGATGCGGGTTGGAGCAACCCATAGCCGCGCCTTTATTTTCAAACACCTGCACCCACGGGTATGTTTGGCCCAGCTCTGCGGTTTGCGCTTGCCAGGTACTGACCACCTCTTTCAGCGCATCAACGCTCAGCTCCGGCAGCGTTTTGCTGTGATCGGGAGAGAAGCAGATAACACGGCTGGTGCCGCGGGCGCTTTCACAGCGCATCAGCGGATCATCGCTTTGCGGCGCATCCGGCGTGTCGGTCATCAGGGCGGCAAAATCGTTGGTGAAAACGTAGGTGCCTTTATAGTCCGGGTTGGTATCACCCGTGACGCGGGTGTTACCCGGACACAGAAAACAGTCCGGGTCATGCTGTGGAAGGGTCTGCTTCGCAGGCGTCTCTTGCGCCCCCTGCCAGGGGCGCCTGGCGCGGTGCGGTGAGACCAGAATCCATTGTCCGCTTAAGGGGTTAAAACGACGATGCGGATGCTCGACGGGATTAAAGTGTGTCATGATGGATCCTTAGTCCGGATAACCTTGTGGATGGCGTGACTGCCAGTGCCAGGTATCCTGTGCCATTTCATCAAGGGTGCGGGTGACACGCCAGTTAAGCTCTTTATCGGCTTTAGACGCATCGGCCCAGTAGGCCGGAAGATCGCCCTCACGACGTGGGGCGAAGTGATAGTTCACCGGCTTGCCGCAGGCTTTGCTAAAGGCGTTAACCACATCCAGCACGCTGCTGCCGACACCGGCGCCAAGGTTGTAAATATGCACGCCCGGTTTGTCTGCCAACTGCTGCATTGCCGCAACGTGGCCGTCGGCAAGATCCATCACATGGATGTAGTCACGCACGCCAGTGCCATCTTCGGTTGGATAGTCGTTACCAAAAATAGCCAGCGAGTCACGGCGACCTACCGCCACTTGGGCAATGTAAGGCATCAGATTATTAGGAATACCCTGCGGATCTTCACCCATATCGCCAGATGGATGGGCACCCACCGGGTTGAAGTAGCGCAGCAACGCGATACTCCACTCTGGCTGTGCTTTTTGCAGATCGGCCAGGATCTGTTCCACCATCAGCTTGCTCTTGCCGTATGGGCTTTGCGGCGTGCCGGTCGGGAAGCTTTCAACGTAAGGGATTTGGGGCTGATCGCCATAGACGGTTGCGGACGAACTGAAAATAACGTTTTTGACGTTCGCCGCCCGCATGGCGGAGATCAATCGCAGCGTACCGTTGACGTTATTGTCGTAGTACTCCAGCGGTTTTGCTACCGATTCACCGACTGCTTTGAGGCCCGCGAAGTGGATAACGGTCTCAATGGCGTGGTCGTGAAGGATGTCGGTCATCAACGCTTCATTGCGGATGTCGCCTTCCACGAACGTGGGCTGTTTGCCGGCAAGACGTTCAATCACCGGCAGTACGCTGCGCTTACTGTTGCACAGGTTGTCGAGAATAATGACATCATGACCGTTTTTCAGCAGTTGCACGCAGGTATGACTACCAATGTAACCGCTACCACCTGTTACCAGAACTCGCATATTTCGCTCCATTGGGCTTATGGTATGTATTAACCCTAGCATAACAGAGACGCAAAAAGTGTGACATGGGATAAATTAGTGGAATCGTTTACACTGATTTTCAGGCGTCCTTTATTACTGCCTGAGAGCATTCTAGATCAAAGAGATAGATATGTATTGCTGCAGGTTATCTGAAAAAGGAGGGCAGTGCCCTCCGTGCGCTAATCAATTTTGCTCAACAGGTAACGATAGTGCTCACCGTCGGGGATAAACTCAAGACGATGGGTGATGCATGACGGGGCATCTTCGGCATGGTGAGAAACAAACAATAGCTGTGTTTCACCTTCGCCAATCAAAATATCAACAAAACGGCGGACCAGCTGGCGGTTGAGGGGGTCCAGGCCCTGCAGCGGTTCATCCAGAATGAGAAGCGTCGGATGTTTCACCAGCGCGCGCGTAATCAGCGCCAGGCGCTGTTGTCCCCATGACAAACTGTGAAACGGCGCGTCGGCGATGCACTTATCCATCCCCAGAATATCCAGCCACCGCCGGGCCAGCTTGTGTTGTTTATCCGAAACCGCCTGATAAATGCCGATAGAGTCAAAATACCCGGACAGGATCACGTTGCGTACCGTGGTACTGACGCGGTAATCCAGATGCAGGCTGCTGCTGACATAGCCAATATGTTTTTTAATGTCCCAGATGGTTTCTCCGCTGCCGCGACGACGGCCAAACAGCGTGAGATCGTTACTGTATCCCTGGGAATGATCGCCGGTAATAAGGCTTAATAATGTGGATTTACCTGCGCCATTTGGGCCAACGATCTGCCAGTGTTCACCCGCCGCAACTGTCCAGTTAAGATGATTAAGCACCGGACGATCGTCATAAGATACCACGCCATCGCGTAATATAATGCGGGGTTCACGGGGGTCAAGCGCATGGTGTGCGGGGGGAACATCGGGTTCAGGCAGCGCAATGCCTTGCCGTTTTTCGCTATGCGCCAGTTGAGCAACGAGCGCGTGTTCGAGCAATGCGGATGTTGTACCGGTTTCGGTCAGGGTACAGTCCGCCAACACGCCTGCGTTCTGCACAAAATCCGGGATTTCATCAAAGCGGTTTAGCACCAGTACAATCGTGTATCCAGCCTGGTTGAGAGAGCCCAACAGAGCAGCAAGTTGAGCGCGGGACTGCACATCCAGCCCGTCGAAAGGCTCATCCAGGATCAGCAGTTCCGGCTCGCTCATCAGGGCCTGGCATAGCAGCGTCTTGCGCGTCTCGCCGGTAGAGAGGTATTTGAAACGTCGATCCAGAAGGGGGGTAATGCCAAACTGTTCCGCCAGTCGTTGGCAGCGAGCGGGATCGTTAACGTGGTCCTGGATAATCTCTGCCGTCGTGCGGCCCGTATCGTCTTCACCCGGGCTGAGCAAATCGGTGTTATTACGCTGCCACTCCTCACTGACCAGCTTTTGCAACTGTTCAAACGAGAGCCGCGTCAGACGCGTAAAGCCGCACTGGCGCTCGCCTTGTAGCAGGATAAGCTCTCCTGCCAGCGCGCGGGCGAGTGCGGATTTCCCGCTGCCGTTGGTTCCAACAAACGCCCAGCTTTCGCCCGCGCGTAATGTTAAATCAGGCAGCGTTAGGGTTCGGGTATCGCTAAGGCGAAACGTGCCTTGCGAAATGTGCAATGATGACATGACGTATCCCATTTTTTGCAGCAATGGATGTCAGGGATACGCACTGTCGACGTGCTTGTCAATGTGCTCAGCATAATGTGGCGATAATCACCCGGTCTGCGTTGAAATATGCGGTAACGACAGCACCTTCCTCTAATTCAACCGCCTCGACTGCCGGAATGGTCGCGCACAGCATTTGCCCGTCTGGCAGCGTCATCAGTACTTCGCACTGTTCTTCACCGCGTTCAATGTGGCTGATGACGCCGTGAAGCTGGTTATCTGCATCCTGAGCATGCTCGGGACGGGTGGCGATACTTACCCACGGGGCCTTTACTAACACCAGCACCTCTTTACCTTCGTCCAGCCCAAGCCGCAGCCCGCTCTGTGCCGTGATGGCCGCTTTCAGGCGAGTGCTGCCGTCGGCAAGCAGGATGTCGATATGCTGCTGTACCTGCGAGTTACCGCGTGCTGTCACGGTACCAAACCATTGATTACGCGCGCTGGTCTGTAACGAAAAGCGGGAGATGGCGGCTAACAGACTGTCCAGCGGAAGGTTGTCGTCGTCACTTAACACGTTAAACGCTTTTTGCTGGATGTGAGCCAGCAGGTCGTAAAGCTGGATCAGGCGTTGGCCATAGCGGGTAAGCACCGCTCCGCCGCCGCCTTTACCGCCCGTTGCTCGATCGACCAGCGTCTGCTCACTCAGGGTATTCATTTCGTTGATGGCATCCCACGCGCTTTTATAACTGATGCCCGCGTTTTTCGCCCCCTGGCTAATTGAACCGGTTTGTTCTATTTGTTTAAGCAGGGCGATACGTCGGGGATCGGCAAAAAGCTTCTGCTGAAGTCGTAATGTGAGGAGAATTTCGGCCTGCATAACGGTGTCCTGGCAAAAGAGATATTGTGACCCATATGGCCCAGTGCGCAAAGCACACCGCACAAAAGGGGATGTTTTTCTCACTTGAAAGGGTAGAATAAGCTGTTCACATTAACTGGAGAAAACCATGTTAGAGTTGTTGAAAAGTCTGGTATTCGCAGTAATCATGGTACCAGTAGTGATGGCTATCATCCTCGGTGCCATCTATGGCTTGGGTGAAGTGTTCAACGTCTTTTCGAACATCGGTCACCGAGACCAGCCTAAAAAGCAGCAATGATTCCCTACAAAACGCCCGGCTAGCCCGGGCGTTTTGCTCTCAAGTTAAACTCTTCCTCGCCGATATTATTCCTGACAGCAATATGCTTTACTCATCAATCAGTACGATTAATCGCTAGGATATCCCTGTATGTTTCGTTATATTTATTTTTATATAACGATCCCTAAGGAGTTACAGATGACACGTAGATGGGCACGCCTGTTCGCAGGGGCAACATTAACGCTTTCACTCACCGGACACGCGCTGGCTGGTGAAGGCAAAATCACGGTCTTTGCGGCAGCATCTCTGACCAATGCGATGCAGGATATTGCTGCGGAATACAAAAAAGAGCACAACGTCGAGGTCGTCTCCTCGTTTGCGTCCTCTTCAACGCTGGCGCGCCAGATTGAAGCGGGCGCACCGGCCGATCTCTTTATTTCTGCCGATCAGAAGTGGATGGATTACGCGGTTGAGAAGCAATCGATAGAGGCATCAACCCGCGAAACGCTGCTGGGCAATAGCCTTGTTGTCGTTGCGCCAAAAAGCAGCGCCCAGGGTGCTATGACCATCAATAAAGAGACCAACTGGACGCGCCTGTTAAACGGTGGACGTCTGGCGGTGGGCGATCCTGACCACGTCCCGGCCGGAATTTACGCCAAAGAAGCGTTGCAGAAACTGGGCGCGTGGGAAACCTTATCGCCAAAACTGGCGCCGGCTGAAGATGTCCGCGGCGCTCTGGCGCTGGTGGAACGTAATGAAGCGCCGCTGGGTATTGTTTACGGCTCTGATGCCGTTGCCAGCAAGGGTGTCAAAGTGGTGGGGACCTTCCCGGAAGAGACCCATAAGAAAGTGGAATATCCTGTTGCGATGGTGAATGGACATAAAAATGCGACCGTCACGGCCTTCTATGACTATTTGAAGGGACCAGAAGCGTCGGCAATCTTTAAACGTTACGGATTCACGACTCACTAATGATATTGACCGATCCTGAATGGCAGGCCGTGCTGCTGAGCCTTAAAGTCTCTTCCCTGGCGGTTGCGCTGAGTTTGCCCTTTGGGATCTTCTTTGCCTGGTTATTGGTTCGCTGTAAGTTTCCGGGCAAAGCCCTTCTGGACAGCGTTCTTCATCTTCCTCTGGTTCTGCCGCCCGTGGTGGTCGGTTATCTGCTGTTAATAGCAATGGGTCGTCGTGGTTTTATCGGCTCATGGCTATACGATTGGTTCGGACTGACGTTTGCCTTCAGCTGGCGTGGTGCGGTACTGGCGGCCGCGGTGATGTCATTTCCGCTGATGGTGCGGGCAATCCGCCTGGCGCTGGAAGGCGTTGACATCAAGCTAGAACAGGCGGCCCGTACCCTGGGGGCCGGACGCTGGCGCGTCTTTTTCACCATTACGCTTCCCCTTACGCTGCCGGGTATTATCGTCGGCACTGTGCTGGCATTTGCCCGTTCGCTTGGTGAGTTCGGGGCGACCATCACCTTTGTGTCTAACATCCCTGGTGAGACGCGAACCCTTCCGTCGGCGATGTACACCCTTATTCAGACTCCGGGCGGTGAAAGTGCGGCGGCGCGGTTGTGCATCATCTCAATTGTGCTGGCGCTGGCCTCGCTGCTGGTGTCGGAATGGCTGGCGCGTATTTGCCGCGAGCGGATGGGGAAATAACTATGCTGGAACTTCATTTCACCCAGACGCTGGGAAACCACTGCCTGACGCTTAACGAAACGCTACCCGCTAGCGGCATAACCGCCATTTTTGGGGTGTCCGGGGCGGGTAAAACGTCGCTGATTAATGCTATTAGCGGTCTGACGCACCCGCAGTCAGGGCGAATTGTTTTAAATAACCGCGTGTTACATGACGTCGAAAACAAGATTTACCTGTCCCCAGAGAAACGCCGTATCGGTTACGTGTTTCAGGATGCAAGGCTGTTTCCGCACTACAGCGTGCGCGGAAATCTGCGCTACGGCATGGCGAAAAGTATGGCCGTACAATTCGATAAGCTGGTGGCGCTGTTGGGCATCGGGCCATTGCTGGACAGGCTGCCTTCCTCGCTCTCTGGTGGCGAGAAACAGCGTGTGGCGATAG
This sequence comes from unidentified bacterial endosymbiont, assembly GCF_918797525.1. NCBI lineage: Bacteria > unidentified bacterial endosymbiont. Next base: position 3,353,021 of record NZ_OU963893.1, on the reverse strand, counting down.
GGCGTGCGCTGTTGACCGCACCGGAACTGCTATTACTCGACGAGCCGCTGGCGTCGCTTGATATTCCACGCAAGCGTGAATTGTTACCGTATCTGCAGCGTCTGGCGCGTGAAATCAATATTCCCATGCTGTACGTCAGCCACTCGCTGGACGAAATTCTGCATCTGGCAGATAAAGTGCTGGTGCTGGAGGCGGGCAAGGTGAAAGCGTTTGGCGCTCTGGAGGAGGTATGGGGCAGCAGCGTGATGCACCCCTGGCTGCCGAAGGAGCAGCAGAGCAGTATTCTGAAGGTCAGCGTGCTGGAACACCATCCGCATTACGCCATGACTGCGCTGGCGCTGGGTGATCAGCACCTGTGGGTTAATAAGATTGACAAGCCGCTGCAGTCTGCGCTGCGGATCCGCATTCAGGCGTCGGATGTTTCACTGGTACTTCATCCCCCGCTGCAAACCAGCATCCGAAATATACTGCGCGCCAAAGTGGCGGCGTGTTTTGATGATCACGGCCAGGTCGAAGTAAAGCTCGAGGTGGGCAGTAAAACGCTCTGGGCGCGCATTAGCCCGTGGGCCAGAGACGAGCTAGGGATAAAGCCTGGCCTGTGGCTCTATGCGCAAATCAAGAGCGTCTCGATCACCACCTGATTGCAGCAGTGGGGATAAATGTCCTGCGTGATACTGTCAGGGGGGCATTGACCCATCCTGAGACTCAACAACGTAAGCAAAACCCCTCTGTCAACAATCGCAATAAGATTCAACGTACCTTTGCTCTAAAGGCGAAATCCCCTTTAGTTACAGACATTCTGTTGTCGGAACTTGTTCAAAGTACTGGTTTACGACATCCGCTATTCCAGCTTCTGTATTGTTACCTATTACCAAATCAGCGCAGGCTTTGACTTCATCAACAGCGTTACCCATAGCAACACCCAGGCCAGCATGCTTCAACATACTTAGATCGTTGAAATTATCACCAAAGGCTATAACCTGGCTCATAGATAAACCTTGCGTCTGAACCCACTGTGCCAGGCGTTTACCCTTACTGTTTCCGGCTTGGGCTATATCTACCTGGTCATGCCAGGACCATTCACACGCAAGCCCAAGCTCACGTTCGACGATCTGAGCAAAGCGCTGTAGTTTTTCAGTATCAGAGCCGGTGAGGGCAAATTTCCAGATAGCATTAACATGCTGTGATGCTTCACGAAGAGAGGGAACTTGTTTGAAAATTGGCCGTTGGGATTCAGGGAGAGACTTAGCCCAATTCTCTGTACGGGTAATATGCCCCGAGGGTTCCTGATAAAACATGGCATCGTCGGCATACATCAGACTATGGACATTGTCACTATCAAGTAAGTTAACTAATTGTGTCGCTTGTTCTGGTCGTAACGGGTCTGAGGCAATGACCCTTTTTTCGGTGTAATCGTACAATAAAGCACCATTGCAACATATAGCGGGTGTATTAAGTCCTAATGCCTGATAAAAAGGATGAATGGCGACAAAGTGCCGACCGGTAACGATGACAACCTTCGCCCCAGCTTTACGCGCATTCTGAAGGGCAGATAATGATGCGGATAAAATAGTTTTTTCTGGCGTCAATAAAGTACCGTCGAGATCAAGGGCGATTACCTGATAGTCCATATAGTGATTCACCTGATTTAGGTAGAGCGTTTTTTCGATAGTACACCGGGAGGCGAATGCTTCAAACCACCCGTCGACAATTCAGCATTCATCGTTAAACGTTAACTATGTACATGTGCAGTGAGGAGTGAGTATTCATGAAACAAACCGTTTATACCGCCAGCCCTGAAAGCCAGCAGATCCACGTCTGGCGTTTAAATACCGAAGGTACACTCACGCTGGTTCAGGTAGTGGATGTGCCGGGACAGGTGCAGCCGATGGTCATCAGCCCGGATAAACGTTTTCTGTATGTTGGCGTTCGCCCGGAATTTCGCGTGCTGGCCTACCGCATCTCGCCGGATGACGGTGCGCTGACCTACACCGCAGCAGCGCCATTGCCGGGAAGCCCAACCCATATCTCGACCGATCGCAAAGGCGTCTTTATCTTCAGCGGCTCTTATAACGCAGGCTGTGTTAGCGTAATGCGTCTACAAGACGGTATTCCGGTTGAAACCGTGGATGTCGTCGAGGGTCTGGAAGGATGCCACTCTGCCAATATCTCGCCGGACAACCGCACGCTGTGGGTGCCCGCATTGAAGCAGGATCGTATCTGCCTGTTTACCCTGAGCGATGAGGGTCATTTGGTGGCGCAGACGCCTGCCGAGGTGACCACCGTAGAGGGGGCTGGCCCGCGTCATATGGTCTTCCATCCAAACCAGCAATATGCCTACGTGGTTAACGAGCTGAACAGTTCTGTCGACGTGTGGGAACTGAACGATCCTAACGGTAAGGTTGAGTGTGTGCAGACGCTGGATATGATGCCGTCTGATTTCTCCGACACCCGTTGGGCTGCGGATATTCACCTCACGCCGGATGGTCGTCACCTGTATGCCTGTGACCGCACCTCAAGCCTGATCACCATCTTTAGCGTCTCGGAAGACGGCAGTGTGCTGGCGATTGAAGGCTTCCAGCCGACAGAAACCCAGCCGCGTGGCTTTAATATCGATCACAGCGGTAAATACCTGATTGCGGCCGGGCAAAAATCCCACCACATTGCGCTGTACGAAATTCACGGCGAGCAGGGTCTGCTGGAAGAGAAAGGGCGTTATGCCGTAGGTCAGGGGCCAATGTGGGTGGTAGTTAACGCGCATTAAGTGGTTCAAAAAACCTCGCAAATGCGAGGTTTTTTATGCCCGATGGGCACATCGAAGAGAAACTACCGCAGTCATAATAATGGTGGCCGAAGGCACTGTGAACTATCTGTAAAGAAAGGACTCATCATCTGGTCAGTCACTCTACTTTAATTTCTGTTTTTATATTCCTCATTTCCCTTTAACTTTTTTATGCGGATTTTCCACAGGCAGGGTGGAAAAAGAGTCGCTCCCTTTGCCTTATTAAAGAGTAACCAGTCATATGATGAACGCTGTTCCTTGTTATTATTTCACCTACATTGATAAAGAGTATTATCAGGAGGGTTCATGCCTTTAAATATCAACGCATGTTTATGCCATTCAACCTCAAGCATTGATTCCTCCGTTGATACGTCATTCAACTCAACGCATTCAACGCAAGGTATTCATACATCAAGCGGATACGTCGCAACCCGTACGAACCTTAAACCCCCGGACATTAAGCCGCGAGTTTCGTGTTTGCATCCCAAATTAAGAATGAGCGCTAACGAATATTCCCGGTACAAAAAACTCATGGATTCATTGGGAGGATCGAAGAAAAAAGTTCACTTTGATGAGAGTGTGTTCAGGAATGAGAGCTCATCTCCTGGCACCTCTGATATTAAGACATCCTTAACCGCCAGCGTTAACGCTTTAGATGACGATGATACGGATCTCGTTCCATTTGAAGAGTTTGAGCAATGGCGTCTACAGCGATTACAATCTCAGGTAAGTACAACGCCGTCCGATTGGAATACTCACCCGGAAGGCAATCAAAACGCTGCATTTACGATAGAACAGACAATTCCATCCGATTACGATATTCCTCGAAAACAGGTAATTTCCACCGACTACGATATCCCAAAAAACAATCAGACGGTTTTTAAAACCGCTTAGAAGCGTATATTCAGCTTCCCGTAATCAGTCGCAGTAAAAGGGGGATTGACGCCCCCCCTTATACGCATCACTTACTGCTTCGGTTCAGCAACCACTCTGCTTCCCAGACCGCGGTTGTTGAATTCCCACATGCGGTTGAAGTTAGCATCGTTCAGGTTACGCAGCACGTTGCCTTTATCATCCACCGCACCGGTATTACCCGAGAACGGACGTTTGGAGATAGCGGCATCCGCCCACGGTTTTGCCGTATTAAAACCTTCGTTAATCACGCTATCGCGGATCACCACCTGGCCGTTGGTAGCAGAATCCACATCCAGAGCACGACCGAGCTGCGCCACGCCGTTACCGTATGCGTTGAAGCGGCTGTTAACGGCGAGGAAGCCGTAGAACAGGTTAGACTGGGTTGCCGGCGCAAACACATAGCCTTCCTGCTGAGTACGTGAGTTCACCACGCGGAATTCGGTATTATCGAACACCACCGCGCCACGTCCGGACACCAGGTCCACGTCACCTTCAACATAGCTGTTGGTGACCAGTGTACGTGTCAGGCGGTTATTTTGCAGGGTGTTCTGCACACCACTGTTGGTGACGAAGAAGGTATTCTGACGGCCCAAAATATTCACATTGTTGAGTTGCACTTTATCGCCATCGCTGCGCAGCGCTACGGCCTGATGGTTGCCCGCGTCAACGCTGTCCCCCACGGTGTTCTGAATGGTCAGGTTCTGCAGTTGCAGACCATTATTCTGAGACCACAATACTGCCGAGCACATCACGCCAGTGGTCGCGGTACGCTTGCTCTGACAGCTATCAAACATATACCAGGCAGGTTTACCCGGCATGTATTTACCCGCTGGATTCACCAGGTGACGCCAGGTGGTGCTATCGAGTTCGGAATCAATCGCCAGACCGATTTTCACGTCGATAGCTTTTTCGCCCAGACCATACAGCGTAATGCTGCCCGGTGCAGCCGGCACGTAAACGGTCCCTTCATATTCGCCCGGCAGAATGGCGATGAACTGACGAGAAGCGCTGTGTTTAGTGATTGCAGCATCTACCGCCGCCTGAATAGAAGTGTGAGTTACGCCCTTCGAGCCTGCCGGTCCAACCACAAAGTCAGGCTGCTTAGGCAGGTTAATAGAAGAAGGCGTCCAGGGTGCAGCGTTGGGATCCATCGCCGTGAAGTAACGCGCCTGGGTAAAGTTTTTCGCTTCATCAGCAGAGAGGATCGGGCGAGATGAAGTCCCCGGTGCCACCTGCTCAGAAGGTTGCTGATCCGGGGGGGTTGAGCTGCATGCGGACAACGTCACGCCAAATGCGAGTGCCAACCCCAGACGGGAAATCCTGGAAATGTTCAAGGTAAAGCTCCTGATAAGCAAGTCTTAAGGGTAGAGACGAAATAGCCTGCTTTTTTATACTAAGTTGAGCGAAACGGGAAGATAAAAAAGGGTAAAAGTTGCATTTTTGCCCCGACGCGCAGGGAAAATCATCACAAAAAAATAACATTTAACATCAGAATGGTTGACAGCATGCAGCAGATGAAAATAAATGTCTATACAACCCATGACAAGAGAAATGCCCATGCAACAGCTTCAATCTGACGATGTGATCTGGCGAAATGCACGCCTGGCAACAATGGTTGCTGACGATCCCACCCCGTATGGCCTGAAAGCGCAACACGCCATCGTGGTACGGGGTGATACCATTCTGGCGGTCATTGCAGAATCAGATATTCCTGCCGCGCATTGTCATTGTATCGATCTCGCGGGACGTCTGGTGACGCCTGGCCTTATCGACTGTCATACCCACCTTGTGTTTGGTGGCGATCGTGCCGCTGAGTGGGAGCAAAGGCTAAACGGGGTCTCTTATCAGACCCTCAGCGCGCAGGGCGGGGGTATTAATGCCAGCGTGGCGGCAACCCGCAACAGCTCGGCGGAAAGCTTGCTGGAACTGGCGCAACCGCGTCTTCAGCGCCTGATGAACGAAGGGGTAACCACCCTTGAAATCAAATCGGGATATGGGCTGAACGCAGAGGCTGAAGAGAAGATGTTGTGGGTCGTACGTCAATTAGGTCTTAACAATCCGATAGATATCAGCCCAACGCTATTAGCGGCTCATGCCGTTCCGGCGGAGTATCGGGACGATCCAGACGGCTATATCAGGCTGGTGTGTGAGCAGATCATGCCCGAACTGTGGCGAAAAGCGTTGTTCGAAGCCGTGGATGTCTTTTGTGAACATGTCGGCTTTACACTGGCGCAAAGCGAACGCGTCTTTCAGGCCGCGACTGCGCTGGGTATTCCTGTAAAAGGACATGTGGAGCAGCTTTCACATCTGGGCGGGGCTGCGCTGGTCAGCCGCTATAACGGTCTCTCGGCCGATCACATTGAATATCTCGACAACGCCGGGATCCAGGCGATGGTTCAAAGCGATACGGTCGCCGTGCTGTTGCCCGGCGCTTTCTATTTTCTACAGGAGCGGCAGCGCCCTCCGGTTGAGCAACTCCGCCAAAGCGGCGTCCCAATGGCCGTCGCCACCGACTATAACCCCGGCACCAGCCCGTTTGCCAGCCTTCACCTGGCGATGAACATGGCCTGCGTACAGTTTGGCCTGACGCCGGAAGAGGCCTGGGCTGGCGTGACGCGACATGCAGCGCAGGCGCTGGGTCGTGGCGCGACGCATGGACAACTCAAGGCCGGGTTTGTCGCTGATTTTATCGTCTGGGATGCACAATATCCGGTGGAAATGGTCTACGAACCGGGGCGTAATCCACTGTATCAACGTGTTTTCCGGGGGAAGCGGGTATGAAGCTGTGGCGGCCCGTTGCAGAAACGGTCTGGCAAGGGCGCGACGACAGCGCCGAAGCCGGCAATGCGCAACGTATTTTCCAGACCCTGCGTCAGCAAAAACAGTTCATCCCCATGCCATCAGGCATCGCGTTGATCGGTTTTGAATGTGATGAAGGGGTAAAGCGCAACCACGGCAGGCCCGGCGCCGCGCAGGCTCCTGACGTGCTGCGCCGGGCGCTGGCGAATATGGCCAGCCATCCGGGACATGAACGGCTTATCGATATGGGCTCTGTTTATGCCGAGGGCGACGACCTGGAGGCCGCCCAGCAGGCCTTAAGCGATGCGGTGGTAACGTGTCAGCAGTCAGGCATGCGCACACTGGTGTTTGGCGGCGGCCACGAAACCGCCTGGGCGCACGGTCGCGGTGTGCTGGATGCCTTCCCCCACGAGCGCGTGATGGTCATCAACCTTGATGCGCACTTTGACCTGCGTAAAGCCGACCGTGCGACCTCCGGCACTCCGTTTCGCCAGCTCGCGCACCACTGCACTGAAAATGCGCGTGAATTTCACTACGCCTGTCTGGGGGTAAGCCGTGCGGCGAACACGCAGGCGCTCTGGGACGAAGCTACGCGGCTCAACGTCACGCTGGTAGAAGATCTGTACTTTCGCCGGGAGGCATTAACTTCCCTGGAGAAAGTGCTGGCGCAGGCCGATCGCCTCTATCTCACTATTGACCTGGATGTCTTGCCGGCAGGCGAAATGCCTGCCGTCTCTGCCCCTGCGGCGTTAGGTATTCCGGCGCTGGATCTGCTCCCGGTTATTGAGCGGATCTGCCGCAGCGGCAAGCTGCAGGCAGCCGATCTGGTCGAGTTTAATCCACATTACGATCGGGATGGACAAGGGGCGAAGCTTGCCGCCCGTCTGGCCTGGCAAATTGCTCACTGGTGGGCATAACACTGTTGAAGGAGCCATGATGTTTTCACGCTTACCCGAGCCTCAATCCAGCCCGCCCGCCCCTTTTTATGAAAAGGTGAAGCAGGCGATCAGCGAAAAAATTGCGGCCGGCGTCTGGCGGGCGCACGACCGTATTCCGTCAGAGGCCGAGCTGGTGGCGCAGTTTGGCTTTAGCCGAATGACCATCAACCGGGCGTTACGCGAGCTGACCGACGAAGGGCTTCTGGTGCGCCTGCAGGGGGTAGGGACCTTTGTCGCGGAACCCAAGGGACAGTCGGCACTGTTTGAAATTCGCAGCATCGCCGATGAAATTGCGGCGCGAAACCATCGACACCGCTGCGAAGTACTGGTGCTCGAAGAGACGCAGGCGAGTACGGAGCAGGCCGTGGCGCTTAACGTACAAGAGGGCGCCCGTATTTACCATTCGGTGATGGTGCATTTTGAGAGCGATGTTCCCGTGCAGATTGAAGACCGCTGCGTGAACGCGATTAGCGTGCCGGATTACCTGGATCAGGATTACACCCAGACCACGCCACATGCCTGGCTCTCGCTCGTCGCACCGCTGACGGAAGGGGAGCACATCGTTGAAGCGGTTCGCGCTACGCCGCGGGAGTGCGAGATTCTGCGCATTAAAGAGCACGATCCGTGCCTGCTTATTCGTCGCCGGACCTGGTCGGCATCGCAAATTGTATCGCATGCAACGCTGCTGTTTCCGGGCGATCGTTACCGGCTGCAGGGCCACTTTATGTCATAAATTTTAAAAGCGTGATAGCTAACGCAATATTACAAAATTGTATATTTTCTGTTAAATTCAATCTTGTGTGTGCTTGTCTATACAAGTATATCTTAATGCATCATCCGTCCCGTATGAGGAGCACACAATGACGTCAGGTAAATTTCGCCAGCAGGATATTCGCGCCCCGCGCGGCACTACGCTTACCGCCAAAAGCTGGCTTACGGAAGCACCGTTGCGCATGTTGATGAATAACCTTGATCCCGAGGTGGCGGAAAACCCCCATGAGCTGGTGGTTTACGGCGGCATTGGACGCGCCGCGCGCAACTGGGAATGCTATGACGCCATTATCGAATCCCTGATTACTCTGGAACATAACGAAACGCTGCTGGTGCAATCCGGCAAACCGGTCGGCGTATTCAAAACCCATGAACACGCGCCGCGCGTGCTGATTGCCAACTCGAACCTGGTGCCGCACTGGGCAACGTGGGCGCACTTCAACGAGCTGGATGCCAAAGGGCTGGCGATGTACGGCCAGATGACGGCGGGGAGCTGGATCTACATCGGTAGCCAGGGAATTGTGCAGGGCACCTATGAAACCTTCGTCGAAGCGGGGCGTCAGCACTATAACGGCTCCCTGAAAGGGCGCTGGGTGCTCACCGCCGGTCTGGGCGGAATGGGCGGCGCGCAGCCGCTGGCCGCGACCCTTGCCGGCGCCTGTTCGCTCAACATTGAATGCCAGCAGAGCCGCATCGATTTCCGTCTGCGTACCCGCTATGTGGACGAACAGGCTGCCGACCTGGATGATGCCCTGGCGCGGATCGCTCACTACGCTGGCGAAGGCAAAGCGGTGTCCATTGCCCTGTGCGGCAATGCGGCGGAAATCCTCCCCGAGCTGGTCGCCCGTGGCGTGCGCCCGGATCTCGTCACCGACCAGACCAGCGCCCATGATCCGCTGCACGGTTATCTGCCAAAAGGCTGGACGTGGGAAGACTACCAGCAACACGCCGAAACTGACCCGCAGGGCACGGTACTCGCCGCTAAACGGTCCATGGCCGATCACGTGAGCGCCATGCTGGCGTTTAGTCAGAGGGGCATTCCGACCTTCGATTACGGCAACAATATCCGCCAGATGGCGAAAGAGATGGGCGTCAGCAACGCCTTTGACTTCCCCGGCTTTGTGCCTGCCTATATTCGCCCTCTGTTCTGTCGCGGTATTGGACCCTTCCGCTGGGTGGCCTTGTCCGGTGATCCGCAGGACATCTACAAAACCGACGCCAAAGTCAAAGAGATTGTCGCGGACGATGAACACCTGCACCGCTGGCTGGAGATGGCGCGTGAGCGTATCAATTTCCAGGGCTTACCAGCGCGTATCTGCTGGGTAGGGCTGGAGTGGCGGCAAAAACTCGGCCTCGCCTTTAACGAAATGGTACGCAGTGGTGACGTCTCCGCGCCGATTGTGATTGGCCGTGACCACCTGGACTCAGGCTCGGTTGCCAGCCCGAATCGCGAAACCGAAGCCATGCGCGACGGCTCCGATGCCGTCTCCGACTGGCCGTTGCTGAACGCCCTGTTAAATACCGCCAGCGGCGCGACCTGGGTGTCACTGCACCACGGTGGCGGCGTGGGAATGGGCTTCTCCCAGCACGCGGGAATGGTCATCGTCTGTGATGGAACCGATGACGCCGCCGCACGTATTGCGCGCGTGCTGCACAACGATCCGGCAACGGGGGTGATGCGCCACGCCGATGCCGGTTATGAGATAGCGATTGAATGTGCCAAAGAGCAGGGACTCAACCTGCCGATGATCCCTGCCACACAAGGAAAGCCATAATGAACGCCTTAACACTCTCTCCCGGCTCCCTGACGCTTACACAACTGCGTAGCGTCTGGCGTCACCCGGTCACCCTGTCGCTTGATGAAAGTGCGCACGCGGCCATCAACGACAGTGTGGCCTGCGTCGAGGCGATGGTGGCCGAGGGGCGAACGGCCTACGGCATCAACACCGGTTTTGGCCTGCTGGCGCAGACGCGCATCGCGACGCACGATCTGGAAAATCTGCAGCGTTCGCTGGTGCTGTCGCACGCGGCGGGCGTCGGTCAGCCGCTGGATGATGAGATAGTCCGTCTGATGATGGTGCTCAAAATCAACAGCCTGGCGCGCGGTTTCTCGGGGATTCGTCTGCGCGTTATCCAGGCGCTGATGGCGCTGGTCAATGCGCAAGTCTGTCCGTGGATCCCGACAAAAGGCTCTGTCGGCGCATCAGGCGATTTGGCTCCGCTGGCGCACATGTCGCTGCTGCTGCTGGGCGAAGGACAGGCGCGCTGGCAGGGCGAATGGCTATCGGCAAAAGAGGCGCTGAAAAAAGCCGGGCTGGCACCCATCACGCTGGCGGCGAAAGAGGGCCTGGCGCTGCTTAACGGAACGCAGGCCTCTACCGCCTTTGCGCTGCGTGGCCTGTTTGAGGCCGAAGATCTGTTTGCGTCAGCGGTGGTGTGTGGTGCATTGACGACCGAGGCCGTGCTGGGTTCACGTCGTCCGTTTGACCCACGTATTCACGCGGTGCGCGGTCAGCGTGGGCAGATAGACGCGGCCGCCCTGTATCGCCATTTACTTACCGGGAGCAGCGAGATTGCTGAGTCTCACCATAACTGCGACAAAGTGCAGGACCCCTACTCGCTGCGCTGTCAGCCGCAGGTGATGGGCGCCTGTTTGACGCAGTTGCGTCAGGCGGCAGAGGTGTTACTGACAGAAGCCAACGCGGTGTCTGATAACCCGCTGGTATTTGCTCAGGAAAATGAGGTGGTTTCTGGCGGTAATTTCCACGCTGAGCCGGTGGCGATGGCGGCAGATAATATTGCGCTGGCAATTGCTGAGGTGGGCGCGCTGTCTGAGCGACGTATCGCGCTGATGATGGATAAACATATGTCCCAGTTGCCGCCGTTCCTGGTGCGCAACGGTGGGGTGAACTCGGGCTTTATGATTGCTCAGGTCACGGCGGCGGCGCTGGCGAGCGAGAACAAAGCGCTCTCTCATCCCCACAGCGTGGACAGTCTGCCAACGTCAGCAAACCAGGAAGATCATGTTTCCATGGCGCCGGCTGCCGGGCGTCGTCTGTGGGAAATGGCTGCGAATACCCGCGGCGTGTTGGCGGTGGAATGGCTGGCTGCCAGTCAGGGCATAGACTTACGTGAAGGGCTAAAATCTAGCCCGCTGCTGGAGCAGGCGCGTCAGGTGCTGCGCGAGCAGGTTTCGCATTACGATGATGACCGCTTCTTTGCGCCGGATATTGCTCAGGCGATGGCGCTGCTTGAGGAAGGACGGCTGGTAGGGCTATTACCGGCAATTCTGTGATTATCCCTCACTCCGGGCCTCCGGAGTGAGGGAAATGTGTTGACGTTATCAACAATACATCGCGGTAATCGTCGCACTTCCCAGGGAATGGAAGTGCACGTTAAATCCCACCATCGCGCCGCTCGCACCTTCATCTACCTCAATCTTATCTACATCCAGCGCATGCACCGTGAAGATATAGCGGTGGGTTTCCCCTTTAGGCGGTGCCGCGCCGCCGTAGCCCGCTTTGCCGAAATCGGTACGGGTCTGGATGGCGCCCTCCGGCAGGGCGACAAGGCTCGAACCTGAACCCTGCGGCAATACGCGCGTATCCGCAGGCAGGTTAGCCACTATCCAGTGCCACCAGCCAGAGCCGGTTGGTGCATCCGGGTCATAGCAGGTGACGACAAAGCTCTTTGTTCCGGCGGGAACATCATCCCATGCCAGATGCGGAGAGAGGTTATCCCCCTGATAGCCCATGGCGTTGAAAACGTGACGCTCTGGCAATTTTTCACCGTCGCGCAGATCTTTACTGATGATTTTCATACGATTTACCCTCGCTAATCACTGCTTTTTTAGAAGTGTAACGTATTGGGTTAAATCGTGAAATGTGCCGGAATATGAACGGCTTCAACTACCGCACGGGTTAAGGTGCGCAATTGCGTCTGCGTGATTAGGTACGGCGGCATCAGATAGATAAGCTTACCGAAGGGGCGGACCCATACGCCCTGTTCAACGAAAAAGCGTTGCAGGGCCGCCATGTTCACCGGATGCGTTGTCTCAATGACGCCAATAGCGCCGAGCACACGCACGTCCGTCACGAATTCGGCCCCACAAGCCTCGTCCAGTTCATTCTTCAGTTGCGCTTCAATCGTTGCGACCTGCGCCTGCCATTCGCCGCTTTCCAGGATTGCGAGGCTTTCGCTTGCTACCGCACAGGCCAGCGGATTGCCCATAAACGTCGGACCATGCATAAAGCAGCCTGCGTCGCCGTCGCTGATAGTATCCGCAACGTGGCGGGTGGTGAGGGTGGCGGAAAGGGTCATGGTGCCGCCAGTCAGCGCTTTGCCAAGACACAAAATGTCCGGCGCGATCCCCGCGTGTTCACAGGCGAACAGCTTGCCCGTACGGCCGAAGCCGGTGGCGATTTCATCGGCAATCAGCAGAATCCCTTCGCGGTCACACATCTTGCGAATGCGCTTCAGCCAATGTGGATGATACATGCGCATCCCGCCTGCGCCCTGAACAATCGGCTCAAGAATAACGGCAGCAATTTCATGGCGATGTGCCGCCATCAGCCGCGCAAAGCCGACCATGTCCATTTCATTCCATTCGCCGTCGAAACGGCTTTGAGGCGCCGGAGCAAACAGATTTTCCGGCAAATACCCTTTCCACAAGCTGTGCATTGAGTTATCGGGATCGCACACTGACATGGCGCCAAACGTATCGCCGTGGTAGCCGTTACGGAAGGTGAGGAATCGCTGACGGATTTCTCCCCTTGCATGCCAGTATTGCAGCGCCATTTTCATCGCCACTTCAACGGCCACGGAGCCGGAGTCGGCAAGGAATACGCACTCCAGCGCGTCGGGCGTCATCGCGACCAGACGACGGCACAGATCAACCGCAGGCGGATGGGTGATGCCGCCAAACATGACGTGCGACATCCGATCAATTTGCGTTTTCATGGCAGCATTTAAACGCGGATGGTTATAGCCGTGAATGGCTGCCCACCAGGAGGACATCCCGTCAATAAGCTGTTCGCCGCTGGCAAGCTGGAGCGTACAACCGTGCGCAGAGGCTACTGGATAGACCGGTAAGGGGTGGGTCGTGGAGGTGTAAGGGTGCCAGATATGCTGCTTGTCGAAGGCGAGATCGTCCTGGGTCATAATCGACTTGTAAACCATTTTGAAAACATTTAGGTTTACAAGTATAAACCGAACTGACGATTAACAAAACCCTTTGGAGAAGCCCAATGGCTCACCACGCACGCTGGACGATGTCGCAAGTTACTGAATTATTCAACAAACCTTTCCTGGAACTGATGTTTGAAGCGCAACAGGTGCATCGTCAGCACTTCGACCCGCGCCATGTTCAGGTCAGTACGCTGCTGTCGATCAAAACCGGCGCCTGTCCGGAAGACTGTAAATATTGTCCCCAAAGCGCGCGCTATAAAACCGGTCTTGAAGCCGAGCGGTTGATGGAGGTCGAGCAGGTGCTTGACTCGGCACGTAAGGCGAAAAACGCAGGTTCAACCCGTTTCTGCATGGGGGCCGCGTGGAAGAATCCGCACGATCGCGACATGCCCTACCTTGAACAAATGGTGAAAGGCGTTAAAGAGATGGGCCTGGAGGCCTGCATGACGCTGGGCACGCTGAATGAAGAACAGGCGCAACGCCTCTCGTCGGCAGGGCTGGATTACTACAACCATAACCTCGACACCTCACCGGCGTTTTACGGCAATATCATCACCACCCGTACCTATCAGGAGCGTCTCGACACGCTGGATAACGTGCGTGATGCGGGCATCAAGGTCTGTTCTGGCGGCATTATCGGCCTTGGCGAGACGGTAAACGATCGTGCCGGGCTACTGCTCCAGCTGGCAAACCTGCCGACGCCACCGGAAAGTGTGCCGATCAACATGCTGGTGAAGGTCAAAGGCACGCCAATGGCGGACAACGAGGATGTGGATCCGTTTGACTTCATCCGTACCATCGCGGTGGCGCGCATCATGATGCCGACCTCCTTCGTGCGCCTGTCTGCCGGTCGTGAGCAGATGAGCGAGCAGACGCAGGCCATGTGCTTTATGGCCGGGGCAAATTCCATTTTCTACGGCTGCAAACTGCTGACGACGCCCAACCCGGAAGAGGACAAAGACGTGCAGCTGTTTCGTAAGCTGGGGTTGAACCCGCATCAAACAGCAGTGACGACGGGGGATAACGAGCAACAGCAGCAGCTGGAGCAGCAGATTTTCAACGCCGACACCGAACAGTTCTACAACGCGGCCGCCGTATGACCTGGCAACAACGTATTGATTCCGCCCTGCAGGCACGCCGTGCGGCGGCGGCTTTTCGCGTACGTCAGGCGGTGGAAAACGGGGCAGGCCGATTTCTCACTCGGGAGGGGCGGCGGTTTTGTAATTTCTCCAGTAATGATTATCTGGGGTTAAGCCAGCATCCGGCCATCGTGCGGGCCTGGCAGCAGGGGGCGGATCGCTACGGCGTGGGCAGCGGCGGTTCAGGGCATGTCAGCGGCTACACGACGGCGCATCAGGGGCTTGAAGAGGAGCTTGCCGGCTGGCTGGGTTATGCGCGTGCGCTGCTGTTCATCTCGGGCTTTGCGGCTAATCAGGCGGTCATTGCTGCGATGACGGACAAAGATGACCGTATCATCGCCGATCGCTTAAGCCACGCTTCGCTGCTCGAAGCGGCTAATTTAAGCCCGGCTCAACTGCGACGCTTTGCCCATAACGATGTCGCGCAGCTTTCTGCCTTACTTGATAAACCCTGTGTCGGGCAACAGCTGGTGGTAACCGAAGGCGTCTTTAGCATGGACGGCGACAGTGCGCCACTGCGAGCGCTGCATGACGCGGTGAAAAAACAGAATGGCTGGCTGTTGGTTGATGATGCCCACGGAACAGGCGTGACGGGGGATGAAGGGCGCGGCAGCGCGCATCAGCAAAACGTGAAGCCGGAACTGCTGATTGTCACCTTCGGCAAAGGCTTTGGCGTGAGCGGTGCGGCGGTGCTGTGCAGTGATTCGGTCGCTGACTATCTGCTGCAGTTCGCCAGACACCTGATTTACAGCACCAGTATGCCGCCCGCGCAGGCCGTGGCGCTGTCTGCGTCGGTGGCGATTATTCGCAGCGCCGAGGGGGCAGAGCGGCGGGAGCGTCTGTCTGAACACATTCAACGTTTACGTCGGGGTTTACACGCTTTGGCGCTGCAGCGTACTGATTCGCAAAGTGCTATCCAGCCTGCGATCGTCGGGGATAACGCCCGGGCGCTGGCGCTGGCCGGTGCCCTGCGCGCGCGCGGAATATGGGTTACTGCCATTCGTCCGCCCACCGTGCCGCCGGGTACGGCTCGCCTGCGTCTGACGCTTACGGCAGCGCACGATACCCAGGATATCGATACGCTGCTGGAGGCATTGCATGACGCCAGTTGATAAGCAGGCCATCGCTGCGGCGTTTGGCAGGGCCGCCCGCAGCTATTCACAGCATGACGAACTGCAGCGCCAGAGCGCGCAGGGACTGCTGGCTACATTGGGTAAGCGCCGCTTTGCGCAGGTGCTTGACGCTGGTTGTGGCCCCGGCAGCAATAGCCGCCACTGGCGCGAGGAGGGGAGCGAGGTTACAGCCATCGATCTTAGTGCGCAGATGCTCGAGCAGGCGCGTCAGCAGCAGGCGGCGGATCATTATCTGCTGGCCGATATCGAAGCGATCCCGCTGGCGAATGCGCAGTTCGATCTGGTCTGGAGCCACCTGGCGGTGCAGTGGTGCAGCAGTTTACCGCAGGCGCTTGGCGAGCTGTATCGTCTGGCGCGTCCCGGAGGCTGTGTGGCCTTTACTACGTTGCTGGAAAGTTCGCTGCCGGAGTTAAACCTGGCATGGCGTGCGGTGGATGAACAGCCGCATGCCAACCGCTTTTTATCACACCACCAGGTTATCCAGGCGCTTTCAGGCTGGCGCTATCGCAGCGCGGTGCAGACCATCACGCTTAACTTTAGCGATGCCCTCAGCGCCATGCGCTCTCTGAAGGGCATTGGCGCGACACATCTGCATGCCGGACGGGTGAGAAAACCGCTCACCCGCGGGCAACTACAGCGCCTGGAGCTTACCTGGCCGCAGCCGCGGGGATATTTCCCGCTCTCTTATCACCTTTTTCATGGGATTATTGAACGTGACTGAACGTTATTTTGTCACCGGCACGGATACGGAAGTGGGCAAAACGGTCGCCAGCGCCGCGCTGCTGCAGGCTGCCCGTTTGCAGGGGAAAATCACCGCCGGATATAAACCTGTCGCTTCCGGCAGCGAGATGACGGCGCAAGGATTACGCAATAGCGATGCGCTGGCGCTACAGCGTCACAGCACGCTTGAACTGGACTATCCGGCGGTGAATCCGTACACCTTTGCCGAGCCGACCTCACCGCATATCATCAGCGCCGATGAAGGCAGGCCGATTGATTTTAGCCTGTTGTCTGCCGGGCTGCGCTCGCTGGAAAGCCAGGCTGACTGGGTGCTGGTAGAAGGCGCAGGCGGCTGGTTTACCCCGCTTTCAGACCATCACACCTTTGCCGACTGGGTGCAGGCCGAACAGCTCCCGGTGATTCTGGTCGTCGGGGTGAAGCTCGGTTGCATCAACCACGCTATGCTAACGGCGCAGGCCGTGCAACAGGCCGGGCTGCGCCTGGCAGGCTGGATAGCCAACGACGTGGTCGCGCCGGGGAAACGCCACCCGGAGTATCTGTCCACGCTCAAACGGGTTCTGCCCGCGCCGTTCCTGGGGGAGATCCCGTGGCTGGCCGAAGGGGCAGAACAGGCCGAAACCGGGCGCTACCTCAACCTCAGCGCCTTGCATCCCGCGACATCCAGTGAGCGATAAGCCCATCATCTAATGCGTTGACGTGGCCCTGCGCCACGTTGCGTCCGCAGTACAGCATGCAGAAACGATCCGCGAACCGGCGGATAAACGAAAGCTGTTGTTCCGCCAGCAGCACTGTCATCCCCCATTCCCGGCTTAACCGCACCAGCAGTTGTCCAAGCTTCTGAGCATAACTGTGCCCCGCGCCATGCATCGGCTCATCAAGGATCAGCACGCGCGGGCGGGTAATCAGCGCATTTGCCAGCGCCAGCTGATACTGGTCGTCAGGCAAAAGCCCGTTGGCGCGGGTTTTTCGTAGCGTATACAGGAGGGGAAACAGGTCATAAACCTCGAATTTCGCCGTTGCATCTGTCATGCCGGTTGCGCGCATCGCAATATGTAAATTCTCCTCGACGGTAAGCTGGGAAAAGATCCGCCTGTCCTGTGGCACATAGCCAATACCCAGCCGGGACCGCTGCTCCGCAACCATGCTCAGCAAGTTGCAGGGGGACGCTCCGGCCTCATGCCAGACGATGGTTCCACTCTCCACGGGCAAAGCACCGGTGATGCAGTTCATCAGGGTGGTTTTGCCCATGCCGGGCAAACCCACCACCCCGGTGCATAAGCCCTGGGGTAAATCTAAATCGACATTCCATAGCGTATGTTGGCTTCCGTAAAACTGATTAATAGCACGCAGACTCAACATCTTTCTCTCCTTAAACGGGTGTGGGTAAGGCCCAGGGTGAGAAGTGCAAAACGCCTGCCAGAACACTAAAATGATTAAAAATGAGATTTTTTTAGGAATTAATCCCAGTCTCACCCCGCCGGGAAGACCCTGTTGCACAACCACAGTGCCGCAATGGTCAGGACGTGGTGCAAACGTGGATCTGTGATTAAGATCTCACCGGGTGGCTAAAAATGGCTCAACAAAAAATCATCGAAAAATCACGATAAATATTTTTTGCTCACGTCTCGTGGGAAAAACCGGGAATTAGCCGAGGTACGGTCCGTACGGGCTGGAAGCAGTTATCCACTATTCCTGTGGATAACCATGTGCATTAGAGTTAGAAAACACGCGATAAGCTAGAGAGTACGCGGGTTACGCGTGAATTGATGCGAAAGGCGGCTTTTGAAAATATCTTTTGCTAATTAGCGAGTTAGATAAAAGCAATTGCTGTCATGAAACGGTCATGGATTGCCAGAAAACTCTCATGACACAGCTTGACAAATGTTAATAATGGAAATCTTCTGGGGATAACCCGCCGAGGCTGGTGTTTTATAGGGGCACAGTCCACATTTTCACCGCAAATGCGCTAAATATTCGTGTGCTACGCTAAATATCCTGACATGATACTGGTTTTTTATCCAGTATTTTTTACTGGCAATCCTGGCCACAACGCGTAAAATTACTCACCTGCCGCTTTTTACGTCATCAGGTTGTCGCCCATGAGTAAACCGTTCAAATTGAATTCTGCATTCCGTCCTTCAGGCGATCAGCCTGAGGCTATCCGTCGTCTCGAAGAGGGGCTAGAAGATGGGCTGGCACACCAGACGCTGCTGGGCGTGACCGGCTCGGGTAAAACCTTCACCGTCGCCAACGTGATAGCCGATCTACAGCGCCCTACAATGGTACTGGCGCCGAACAAAACCCTGGCCGCGCAGCTGTACGGCGAGATGAAAGAGTTCTTCCCGGAGAACGCGGTGGAGTACTTCGTCTCCTACTACGATTACTATCAGCCTGAAGCCTATGTCCCGAGTTCTGACACCTTTATTGAGAAAGACGCCTCGGTGAACGAGCACATCGAACAGATGCGTCTGTCAGCGACCAAAGCGCTTCTGGAACGTCGTGACGTGGTGGTGGTCGCCTCGGTATCCGCCATTTACGGTCTGGGCGATCCGGATCTTTATCTGAAGATGATGCTGCACCTGACCCAGGGGATGATCATCGACCAGCGCGCAATCTTACGACGTCTCGCAGAGCTGCAGTACACCCGCAACGATCAGGCCTTCCAGCGCGGCACGTTCCGGGTGCGCGGTGAAGTTATCGACATCTTCCCGGCTGAATCGGACGATATGGCACTGCGCGTTGAGCTGTTTGATGAAGAGGTGGAACGCCTGTCGCTGTTTGACCCACTGACCGGACACATAGAATCGGTGATTCAGCGTTTCACCATCTACCCGAAAACCCACTACGTCACGCCACGCGAGCGTATCGTGCAGGCGATGGAAGAGATTAAAGTCGAGCTGGCCGATCGCCGTAAAACGCTGTTGGCGAACAATAAGCTGCTGGAAGAGCAGCGCCTAAGCCAGCGAACGCAGTTCGATCTGGAGATGATGAACGAACTTGGCTACTGCTCGGGCATTGAAAACTACTCTCGTTACCTCTCCGGGCGTGGTCCGGGCGAAGCGCCCCCGACGCTGTTTGATTATCTCCCGGCAGATGGCTTGCTGGTGATCGACGAATCCCACGTCACGATCCCGCAGATAGGCGGTATGTATCGCGGTGACCGGGCGCGTAAAGAGACGCTGGTCGAGTATGGTTTCCGTCTGCCTTCGGCGCTGGATAACCGCCCGATGAAGTTTGAAGAGTTCGAGGCGCTGGCCCCGCAAACCATCTACGTATCGGCAACGCCGGGCAAGTATGAGCTGGAGAAATCTGGCGATGAGGTGGTCGACCAGGTCGTGCGACCGACCGGGTTACTCGATCCTGTCATTGAGGTGCGTCCGGTTGCGACGCAGGTGGACGATCTGCTGTCGGAAATCCGCACTCGTGTTGCCATCAACGAGCGCGTGCTCGTCACGACGCTGACGAAGCGGATGGCGGAAGACCTGACCGAATATCTTGAAGAGCACGGAGAGAAGGTGCGTTATCTGCACTCGGATATCGACACCGTAGAGCGTATGGAAATCATTCGCGACCTGCGTCTCGGCGAGTTTGACGTGCTGGTGGGGATTAACCTTCTGCGCGAAGGTTTAGATATGCCAGAGGTGTCGCTGGTGGCGATCCTGGATGCTGACAAAGAGGGCTTCCTGCGTTCCGAACGTTCATTGATTCAGACCATTGGCCGCGCCGCGCGTAACGTTAACGGTAAGGCGATTCTGTACGGTGACAAAATCACGCCGTCAATGGCGAAAGCAATTAGCGAAACGGAACGGCGTCGCGAGAAACAGCAGAAATACAACGAAGAGCATGGCATCACCCCGCAGGGCCTGAACAAGAAGGTAGTGGACATTCTGGCGCTGGGGCAGAACATTGCGAAGACCAAAGCGAAAGGTCGCGGCAAGGCACGCCCGGTGGTGGAAGACGATGCTGTCGTGCTGACACCGAAAGCGCTGCAGCAGAAAATCCACGAGCTGGAAGGGCAGATGATGCAGCATGCGCAGAATCTGGAGTTCGAAGAGGCGGCGCAGCTCCGCGACCAGTTACATCAGTTGCGCGATTTGTTTATTGCCGCATCCTAGGTAAAAGCAACAGGGTTGCTAAGGCGTGTTTTCTCCCGCAACCACAGGGAGTGGGAGAAAACGTCTATCCTAATGCCTGAATCGCCTTTTCTAGCGCTTCACGCAGCAGGTGACGGTCATGGCGATATTTAACATCGCTCGCTTCCAGCGGCTCCTGCACCACCACGCGATCGCCCATATCGGATACATCCACTTTCGGCCCCACCACCACGGCGTCGATAATTTTTTTACCGACGTACTGCTCCATCAAACTCAGTTTGTCGGCCAGCGACAGGCTTGCCGCCGCCGGGCTAAGTTCGCGCCCTAAATTGCCGATGTATACCATTGGCGCGGGCGTTCTGCGCAGCGCCTGCGCCAGTTCCTTAATCAGCAGAATGGGCATCAAACTGGTGTAGAAACTGCCGGGCCCGATCAGGATCAGATCCGCTTCAGCGATAGCCTCAACCGCTTCGCGGGTGGCGGGAACGATCGGGTAGGTCATCAGCTCTGTAGGCGGCAGGATCAGCTGATCGATATTCATCTCGCCGTAAATTTCATGTCCTTCGGCGTCAATTGCCATTAAATCGACCGGTTGCTCGGACATAGGGATCAGGAACGCGTCCACTTTGAGCAGATTACGTATTAAATTAATGGCTTCCAGGGGCCTGACACTCAGGTGATCTAATGCCTTTAACATCAGATTTCCAAGGTTATGGCCGGAAAGTTCGCCATTACCGCCAAAACGATATTCAAACATGGCTGAAGCGACACTGGGTTCGGTAATTAACTGGTTCAGACAGTTACGCATGTCACCCCAGGCAATTCCACCTTCCGCACGCCGGATCCGACCGGTAGAGCCACCGTTATCGGTCGTTGTTACTATCCCTGTCAGCCTTGAGCCAAGCGACGACAAAGAGGACATTACTCTGCCCAGACCGTGGCCTCCGCCCAGAGCGACCACGCGGTCAAGATCCGCAAAAGTGCGATTACGCATACACATTCCTTATCACGTTCCAACGGCGTAACAGTAACCCAACTCCCCCTAAAAGACGATGCCCCTCCCTGCGCTTAATGATGTATATCAATGCGAAAGCCCAGGTTTTAGGTATTCTGTTGCGAAAATGCACGATAATGCCGCTATGTATGTATTTATATAGCGAAAAGCGATCGTGGCGAAGTGCGTGATTCCGCGCTACTATCGCCACAACCACGTTTTCACATTTGAAAACATACACTCTAGCCCTGGCGCCTGTGTCGGAAGATATGGCGCCCTGGCCGTGGCGGATTTGCCACCAGGGTACAGAAAGAAATGACTGTGCCTCCCGTATCTGGAAAGGTGTACATGGCTTCACAACTTACTGATGCTTTCGCGCGTAAGTTTTTTTACTTGCGTCTGTCGATTACCGATGTGTGTAACTTTCGTTGCACCTACTGCCTGCCCGATGGCTATAAACCGGGCAGCGTCACCAATAACGGCTTTCTCTCCGTTGATGAGGTGCGCCGCATCACGCGCGCCTTCGCCGATCTTGGCACGGAAAAGATCCGTCTGACCGGCGGAGAACCCTCTCTGCGTCGGGACTTTACCGATATCATTGCCGCTGTCCGTGAAAACGCGCGGATCCGCCAGATCGCGGTCACCACCAATGGGTATCGCATGGCACGCGACGTGGCGAACTGGCGTGAGGCAGGCCTGACGGCGATCAACGTCAGCGTGGATAGCCTGGACGCCAGGCAGTTTCACGCCATTACCGGTCAGGACAAGTTCCGCCAGGTAATGGAGGGCATTGATGCAGCATTTACTGCTGGTTTCGATAAAGTCAAAGTCAACACGGTGCTGATGCGTGATGTAAATCACCACCAGCTCGATACCTTCCTGACGTGGATCAAGCCTCGCCGTATCCAACTGCGTTTCATTGAGCTGATGGAAACCGGCGAAGGCATTGAGCTATTCCGGCGACATCACCTCTCCGGCATGGTGCTGCGCGATGCACTTTTAAGGCGCGGCTGGATCCACCAAATCCGCCAGCGCAGCGATGGCCCGGCCCAGGTCTTTTGTCACCCGGATTATGAAGGGGAAATCGGCTTAATCATGCCTTATGAAAAAGACTTCTGCGCCAGCTGTAATCGCCTTCGCGTCTCCTCTGTCGGTAAACTACATCTGTGCCTGTTTGGCGATGGCGGCGTTGATCTTCGCGATTTGCTGGAAGATGATGCTCAGCAGGACGCGCTCGAAGCGCGCATTTCAGACGCCCTGAGGCATAAAAAACAGACCCATTTCCTCCATCAGGGTAATACCGGAATTACTCAGAATCTGTCATACATTGGCGGGTAAACAGGCATAAGAAGGAATCAGAAGATGAGTCAGGTCAGCGCTGAATTTATCCCGACACGTATTGCTATTCTTACCGTTTCTGAGCGTCGTGGTGAAGAGGATGATACCTCCGGGCACTGGCTGCGCGAGGCGGCTCATGAAGCCGGACATCACATTGTGGATAAAGCTATCGTAAAAGAGAATCGCTACGCCATTCGGGCCCAGGTCTCTCAGTGGATTGCAGGCGATGCAGTACAGGTGGTGTTAATCACGGGCGGCACCGGCTTTACCGCAGGGGATCAGGCGCCAGAGGCGCTTATTCCGCTGTTCGACCGTGAAATAGACGGTTTTGGGGAAGTGTTCCGTATGCTCTCCTTTGAAGAGATTGGCACTTCTACGCTGCAGTCGCGCGCCGTGGCCGGTGTCGCGAATAAGACGCTCATTTTCGCTATGCCTGGCTCGACGAAAGCGTGCCGCACCGCGTGGGAAAATATCATCGCGCCGCAGCTTGATGCCCGCACCCGTCCGTGTAATTTCCATTCTCATGTAAAGAAGTGAGCTATGTCGCAACTGACCCATATTAACGCCGCAGGCGAAGCACACATGGTGGATGTCTCCGCCAAAGCAGAAACCGTGCGCGAGGCACGCGCCGAAGCGTTCGTCACTATGCTGCCGGAAACACTGGCGATGATTATCGACGGCAGCCATTACAAAGGCGATGTCTTTGCTACCGCGCGTATTGCCGGTATTCAGGCGGCAAAACGTACCTGGGAGTTAATCCCGCTGTGTCATCCGCTGATGCTGAGTAAAGTGGAAGTAAAGCTGCTGGCGCAGCCAGCGCATAACCGCGTGCGTATTGAGTCGCTCTGTCGCCTGACCGGTAAAACTGGGGTCGAGATGGAGGCCCTGACGGCGGCGTCTGTTGCTGCGTTAACCCTCTACGATATGTGCAAAGCGGTGCAAAAAGACATGGTGATTGGCCCGGTTCGCCTGCTGGCGAAAAGCGGCGGCAAATCGGGTGATTTTCAGGTGGATAGCCATGATTAAGGTTCTCTTTTTTGCCCAGGTCCGCGAGCTGGTTAATACCGATAGCCTGACGCTTGATGGCACGTTTGTAAACGTGGCTGCGCTGCGTGCGCATCTGGCTGCGCAAAGCGACCGTTGGGCGCTGGCGCTGGACGAAGGCAAGCTGCTGGCTGCCGTTAACCAGACGCTGGTGGACTTCAATCATCCGCTGACTGAAGGGGATGAAGTGGCCTTCTTTCCGCCGGTCACGGGGGGCTAAGATGGCTGAAACCCGAATACTGGTCACTCCCGAGCGCTTTAGCGTGGGTCGCGAGTATGAATGGCTGGCAGAGCGCGACGAAGATGGCGCGGTTGTCACTTTCACCGGTAAAGTGCGCAACCACAACCTCGGCGACAGCGTCAAAGCCCTGACCCTGGAACACTACCCGGGCATGACTGAAAAATCGCTGGCCGGGATAGTGGCAGAGGCGCGGGATCGCTGGCCGCTTGGACGAATAACGGTTATCCACCGTATCGGTGAGATGTGGCCCGGCGAAGAGATTGTCTTTGTTGGCGTGACCAGCGCCCACCGCGGTAGCGCGTTCGCCGCAGGGGAGTTCATTATGGACTACCTTAAAACCCAGGCGCCTTTCTGGAAGCGTGAAGCGACGCCGGAAGGGGAGCGCTGGGTGGAAACTCGCGACAGCGACAAACAGGCGGCCAGCCGGTGGTAACAGGTTTATAGTGATGTGTTAATCTTAACGTATGTGTTTACTTAACCAGGAGTGAATCATGGACCGATTTCCGCGTTCCGATTCGATAGTACAGCAGACCCGTAGCGGCCTGCAGACGTATATGGCTCAGGTCTATGGCTGGATGACGGTGGGCCTGCTGCTTACCGCATTTATTGCATGGTATACCGCAAACACGCCGGATCTGATGATGTTTATCTTTTCCAGCAAAATGACCTTCTTTGGGCTGATCATTGCTCAGCTTGCGCTGGTCTTCGTTCTTTCGGGCATGGTGCATAAGCTCAGTGCCGGAATGGCAACCACGCTGTTTATGCTCTATTCGGCACTGACCGGTTTGACGCTGTCCAGTATCTTCATCGCCTATACCTACTCCTCCATCGCCAGCACGTTTGTGGTCTCCGGGGGGATGTTTGGCGCGATGAGCCTTTACGGCTACACCACCAAACGCGACCTGAGCGGTTTCGGCAGCATGTTGTTTATGGGGCTGATCGGTATTGTGCTGGCCTCGCTGGTGAACCTGTGGCTGAAAAGCGAAGCGCTGATGTGGGCTGTGACCTATATCGGGGTGCTTGTCTTCGTCGGGCTAACCGCCTATGACACGCAAAAACTGAAAAATATTGGTCAACAGATAGACGTCCGCGACGCCTCAACGCTGCGCAAATACTCGATTCTGGGCGCATTGACGCTGTATCTGGACTTTATCAACCTGTTCCTGATGCTGCTGCGTATTCTGGGCAACCGCCGTTAAAACAGTCCCTCTCCCCTTTGGGGAGAGGGACGACCTGCACGGAATCACTTCGCCATCGCCTTCTCATTTTTTGCCCGCAATTTCTTCGCCCGACTCTCCAGCAGCAAATAACAGACTGTCGCCAGCGCCAACGGCAGGAAGTAATAGAGCATGCGATACGCCAGCAGGGCGGCGATAATCGTACCCTGAGAAACGTGCTCTCCGGCGAGCAGGGCGATAAACACCGCTTCCAGCACGCCGATCCCCGCCGGAATATGGACAATCACCCCCGCAATACTGCTCACCAGCAGCACGCCCAGCACGAAGAAGTAATTCACGTCTTCGCCAATCAACAACCAGATTATCGCGCCCATCGCCATCCAGTTGGCGCTGGAGACCACCATCTGTAGTACCGCGAACTTCCACGAAGGCAGTACCAGCTTTTGACCTTTGATGGTCATATGGCGGCGTTTGGCAAAAGCACAGCCCCACAGATAGACCGCGACGATCAGCAGCAGCACAAGACCCAGAAACCGCAGCGTGATTTCATCAATATACCAGTGGGCAGGCAACTGCACGACGCCGATGGTGAAAATTACCCCGCCGAGCAGAATATAGCCCAGCCAGTTGGTGGTGATGCTCAACGAGAAAATACGGGTGATGGTCCCGCCCGGCAAGCCAAGGCGGGAATAGAGTCGGTAGCGCATGCCAATGCCGCCGACCCAGGTGCTGAGCGTCAGGTTGAAGGCGTAGCAGATAAACGATACCAGCATCACCTGTCGCTTTGCCAGCTTATGGCCGCAGTAAGCGCGTCCCAGCAGGTCATAGCAGCCGTAAATCAGGTAGCTGACAATGACCAGACCAGCCGCGCCCAGCAGCACCATCCGGTTATAGTTGCGGATAACCTTCCACACCTCTTCCCAGTCGACCTTTTGCGCGTAAACCACTAACAGCACCGCGACGGCAATAAAAAAGAGCCAGGTAAGGATTTTCTTCGCCAGACGCCAGCGGGGATGCGATTTTGCCATCAGGTTTTCCCTCCATCTTCCGCTTCAACGCGGTCCTGGGTTTCTAGTTCGGGTTGGACGGGCGGCTCCACCTGCGCGAGTTTCGGCGTGTGGGCGGGTAGCCAGCCCACCATGGCCGGGAAGTGACGCAGGAAGTGGAATACCACTACGCCAATGCCCAGGTTCCACCAGGTCCGTTTGGGGACCATCGATTCATCGACCCGCACACAGTCGTTGTCGATCAACCCCTGAAGGTTATCGCGCAGAGTGTGGTTGAACTGACGATCGTGGATGATCAGGTTCGCTTCCAGATTAAGCGACAAGCTCAGCGGATCGAGATTGCTGGAGCCAACCGTCGCCCAGTGATCGTCCATCAGCGCGACCTTGCCGTGCAATGGGCGGCGGCGATATTCGTAGATCTGCACCCCGCCTTTCACCAGATAGTTGTAAAGCAGGCGCGCGCCGACCTTCACAATGGGCATATCCGGTTCACCCTGCACAATCAGCTTCACGCGCACGCCGCGCCGGGCAGCATTGCGCATCGCATGCAGAATACGGTAGCCCGGGAAGAAATAAGCGTTGGCGATAATCACCTCGCGCTTCGCATTCGCCAGCATCTTCAGGTAATGACGTTCTATGTCGTCCCGGTGTTCGCCGTTATCCCGCCAGACAAACAGTGCCTGCGCTTCGCCTGGCTGACGGTTCTCTTCCGGCCGATGGCGACGCTTCCACCAGCGGCGAACGGCCTCTTTGCCCGGCAGGTTTTCCAGTTCGAAAAGCAGGATATCCTGCACCACCGGCCCTTCAATGCGAATGGCGTAATCCTGCTTGGCTTCAGGCCCATAGTCGGACATATGTTCGGCGGAGTAGTTAATGCCGCCAACAAACGCCACCGTCTCATCCACGACGACAATTTTGCGATGCATCCGGCGGAACAGGTTGGTGCGCATGCCAAAAAGTCGCGGACCCGGGTCGTAATAACGAAAAACGACACCGGCAGCGGTGAGTTCGTTGACAAACGCATCGCTGAGATCCGGTGAACCATAGCCATCCAGCAATACTTCGATTTGAATGCCGCGAAGGGCGGCACGCAGCAGCACGCTATGCAACTGTTTACCGACGTCATCTTCAAACCAGATGAACGTCTCAAGGATCACTTTCTGCTGTGCGCGGCTAATGGCCTCAAAGACCGCCGGATAATAGTTATCGCCATTTTCCAGAAGCGTAATTAGATTCCCTTCCTGCCATGAACATTTCATAAGTGGATCTCCGCGCTGAGCGGGGCATGGTCTGATAGATGTCGCCAGTTGAGTAACGCCAGCGCGGTTGGGCTGCTGGCATGAGCATTTTTCACATAGATGCGGTCAAGTCGTAGCAAGGGGAAGCGCACCGGGAATGTGCGCGCGGGGCGACCGTGTGCGCGGGTGAAAATCTCCTCCAGCCCGGCGTTGACCCTCAGCGGATGGTTGGCTCGCTGCCGCCAATCGTTGAAATCTCCCGCGACGACTACGGGTTCGCCCTCGGGCAGGGCGTTTGTCCAGTCGGCCAGCATCCGGAGCTGCGCCTGACGGTGTGCTTCCCGCAGGCCAAGATGGACGCAGCCAACGTGAACGGGAAATGCAAGCCCGGGCGGGGTGATTCGGCAATAGAGCAACCCCCGCTTTTCGCTTTCCCCAACGGAAACATCCCGGTTCTCATAATGTTCGATAGGAAAACGCGACAGGACCGCGTTGCCATGATGCCCCTCCGGGTAGACCGCATTGCGCCCGTAGGCGTAATCACTCCACATCGTATCGGCCAGAAATTCATAGTGCGGCGTGTCGGGCCAGTTTTCAACGTGCATGGGATGAACGTCGTGGGCGCCCATCACCTCCTGGAGGCAGACGATATCTGCTTTGACGGTACGTACCGCATCGCGCAGCTCCGGTAAAATGAAGCGGCGATTAAATGCTGTGAAGCCTTTGTGAATATTAATCGTCAGCACTTTAAGTGAGAAATGCTGCGTTTTTGTGGCCATAAACACCTTCCTGGGTGACTATCCCGATGAAAATAAAGTGTAGTCGGCGTCACAAAAAGATGCGGTGTTACGGAATTTTCCGTAAAGTGCGGTAGTCTGAACTAGCAGATAAAAATCCTTCAGGAGAGAAGCCATGAAGTGGCAACAACGTGTTCGTGTCGCAACAGGTTTAAGTTGTTGGCAGATAATGTTGCATTTACTGGTCGTGGCCGTACTAGTGATGGGCTGGATGAGCGGCACGCTGGTGCGGGTTGGCTTAGGGCTATGTGTCCTGTACGGCGTCACCGTGCTGTCGATGTTGTTCCTGCAGCGCCACCATGAAGCGCGCTGGCGTGAGGTGGGTGATGTGCTCGAGGAGCTCACCACCACCTGGTATTTTGGTGCCGCGATGATCGTACTGTGGTTGCTGTCACGCGTGCTGCAAAACAACCTGCTGCTGGCCCTGGCCGGTCTGGTTATCCTTGCAGGGCCTGCGGTGGTCTCTTTACTGACTAAAGAGAAAAAGCTACGCAATGTTGCGTCTAAACATCGCGTAGGCCACTGACCCCGTCGTGGCCGCGATGATCAGTAGCGGCCACAAACTTCCCCAGACAATATCCAGACTCGCATCCTTGAGATAAATTTGTTTGGTGATATCCGTAAAGTGTCGAATCGGGTTTATCCACGTCAGGTTTTGCAGCCACACCGGCATATTCTCGACCGGGGAGACATAGCCTGAGAGCAAAATCGCCGGCATCATAAAGACGAACACCCCAATAAACGCCTGCTGCTGGGTCGAGCAGAGGGCCGAAATCAGCAGACCAAACCCCACAAGCGAGAGCCCGTAAATCACCATCGTGAAATAAAACAGCGCCAGCGAACCGGCAAAGGGGATCTGGTAGGCCCAAATCCCGATCCCCAGCACGATTGTGGCCTGGAAAGTGGCGACAATCAGCGCTGGAACCGCTTTACCGACGAAAATCTGCCAGGTGGCCAGCGGGGAGACCAGCAGTTGATCGAGCGTTCCTTGTTCGCGTTCGCGGGCCACGGACAGCGAGGTGACAATCATCACGCCGATGGTGGTGATCATCGCGATGAGCGACGGCACCACGAACCATTTGTAGTCCAGATTTGGGTTGTACCAGTTGCGCACCACCAGCGTGCTATTATTGGGTTTGGCTTTGCCCTCCATCAGCTCCTGCTGGTAATTTTTGACCACCTGCTGTAAATAGTTGGCCGCGATCTGGGCGCTGTTGGAGTTTCGCCCGTCGAGGATTAGCTGCATCGGCGCGGTGCGCAAAGTGTCCAGGTTGCGCGAGAAATCGGCCGGGAAACGCACCAGCAGCAACGCTTTTTGCGTGTCGATGGTGGGCTGGATCTCCTGCGGACTGTTCAGCAGCAAAATATGGGTAAAGGCTTTCGCCCGGGCAAAGCGCTGCGTCAGCTCGACGGAATGTTTGCCGTTGTCTTCGTTATAGATAGCGATGGTGGCGTTAGTCACCTCAAGCGTTGCGGCAAACGGGAACAGCAGCACCTGAATCAGCACCGGCAATACCAGAATGGCGCGGGTTTGTGGCTCTCGTAGCAGCGATTGCAGCTCTTTGCGTATCAACGTCCATAAGCGGTAAAACATACGCGCTCCTTAATCTAATCGCCGTTTGGTTTTCATCCATGTCAGCCCGATAAACATCACTGCCGATGCCATCAAAAACAGAATGTTGATAATCAACACCGCCGGAATATTCCCCGCCAGGAACAGGCTTTGTAGGGTGCTCACGAAGTAGCGCGCCGGAATAATGTAGGTCACGGCGCGGATCACCGCAGGCATGCTGTCTATCTGGAAGATAAAGCCGGACAGCATTATCGAGGGTAAAAACGCGGCGTTGAGCGCCACCTGGGCGGCGTTAAACTGGTTACGGGTTATGGTGGAGATGAGCAGCCCCATCCCCAGCGTGCTGAGTAAAAACAGGCTGGTGATGAAAAACAACAGCACCAGCGAGCCGCGATAGGGCACGCCGAGGATAAATACCGAGACCAGCATGCACAGCAGCATCGCCAGCATGCCGAGGAAGTAATAGGGGATCAGCTTACAGAGCAGCAGCTCAACGCGTGTCACTTCGGTGGAAAGTAACGCTTCCATGGTGCCGCGCTCCCATTCGCGGGCAATCACCAGCGAGGTCAGGATCGCGCCAATCACCGTCATGATGATGGTAACCGCACCTGGAATAATGAAATGCTGGCTAATGGCGGCAGGGTTGAACCAGTAGCGTGTCTGCACGTCAATCAGTGGTTCAAACGATTCGCCCCTGTCTTCGGCACGCTGCATCTGCCAGAGCTGCCAGATACCTTCCACGTAACCCTGAACGAAGTTAGCGGTATTGGGTTCGCTACCGTCGGTAATCACCTGAATGGGGGCATCGGCTTTTGCACGGGCCATATTGGCCGCAAAAACCACCGGGATCACCACCAGCCCGCGAATTTTCCCGGCCTGCATCTTTTGGATCAGTTCCTGGCGATTATCGCTGATGGTGGCGTCAATATAAGGTGATCCGGTCATGGCATGGGTAAAATCCAGCGCCTCTTCGCTCTGTTGTTCCAGCAGTATCCCCACCCTGAGCTTACTGGAGTCGAGGTTAATGCCGTAGCCAAAGATGAACAGCAGCAGCAGGGGGATCACCACGGCTATCAGCCAACTGCTGGGGTCTCGCACAATCTGGCGCGTCTCTTTATTGCACAGCGCGCGCACCCTGCGCCATGAAATGGCATTACTGCGCATTGGCATGCTCCTTATCCCAGTCCTGGATGAGGGTGATAAACGCCTGCTCCATGGTTGGGTCCGGTACGTCCTGGTCTGCGGCCTGCATTTTCAGGTCGTCCGGCGTACCGTGGGCGATGATTTTGCCGCGATAGACCAGCCCGATACGATCGCAATACTCGGCTTCATCCATAAAGTGGGTTGTCACCATCACCGTAACGCCTTTTTCCACCATGCTGTTGATATGCAACCA
The DNA here is from genome assembly GCF_918797525.1 of unidentified bacterial endosymbiont. Taxonomy (NCBI): domain Bacteria; species unidentified bacterial endosymbiont. The sequence continues at coordinate 3,321,716 of NZ_OU963893.1, read as the reverse complement.
AAACTCACGGCGGGTAAGCGGGTCAACACCGGATGTCGGCTCATCCAGAAACAGAATATCGGGCTCATGCATCAGCGAGCATGCCAGCGCCAGCCGCTGTTTAAAGCCGAGTGGCAGTGAATCTGTGGCGTGTGAGGCAATGTTGGTCAGGCCGAACGCGTTACTCATCCGGCTGATTTTCTCGTTCTGCGCCCGCCCGCGCAGACCGTACACGCCGGAGAAAAAACGCAGGTTCTGCTCGACCGTCAGGTTGCCGTACAGCGAGAATTTTTGTGCCATATAGCCCAGATGCTGACGCGCTTTGCCGGAACTGACTTTTAAGTCCATATCCAGCACCAGCGCCTTGCCGGAGGTGGGGACCAGCAGGCCGCACATCATTTTGAAGGTCGTGGATTTCCCGGCGCCGTTTGGCCCGAGCAGACCAAAAATCTCACCGCGTTTTACCGCGAAGTTGACGTTATCGGTGGCGGCAAACTCACCAAATTTTTTGGTCAGGGATTTCGCTTCGATTACCGTTTCCCCCCGGCGTCCCCTCTACCCTGTGCAGTATGGCCGCCAGCGGCGATTCCGAAGTGCCTGCGCCGCCAAGCAGATCGATAAACGCATCCTCAAAACGGGGAGACGTTTCTGCTATCTCAATTTCAGGCATCCCTCCGGCATGACGAATGTCGTCAGCGGTGGCCTCTTTTTTGAGGATCACCCGCACCGAGCGGCCCTGAATCATGCCGTCGCTAACCTGCGGCAGTTTCAGCACCCGCTGCAGCAGCTTGCGGTTGGAGGCCTGCGGGCTATGCAGCAAAAAACTGCGTCCGGCCATGCTTTGCGTCAGCGTCGTCGGCTCGCCCTGATAGAGCAGTTCGCCTTCATTCATCAGCAGCACATCGCGGCACTGTTCCGCTTCATCAAGGTAAGAGGTGCTCCAGAGGATCAGCATCCCGTCACCCGCCAGTTCGTGCACCATTTGCCATAGCTCGCGGCGCGAGATAGGGTCAACGCCGACCCCCGGCTCATCCAGCAGCAGGACTTTCGGCTCGCCGACCAGCGTGCAGGCCAGTCCCAGCTTTTGTTTCATCCCGCCGGAGAGCTTACCCGCCAGCCGATCGGTAAAGGGGCCAAGTGACGTGAACTCCAGCAAACGGGCGAAGGTTTTTTGTCGGGTTTCACCGGTCACGCTGCGCAGGTCGGCGTAAAGATTCAGGTTTTCCATCACCGTTAAATCTTCATACAGACCAAATTTCTGCGGCATATAGCCCAGCATGGCATGCAGCGCGCCGTCGTCTTTTATCGGATCAAGGCCGAGTACGCTGGCGGTACCTTCATCCGGCTTGAGTAAGCCCGCCAGCATGCGCATCAGTGTGGTTTTGCCGGCACCGTCGGGGCCGACCAGCCCGGTCACATAGCCCTTATGAAGCGTACAGTTGAGCGGGGCTACGGCCGGTTTGTCCATTCCGGTGAAGCGCTTTACCAGATTATTGAGTTGAATAACCGCGTCATTCATGTCGTTCCCCGTCGTTGAATTTTACGGTAACCGGCATGCCCTGGCGCAGGGCGTCATCCGCATCGGTTACGATGATGCGCAGGCGATAGACCAGGTCGGTACGCAGATCCGGCGTTTCAACGGTTTTAGGGGTGAACTCGGCGGTGGGCGAGACAAAGCCCACTTTGCCGTGATACGGCTTATCCGGACGGCCGTCGGTGTAGAGCAACAGCTCGCGGCCTGGCTGCATCTGGCCGAGATTCGGCTCATCAATGTAGGCGCGGACCCACACCGGACGGGTCAGCGACAGCGTCAGGACGGTGCTGCCCGCGCTTAACATGCTGCCCGGCTCCACGGCGCGGGTCAGTAGTGTGCCGTCGGACGGGGCAATCAGCACGGTGTCGTGCAGATCCAGTTGCGCCTGGGCCAGTTGCGCCTGCGCCTGTTCAAGGCTGGCTTTGGCCTGGGCAATATCCTGCGGGCGGTTACCGGTATGGTACTGGCTTAATTTATCCTGTGCGGATTTCAGCGTGGCCTGGGCCTGGTCGCGCGAGGATCGCGCATTTTCCAGGTCGTTAGCAGAAACAGTACGGCTTTTCCACAGCCCCTGCTGACGCGCATAAAAGTTTTGCGCATAGTCATAGGCCGCCTGCGCCTGTTTAACCGCGGCCGCGGCCTGGGCGATCTCTTCGTCGCGATAGCCTGCCAGCATCAGGTCATACTGCGCCTGGGCGACGGACACCCCTGCTTTTGCCTGCATCAACGCATTCTCGAACGGGGTTTTATCCAGCATACCCAGCGTCTGCCCGCTTTTAATGGCATCGCCTTCGTCAACGCTCAGCGACGCCAGACGGCCCCCCACGCGGAAGCTGATGTTGACGGTTCGAATATCGACGTTGCCGTACAGCGTCAGGCCCTTGACCTGCTGGCCCTGATACCACAGCCAGCCGCCAATCCCGGCAGCAAGTAAAACAACAACCACCAGAATGATGGCAACAGGTTTTTTCATGACTTCAGGCTCCTTAGCGTTAAGCCCTGCAGGATCAGATCGACATGACAGGTGATGACCTGGCTAATCTGTGCGGCTTTTTCCTCATCAAAGTGTATCCAGCCGGTGCGCAGCAGGATGGTTTCCCGCCCCAGACGGAAGGCGAGCACTTCACCCAGCAGAGCGTGGGTATGCAAAACAGTCTCTGTGTCATTCGCCTCGCGTCCGGTATAGGCCGCGATAAGCCGGGTCAGGTGCGAGTGCATTGGGTCAATCACCTGTTCGTGAACCCGCTGGTAGGCGGCCGTGGGCGAGAGCTGCTCGCGTGAGATAAACTTACTCAGGCTCAGCGTATCGTCGTGCGTCAGCAGGCGGATCATATTATGGCAGGCGTTGAGGATAAGCTGACGGATGGCGTCGCGATCGGGTTCAGGCTGGCTGAACAGCACGGTAGCTTCTTCCACGTGCAGGCGAAAATGGGTGCCGATAAAATCCGCTATCCACTGGGCGCAGGCGAGGTACAGATCCTCTTTTGACCCGAAATAGTATGTAATGGCCGCAATATTTTGCCCGGCCTGCGCGGCGATATCACGCGTGGTGGCATGCAGGCCGTACTCGCCAAACTGAGCCAGGGCGGCGGCAATAAGCTGGCTTTTTGCCTGTTCGCCTTTAGAGGTTGTCGGGGTCGTATTCATAGAATTTCTGAAAATTAATCAATCGATTGATTAACATTATGCACAGATCGCGATTTTGTCCAGTTAGCGCATCGCGTGAAAAGGGGCCGTTGAAGGATATTTTATGCGTCACATCACAAAATCTGCTACACTGCGCAACTTCACGACATTGTGGTTTTTGTCCTCTCCTATTCGTTATATCTCCCTGAAAACTACACCTGTGATGGTCGGGGCGGTTCGGAGTTTTTATGTCTTTTGATTCCCTTGGCCTGAACCCGGAAATTCTGCGTGCCATCGCAGAACAGGGCTACCTTGAGCCAACCCCAATCCAGAAACAGGCCATTCCTGCGGTGTTGCAGGGCCGTGACCTGATGGCCAGCGCCCAGACGGGCACCGGCAAAACCGCCGGTTTTACCCTGCCGTTGCTGGAACTGCTGGTAAAAAAAGAGCCGCATGCGAAGGGCCGTCGCCCGGTGCGTGCGCTGATCCTGACGCCAACCCGTGAGCTGGCAGCACAAATCGGGGAGAACGTGCGTGAGTATAGCCGCTACCTCAACATCCGTTCGCTGGTGGTCTTCGGCGGGGTTAGCATCAACCCGCAGATGATGAAGCTGCGCAGTGGCGTTGACGTGTTAGTGGCGACGCCGGGGCGTTTGCTGGACCTGGAACACCAGAACGCGGTTAAGCTGGATCAGGTTGAAATTCTGGTTCTTGATGAAGCAGACCGCATGCTGGACATGGGATTTATCCACGACATTCGCCGCGTACTGACCAGGCTGCCTGCGAAACGTCAGAACCTGCTATTCTCTGCCACCTTCTCGGATGAGATCAAAGGCCTGGCAGAAAAACTGCTGCGTAATCCGCTGGAAATTGAGGTGGCGCGCCGCAATACCGCTTCTGAGCAGGTGAGCCAGCACGTTCACTTTGTGGATAAAAAGCGCAAGCGGGAACTGCTGTCCCAGATGATCGGCGAGGGTAACTGGCAGCAGGTGCTGGTCTTTACCCGTACCAAGCACGGCGCTAACCACCTTGCTGAACAACTGAACAAAGATGGCATTCGCAGTGCGGCTATTCATGGCAACAAAAGCCAGGGCGCCCGTACTCGCGCATTAGCCGATTTTAAATCCGGCGATATTCGCGTGCTGGTGGCAACCGACATTGCGGCGCGCGGTCTGGACATTGAAGAGCTGCCGCACGTGGTGAACTATGAGTTGCCAAACGTACCGGAAGATTACGTTCACCGTATCGGCCGTACCGGTCGCGCGGCGGCAACCGGTGAAGCGCTGTCTCTGGTCTGTGTCGATGAGCACAAGCTGCTGCACGATATCCAACGTCTGTTGAAGAAAGAGATCCCGCGTATTGCTCTGGAAGGATATGAAGTAGACCAATCTATCAAAGCCGAGCCGATTCAAAACGGTCGCCAGGGCGGCGGACGTGGTCAGGGTGGCGGTGGTCGTGGTCAGCAGCCGCGTCGTGCCGAAGGTGGCGCACCGAAATCCTCGGGCAAACCGCCGCGTCGTAACAGCGACAGCAAACCGGCCGGTGAAAACCCGTGGCGCAGCGGCGAGGGTAAACCCGCCGGGGAAGGGCAGCGTCGACGCCGTCCGCGCAAACCTGCCAGTTCGCAGTAATCTGGAAGCCCGGTCGTAAAGCCGGGCTTTTCTTTTTGCGGCAGCAAAGAGAAAGTGCCACAATAGTGGCTGTTTATACAGTATTTCAGGTTTTCCGATGGCTTTAACCGCGGCGCTGAAAGCGCAAATTGGTGCCTGGTATAAGGCACTGCAACAGCAGATCCCCGACTTTATCCCCCGAGCCCCGCAGCGGCAGATGATTGCCGATGTCGCTAAAACGCTCGCCGGGGACGACGGGCGCCATCTGGCGATTGAAGCCCCAACGGGCGTCGGTAAGACCCTTTCGTATCTGATCCCCGGCATTGCCATTGCGCGGGAAGAACAAAAGACGCTGGTGGTCAGCACCGCTAACGTGGCGCTGCAGGATCAGATCTTCAGTAAAGATCTGCCGCTGCTGCGCAAAATTATCCCAGACCTGCGCTTTACCGCCGCGTTTGGCCGCGGGCGTTATGTCTGCCCGCGTAATCTGGCGGCGCTCGCCAGCAGTGAACCGTCCCAGCAGGATTTACTGGCGTTTCTGGATGATGAACTCACCCCTAATAATAAAGCCGAACAGGAACAGTGCGCGAAGCTAAAGGGCGATCTTGATGGCTATAAGTGGGACGGACTGCGCGACCACACCAGCCAGGCGATCCCGGACGAGCTCTGGCGCAGGCTCAGCACCGATAAAGCCAGCTGCCTGAACCGCAACTGTCACTATTACCGCGAGTGCCCGTTCTTTGTCGCGCGGCGTGAAATTCAGGAAGCGGAGGTGGTTGTCGCCAACCACGCGCTGGTAATGGCGGCCCTGGAGAGCGAAGCGGTGCTTCCGGAGCCGAAAAACCTGCTGCTGGTGCTGGATGAAGGCCATCACCTGCCAGATGTGGCGCGCGATGCGCTGGAGATGAGTGCTGAAATTACCGCTCCCTGGTTTCGCCTGCAGTTAGATCTCTTCTGCAAGCTGGTGGCAACCTGCATGGAGCAGTTTCGCCCCAAAAACCCGCCGCCGTTGGCGGTACCCGAGCGCCTGAGCGAACACTGCGAAGAGGTCTACAGCCTCATCTCTTCTCTCAATAACATCCTCAATCTCTATCTTCCTGCAGCCCTGGAAGCGGAACACCGCTTTGCAATGGGTGAATTGCCACCGGAGATAATGGCGATTTGCCAGCAACTGGCGAAGCATCTTGAGAAGCTGCGTGGGCTGGCGGAGATGTTCTTAAACGATCTCAGCGAGGAAAACCGGTTCGCATGACGTGGTGCGTTTGCACCGCGTTTTGTTGCAGATGAACCGCGCGCTGGGGATGTTCGAATCGCAAAGTAAGCTCTGGCGTCTGGCCGCTATGGCCCAGGCCTCCGGCGCGCCGGTCACCAAATGGGCAACCCGTGAAGCGAAAGACGGGCAGGCGCACCTCTTTTTCCACTGTGTGGGCATTCGCGTTGCTGATCAGTTGGAGAAGCTTATCTGGCGCAGCGTGCCGCATGTGGTAATGACGTCCGCGACGTTACGGTCCCTGAACAGTTTCTCCAGACTGCAGGAGATGAGCGGTCTGAAAGATAAAGCGGGCGACCGCTTTGTCGCGCTGGACTCGCCGTTTAACCACTGCGAGCAGGGCAAGCTGGTGATCCCGCGCATGAAGTATGCGCCGCTGATGGAAAACGAAGAGCAGCATATCGCTGAAATGGCGGCCTTTTTCCGCGAACAGCTCGAGAGCAAAAAATATCCGGGCATGCTGGTGTTATTCGCCAGCGGACGAGCGATGCAGCGCTTTCTGGAGCACGTTACCGATCTCCGTTTACTGCTGCTGGTGCAGGGCGATCAGCCCCGCTATCGGCTGGTAGAGTTGCATCGCAAGCGTATCGACAACGGCGAGCGCAGTGTGCTGGTGGGGCTACAGTCGTTTGCTGAAGGTCTGGATTTGAAAGGTGGCTACCTGACGCAGGTGCATATCCATAAAATTGCCTTTCCGCCCATCGATAGCCCGGTGGTGATCACCGAGGGGGAGTGGCTTAAAAGCCTAAATCGCTATCCCTTTGAGGTTCAGAGCCTGCCTGCGGCGTCGTTTAACCTGATTCAGCAGGTCGGACGTTTGATCCGAAGCCACGGTTGCTGGGGCGAGATTGTTATTTACGACAAGCGTCTGCTCACCAAAAGCTACGGTCAACGGTTGCTTAATGCCCTACCGGTGTTTCCCATTGAGCAGCCGGAGGTTCCGGAACTGCAACGAAAACCTGGCAAAACATCCTTCAGGCGATCCGGCTCAAGGAAATGAGTAGTCCTTGAACATTTATCAGCGCTATAGTGACGGTAACGTGTGTTCGGGAGAAATATCGTGGATTATCGCAAAATTATCAAAGAGGTAGGCCGTGGGAAAAACCACGCCCGCGATCTTGACCGGGAAACAGCCCGGGCGTTGTACACCCATATGCTTAACGGCGATGTCCCGGAACTTGAGCTGGGCGGGATCCTGATTGCGCTACGTATTAAGGGCGAAGGCGAGGCGGAAATGCGTGGCTTTTATGATGCCATGCAAGCGCAAACGTTGCGCCTGACGCCGCCTGCGGGCAGGGCGATGCCGGTGGTGATCCCCAGCTATAACGGCGCGCGCAAGCAGGCTAACCTGACGCCGCTGCTGGCTATTCTGTTGCATAAGCTCGGCTTTCCGGTAGTGGTACACGGCGTCAGTGAAGATCCTACCCGCGTCCTCACGGAAACTATTTTTGAGCTGCTGGGCATTGAACCAACCCTTCATGCCGGACAAGCCCAGGCGAAGCTGGACGGGCATCAGCCAGTCTATATTCCGGTTAAGGCGTTGTGTCCGCCACTGGAAAAACAGCTGGAAATGCGCTGGCGCATGGGGGTGCGAAACAGTGCCCATACGCTGGCGAAACTGGCGACGCCGTTTGCAGAAGACGCTGCTCTTCGCCTTTCCAGCGTCTCGCACCCGGAGTATGTCACGCGTGTCGGGACCTTCTTCGAAGAAATTGGCGGGCGAGCCCTTTTGATGCACGGAACTGAAGGAGAGGTTTACGCCAATCCGCAGCGCTGTCCGCAGCTCTTACTCATCGATTCCTCCGGCGCGCGTGCCGTGCTGGAACGTGGGAAAGAACATCGCGATCTTCTTCTGCCGCAGGCAAAAGATCCGCATACCACCGCCCGGTGGACAGAAGAGTGCCTGGCGGGCAATGTTCCTGTGCCAGACTCGATTAAGCGGCAGATGGCCTGCTGCATGCTGGCCGCGGGGCAAGTCGAAACGGTAGAGGCAGGAATGCAGCGCATTCAGCACGCTTTTTAGGTAAAAAAAGCCCGTCCGGTGGCGGACGGGCAAACAAAGGGTAACACAGGTCAATGAGGGTTGGAGCATCTCGCCAGAGGGTTTAGCGAGGGTAAAACATTTATGCAAACTGTTACTTATAGATAACCGCAGTACCGCTCATTTTGTTATTGCTGTTAGCGGAGGTAATGGTGTATCCACTTGCACCCGCTGCTGCTGCTTTCTCTGCCAGTTTTGCTTCCAGGCCGTCCAGCGTGGTTGCGCCTTCTGCACTGACCACACCGATTTTGTTCATGCTCTGCGCTTGTGCCGGAGAAACTGATTCTGCGGCAAATGCGCCAAAGGACAGAGCAGACAGGGCAACAGCGGCAACAGCATATTTGATGGTTTTCATAGTTTATCTCTCGCAGTTTATTCTGATTCAGGGACGTTGTTCCGTCGATGTGATAAGTATCACGTTTTTTTGCGGAAGATAAAATCGAAGAGAATTGACGTGGTTAATCAAAAAATTTGAATGACAAATAACATATTGAATATTAATAAATACACAACCTCTATTTACACTTCTTGTCGCTTCGCTTTACAGACGAGTAACCAAGCGCACATTTTGCTACGTGAATTAGAGAAATTCGTGAGCGTAAAGAAAACCGCTTGCGCGTTGATCTCAGGTAAAGGAAAGTCAACGTAACTGGCTATCTTTCGATCCTCTACGATTATATCCTGCTTGTGAGGTTTTTTTTGAATCTTTCTCCTGCTGGCAGCGAATGCATAACCGTACCCCAGGCATGGCCTTACGGCGTGCCTGGGCGATAGGCTCGCCGCACGTCTCGCATTCAGACAAACTTTCACCGTGCGGAATTTCACCCCTGGCCCGGGCTACCGCATCTTCAATTGTACTGTTGATTTGATCATTTACGGCATCATCATTCGCCCATCCAGAAGCCATAGCATTCTCCTCATGTTCAGTGACGTGTTTTTATAATATGGGGGGGAAACAGGGACAATCAAGCGGGATGGAAGCCACCGCATCTCGGCTACAGATGCGGCGCTATCTTTGCAGGGAACTCATTTATAGAGGGTGGCGGTACCAAACATGCGGTTATCGCCGCTGGCTGAGGTGACCACAATACCTTTAGCCCCTTGTTCACGCGCTTTTTCGGCAAGTTTGCTCTGGAGATCGTCCAGGTTTGCCGCGCCGGTAACAGAAACCGTGCCTGCCGGACGTAACTGACGGGTATCGGTGCTATCCGTCAGGCTCTGCACTGACCAGGCTGAAAACGACGCGGTTGCGAGGGTACCTGCAAAAACAGCAACAGTAAGATATTTTTTCATAATCACATCCTCTGGAGGAAACAACGGGTAATACCTCCTAAGTTTAGAAGCTTGTTGAGGGTGATTTAGCGCAAAAATTTGATGATCATCTGCTTATTTTTTGAACGATAAATACTGACAATTCATTTACAAATCATAGACATAAAGGTGATTGATTTGAGGGGCTTTTTCGAGCATTGCACAGAGATATTTACCGTTGGGCCTGCAAAGGGTATCTTACGCCGCTGTTTAAAGGAGAATGCCATGACTTCCCAAAAGCCGGGATTGCACCCGCGCAATCGCCACCGCAGTCGTTACGATATGCAGGCGCTGTGCCTGAGTTGCCCGGAACTTCAGAATTTTATCGTACAGACGCCGGGCGGTGAACCTTCGGTTAATTTTGCCGATCCACAGGCTGTTAAAACGTTGAATAGGGCGCTACTGGCCCACTACTACGGTGTGGCGCACTGGGACATTCCTGAAGGCTTCCTCTGCCCGCCGGTGCCGGGACGCGCGGATTATGTCCACCATCTCGCAGACCTGCTGGCTGAAGAGAACAATGGTATCCTCCCACAGCAGGCCACTGTGCTGGATATCGGTACGGGGGCGAACCTGATCTATCCGCTGATTGGCGCTCACGAGTACAACTGGCGTTTTACCGGAAGTGAAATTGGCTCAGAAGCCTTTTCCAGCGCCCAGGCTATCATCAGCGCGAACCCGGGCTTAAGCCGGGCGATCCGCTTACGTCGTCAGAAAGAGGCCCCGTCTATCTTCAACAGCATTATTCATAAAAACGAAAGCTACGATGCCACCATGTGTAACCCCCCGTTTCATGATTCGGCCGCCGCCGCGCGCGCGGGCAGCGAGCGCAAACGCCGTAACCTGGGCCAGGCGGAAGATGGGGCACTGAATTTCGGCGGTCAGCAGCATGAGCTATGGTGCGACGGCGGCGAAGTGGCGTTTATCCTGCGCATGATTGCGGAAAGTAAAGCCTTTGGCCGTCAGGTCAAATGGTTTACCACGCTGGTCTCTCGCGGTGATAACCTGCCGCCGCTATACCGGGCACTGACCGAGGCGGGTGCGGTAAAAGTGGTGAAAAAAGAGATGGCGCAGGGCCAAAAACAGAGCCGCTTTATCGGCTGGTCCTTCATGGATGATAACAAGCGCCGTAAATAAGCCCGGCCACTACCCGGATTATAACGTCGGTGCCTGTGGTGGTAGCGGCGTTGCCGGCGTCGGTAACACCTGGTACGTCTGTACCGGCATCCGCACGTCTGCCAGATCAAAGTGTTTTTTCACCATGCTGTCGAGGGCAAAGCGTACCGTCCACTGTTTCAGAGGCTGAGTGGTGAATGACACGCGCAAGGTAAACGCCGTATTCGTTAACCCCACAATGCCGGCATATGAAGGCTCCCCAATCACCAGACCGCGAATATCCTCCATCGCCATCAATTCTTCGACCGCGTCACGCAGCGCCTGTTTTGCTTTATCTGCATCTTCATGGCGATCAACATCGTAGTTGGCTACCACCGAACCAATGCCCCTGACAAAGTTGGCGAACGTCGTTATTGATGACCACGGAATGATATGGTACGCCCCGGTGTCCTGGCGCACGCCAACGGAGCGGATGGACATCCGTTCAACCGTACCGGTGAGTGGCCCAATGGTTACCAGGTCCCCGGTATTCATCCCGTTTTCAAACTGAATAAAGATGCCGGTGATAATGTCTTTCACCAGGGTTTGCGAACCGAAAGAGATAGCCAGCCCCAGCGCACCCGCACCCGCCAGCAGCGGCGCGATATTGACGCCGATTTCTGAGAGTACAATCATTATCGTAATGGTGCTGATGATGACCGCCAGCGCGTTGCGAAACAGCGTCAGTAACGTGCGAGCACGCGCGCTCGGCAGGGGCCGGCCGTGAATATCAGACACCAGGCGGTTCTCGATAAGGCTTGCCAGCAGCGTCCAGCCCACGGCGGAGAAGAAGAGGATCAGCGCAATACGAATTAAAATATCGACGGTCTTTTCACCAGCACCGTTGTGTAGCCAGTTCCAAAAATCAAATAATCCCCAGGCGTTCAGGAGCAACATAACTGCCACGCAGACGGTGAGAATGCGCGCCACCTTGAGCGATACCGACATCCAGCCGTTGACCCGTTTTTGCAACTCCGGGTAACTGTGCTGGACCGGCGCCGACAGGGTGATCGTTTTTGAGATCCAGCGGGAAAGCAGGCCAGAGACAAACGCCGCAATACCGATAATCGCCAGGCTTTTAAACGTCGCCCCCATCATAAATTTCAGGCTATTGCCGGGATCGAACAGGGAGAAGAAGCACAGCACAATAAAGTAAGCGCTCGCCAGCCAATGCCATACCAGCGCAAAAGCGCGAATAAACAGGCTAAAGAAGGAGAGAGAGCGGTCGGCAAGGTGTAACAACCCCTCGGTGATGGCTTTTTTATTATGGAAGATCAGGTACAGGGCCCAGACGGTAATACAGAGCATAATCAATACATTTGCCAGTGCGCCGAACTGCACGTTGACCTGATTGGAAATGATTGGCACCGCCACCAGCAAACCGTAACCAATCAGCCCGCTTAACACGCTAAGCCGTAAGGCCCAATATCTGGCGCTATCATCCTTGATGGCAAAAGGCCGTAATTCCGGCACGCGTGGGCAAAAGATCACCCGCAGCAACGCCTTAAAGAACTCAATCAGGGCAAAAGCATTAAGGAACAGCGCCTGCTGGAAGGCGATAGTTTTATTTCCGGCGTTAAGGCTGTCCGCCACCAGTTGACCGACAAACAGCGTCAGGGACAGCAGCAGTAAATCGATAATAAAAGCCCCTGTGATCATTGCGGGCAGATGTAGCCAGCTGCTCTTTTGCTGGTTCTTTTTTCGCCCCCAGTGGCCCATTTTTTTGTAGAACGGCCAGGCACACAGGCGTGCCAGCCAGTAAAAGATAAAGACTGCCCCGGCCAGCATCAAAAACTGTCTGGCGGCGGTTGAAAATGTCTGCGGATTGAACGGCTTGTGAGGCGAGCCAATCAGGTTGCGGTAGAGCTGGGCGAAGCGCGAGGAGAGGGCTTCGCCGTAGTGGCGGCCTACGTCGGTCACATTCTCCAGAACCGTTTTCTGCTCTTCAACCTCCGGCGGCGTAATGGTGGGCACCTTTTCCTGCGTCGGCGTGGCGGCGACTTTGCGCAGTTGACCAATCAACGCCTGGCGTGATGTCTCGTTCTCAAGGACATCAGCAAGGGCGGTGTAGGCTGCTTTTTTCTTTTCAACGTCCGGCTCGGCTGGCGTTGCTGTCTCCTGGGTGGCAGTCGTTCCGGTGGTGACACCGGGGATCGCCACGGCAAGCGAGGGCGCACTAAACAGGCAAAGTAACAACAGGATCCACGGCACGGCACTCTCCAGTGAAAATGTGCAACAAAATGATAAGTATAGAGGGCGAGGAGCGCGGGGGGATTTTTGGGAACAATCTGGCGTAAAAAAGCCGGGCATGCCCGGCTTGATGTGGAGAGGGCTGTCAGGAGACGTGCTGCAGAAACTCCTGCAGACGCTGGCTTGGCGGGTTGGCGATAAGCGCCTGCGGGTTACCGTCTTCTGCGATGCGGCCTTTATCAATGAAGATCAGCCGAGAGGCGACCTTCTCAGCAAAGCCGATTTCGTGCGTCACGATAACCATTGTCATCCCTTCCTCGGCCAGATCCTGCATGACTTTCAAGACTTCATGGCGCAACTCCGGGTCGAGCGCGGAGGTTGGTTCATCAAACAGCATCATCTTCGGCTTAACCGCCAGCGCGCGGGCAATGGCTACGCGCTGCTGCTGGCCACCTGAAAGCTCCGAGGGGTAGTGATGCGCACGTTCGGCCAGGCCGACCTTCGCCAGCAAGTCTTTCGCCAGCGCTTGCGCTGCCGCTTTGTTGGCGCCGCGCACGCGCAGCGGGCCAAACATCACGTTTTCCAGCGCCGTCAGGTGCGGGAAGAGATAGAACTGCTGGAACACCATGCCCGCTTCCTGACGAATCAGACGATCATCGACTTTCGGGTCATTGACCTTCAGACCGTCGACGATCAGCTCGCCGCTGGTTATCTCTTCCAGCTTGTTGATGCAGCGCAACAGCGTGGACTTACCGGAGCCGGATGGCCCGATAATCACCACCACTTCACCCTGTTTAACGTTCAAATCGATATTGTGCAGCACCTGGGTTGGACCAAAGTGCTTGGAAACGTTTTTAAATTCAATCACAGGATTTTCATCCTTCTTTCAAGACGACGCAGTACAAAGCTCAGAACCAGCGTGATTATCAGGTAGACAACGGCCACCGCACTCCAGATTTCCAGCGCACGGAAGTTGCCAGCAATAATCTCCTGGCCCTGGCGGGTCAGTTCAGCAACGCCGATTACAATAAACAGCGAGGTGTCTTTAATACTGATGATCCACTGGTTGCCCAGCGGTGGCAGCATGCGACGCAGCGCCAGCGGCAGAATCACGTGGCGGATGGTTTCGCGACGAGAAAGGCCCAATGCCAGACCGGCTTCGCTGAAACCTTTATGAATCGACAGGACCGCGCCACGGGTAATTTCCGCGATATAAGCTCCCGAGTTGATCATAATGGTCACGACGGCGGCGCTGAACGGGTCAATGCGCAGGTCGTTAAAGGCCATTGGCAGGGCGAAGTAAATGAACATGACCTGTACGACAATCGGCGTGCCGCGGATCACTTCGATGAAAACCAGTGCGATGTGGTTGGCAATCCAGCCGCCGTAGGTGCGGGCGAAACCGGCGACAAGACCGATGATCAACCCGCCAACCAGACCGAGGACCGAAATCCACAGGGTCATTTTGGCGCCTTCAAGCAACAGAGGAATGGCTGGCCAGATGGCGCTCCAGTCAAACTGCATGATGTATTCCTGTATACCGTGATGAGAACAAAAAATTAGCCAGAGGGATGACTAAAATTGTAGGCCCGGTAGGCGCAAGCGCCGCCGGGCTTTACAGTACCTGATCGATCAGGCTGAATTATTTTGGCTCAGTACCGAACCATTTTTTGTAGATGTCGTTGTAGGTGCCATTCTCTTTCAGGGTTTTCAGCGCGCCGTTAACCCTGGTGCGCAGATCGTCGCTGCCTTTCGGGAACGCGATACCGTACTGCTGAGCTTCCAGAGAATCACCTACTGCTTTGAACTTGCCGTTACCCGCTGTCTTAATGAAGTAGAGGATATTCGGGGTGTCGTGCAGTACCGCGTCAGCGCGGTTGGTGCCCAGTTCCATATAGGCGTTATCGATGTTAGGGAACTGGCGCAGGTTTTTGGTTTTGATATTTGCTTTCGCGTAGTCAACAGAGCCAGTGCCACCCTTCACCGCAACCACTTTGCCGTCGAGGTCTTTCACGCTTTTGATGTCGTTGTTATCGGCTTTAACCATCACCAGCAGGCCGCTTTTGTAGTAGCCGTCAGAGAAGTCGATCGCTTTTTTACGCTCGTCAGTAATGGTGATGCCTGCGAGCGCCAGGTCCACGTTTTTGGTTTGCAGCGCCGGGATGATGCCGCTGAAATCCATAGGCTTCAGGGTGTAATCCAGTTTGAGTTCTTTAGCGATAGCGGCCCACAGGTCTACGTCAAAACCAACGTATTTATCACCTTGTTTAAATTCAAACGGAACGAACGCCGTGTCCGTCGCCACAACAAGTTTGTCGGCGGCTTGTGAAGACACCGCAAAAGCCAGGGTAAGTGCAGCCAGTGAAACGTTAAATACAGACTTCATAGCATTTCCTTTTATATCCACGGGGCGATCCCCTGCGAGAACGACAGGCAGCATGAAAAAATCGTGCCAACTTTACAACCTGTTGTTTTGCATAGGGGAGGATGTCACGCATTGCACAATAAACAGAGCAAGGATCTTTTATTGCACCATGATGGAGCACCGTTTTGGTGCACATCGTTATGGGTCGCTGACAATCGGGTATTTAGCGCATATTTTGACGGAAAAACAATCTTCCGTTAACGGTTGTGTGAGGTAATTATTACATTTTGCTCACTTTCGCAGGCGTGCAGGTGAAAACTGCGCACCATAAATGTGCAAAACCCCCGCCGGAGCGAGGGTTTGAGGAAACATCGGAAGGAATTATTCGATGTTAGACTCGATGAACCACAGGAATTGATCCAGGTCGCGAGAAGCAGCGGTGAGAATATCTGCTGTATCTTCATCTTTGACTTCGCCGATGGCTTTACGGACATCGTTGGCGACGATTGCGTAACGGTCAGCCAGCTCTTTCAGGTGATCCTGAACGCTATGGATATCCAGCGGGTAGCTTTTCAATGGCGTTTTGCTGTTGATCACCTGCGTGGTACCCAGCGCGACTCCGCCTAACTGTACGGCACGCTCGGCCATGGTATCAAGGTGGGTCACCAGTGCTGTGCGGAAGCCGTCAAGCATTTCATGAACGGCAATAAAGTTTGCACCGCGCATATTCCAGTGGGCCTGTTTGGTGATCAGCGAAAGATCGATGAACTGGATCACCTGGCGATTCAGCAACTCAATGGTCGCTTTCTTATCGCTATCCGATACATCGTTACGGGTATAAAGCAGATTAGACGCTTTCGTTTTCACCAGTTTAGCGGTACTCATAATCTCATATCCTCTTGATGTTAGTGTCCCAGGTAATTACGGGATTCAGTATAGCACCAAATTTTTGCCTGCGGTTTGGTGGCGCCTATTGGTTTAATAGCGTCAAGGTTGTTGAATTTATAACTGTATGATTTTTATATGTATGATTGAATATGATGCAGAGCAATCTTAATTTACTTTACGCTCTGCTGGTACAGAGGCTATTTAAGAAACAACCCATCACCTGTAAGTAAATATTATTAAGCCCGAAATGGCCTTTATTCTGCATGGCCGTTAAGCCATGCAGAAGCGGCGGCATTAATTGATGTCGACTTTTTGTACTTTTGGCTCCGGGCGCATTGTCAATGTTGATCCCATAGAGGCCACGATGATGGAGCAGAGCGCCAGCGTCTGGGTCAGCGTTAAGGTCTCCCCCAGAAACACCATGCCAGAAACGGCGGCCAGGGCGGGCTCCATGCTCATCAGCGTGCCAAAGATACGCGTCGGCAGGCGGGTGAGGGCAATCATCTCCAGAGAGTAGGGGAGAGCCGTAGAGAGGATCGCAACGGCGAGCCCTACCGGCAGAATCGACCATTGCCAGATGGAATCTGTCGCCTGCGCCATACCGACTGGCACAAAGATAATGGCGGCAATCAACGAACCCAGCGCGACGGTCGCCGGGCCGTGTTCTTCCCCGGCGCGCTGCCCGGAAAGAATATAAATCGCCCAGCAGGCTCCAGCGCCCAGCGCCAGTGCGGCCCCCGTCAGGTCGATATGCGAGACATCCTGGCCCAGCGGGAGTAAAAACCACAGCCCGAGAACGGCCAGCACGACCCAGATAAAATCCACCGGGCGGCGGGAAGAAAAGAGCGCCACCGCCAGCGGGCCGGTAAACTCAAGCGCAACGGCGATCCCCAGTGGGATGGTCTGGATAGAGAGATAGAACAGATAGTTCATTCCACCCAGCGATAGCCCGTAAAACAGCAGCGGCGCGCGCTGTTCCTTTTTGAAGCGTAAACGCCACGGTTTGAAAATGACCACCAGGATAGCGGTGCCCAGCGCGATACGCAGCGCGGTAACACCAGGAGCGCCCACCAGCGGGGAAAAGCGATTTTGCCAGCGAGGCACCGCTTTGAATGGAGAGCATGGCAATCAGTATTATAGCAACCGGCATCCAGACCGGCGTTTTGCGGGATAACCCTGGCATCCTTTCTCCTGTCAATTTATGTCAGGCAACGTAAAAGCAGCAGTGTAATGTAAATATGCTGCAACGGTTGAGTCGCCGTTGAAAAAAAACGCGGTTAAATGCGTAGAATGGTAAAGCTTTGGTGGATTTCGCAGCGTTCAGTTTAGGAATAATCTGGATGAATGCGGTGCCATTGACGCGCAAAATCAGCATTTAAAAGAGGAAAATCTGCGAGATTTTAGAGAGATAGCTGATGTTGGAAATATTTTGTTACAGGAAAAATTTCATTAGACATTACTATTCTCAAAGAGTTTCAAAAGATTTTTTGATATATTTAAAACTTACGGACTTACTTGAAGCACATTTGAGGTGGTTATGAAAAAAATTGCATGTCTTTCAGCACTGGCTGTTGTTATGGCCGTTTCCGCAGGTACCGCAGTAGCTGCTACTTCTACCGTTACTGGTGGTTACGCTCAGAGCGACTATCAGGGCGTGATGAACAAAGCTAGCGGTTTCAACCTGAAGTATCGTTACGAGCAGGATAACAACCCGCTGGGCGTGATCGGTTCTTTCACCTACACCGAAAAAAATGATTCTGATAACGGCCTGTACAACAAAGCTCAATATTACGGCGTCACTGCAGGTCCTGCTTTCCGTCTGAACGACTGGGCAAGCATCTACGGTGTTGTGGGTGTTGGCTACGGTAAAACCCAGCAGACGGCTAACGATTCTGCTGACCGCACTGCAAGCACCAGCGACTACGGCTTCTCTTATGGCGCTGGTCTGCAGTTCAACCCAATCGAAAACGTTGCTCTGGACTTCTCCTATGAGCAGAGCCGTATCCGCAGCGTTGACGTTGGCACCTGGATCGCAGGCGTAGGTTACCGCTTCTAATCACTTCGGTGAGCTCATAAAAATCCGCCCAACGTGGCGGATTTTTTTTGCTGTTTATCCCGTTTTTTTTACTGAGAAGCACCCACGGACTACTGGTTGTTAACATCAAACACATCCATCCCAAGATGAGTGTAGTCAACTTTCTGTAATTTAAAGTTGGTAATATAAGCCCGGGGAGCTTTCTTATCCGAGATAAATGGGTAATCATTTTTTATCTGCCTGGCAGAAATCCCCGTCCACTGCGAGAAGAACTGCAGGAAATCATTGGCTGAACGACGCGCTTTGATAATGCGATGCCGTTTGTCATTACTCGACAGCACCATAAACGGCACCTGAAAGTTCTGCTGGAATTGGTCATCGTGCGCCAGATATTGCACCTCTTTACCGCGCTCTTTAAAGACCAGACCGTGATCGGAGAAATAGACCAGCGAGAATGTGACGCCCGTATTGCGAAGCTGGGCGTACAGCTTGCTTAGCAGATCGTCGGTTTGGGTCATGGTGTAGAGGTAGCAAGAGGTCTCTTTGGACTGCACAAACTCTGCGTATTTTCCCTGGGTACGATCGCATGCCTGCGGGTGTGACCCCATCAAGTGCAGGATAATCAGCTGCGGCTGGGTGCGCTGAGTGGCGAAGACCTGCGCGGTCATCTTCAGCAACGCTTCATCTTTGGTGTTTTTATCGGCTTCAAAATCACCGTTTTTCAGGAACTGCACTTCGTCAGCCCGTTTAGCGATGCTGGCGATCGCCGTATCGTATTCACCAATTTGTCCCTGATTGGAAAACCACCACGTCTGGAAACCGGCGCGGTTTGCCAGCGTAACAACGTTATCCTGATACTGCGGCTTACCGTCGACGACGCGGTTAAGCGTAAGACCGAGTGATTTCTGCGTAGAGCCGCTGGCTGCGATGTAATCCGTAAACAGCGTGCCGTTGACCGAACTGGCAAACGGCGTGTTATTCCAGTGGCCGCCAAAAGCACCCAGCGCATCCCGGCGCGCGCTTTCGCCGATCACCATCACATAGATATGGTATTTCGGTTTCACCGCCAGTACCGTCCAGGTGTCTTTCATCGTGGAAAGCTCGGCCATACGGCTCTGTTCGTCCAGCACTTCCTGGTTATTGACCACCACGTCTTTCACAAAGCGGAATACCGGGTAGCCCGTATCTTTTAGCCTGAAAACGCCACCCCAGGCCAGATTTTGCACCGGCGCCACAAAGAAGGTCGCCACGCTGAACGCCAGGCACAGGCTTTCAATTTTTCTCCACGCTTTTTTCTCTTCTGCTTTGCGACGAACCGCAATGACGCCAGTGACGAAGATAAAGAGGCCAACAACGTAGTTGTACCACGGGAAGATGGTCAGGATCTCCGTTGACTCTTCCATATTGGTCGAGTGCAGCGCCAGCAGGGTATTAAAGTTGGGGGCGCCGTAAGCCTGGCTGAACGGGAAGTAGAGGGCCGCGATGAGAGAGCAGGCCCCGAGAAACGCTTTTTGCACGCCCGGCGCGTTTCGCCACAGTAAATGCAGAATGCAGGTGAAGGCAACGGCGTAGAGCAGGCTAAATGGATAGCCGAGCGCAAAGTTAATCAATAACGATTGCAGAAAGTAGAACCCCGTCCACGGGTTCAAGGCCCGACTGCGGGTCACAACGGTGTCGATCAGGGTTAAATTCATAGGTCACTATCATGCATGAAAACGCCATGTGCTCACCCTGGCGCCAAGGGTCATAACCTGCCTGACAGTGCGTGGAGAGGGCATGAGGGTCCGCTTCAGCGAGCCGCAAATTGTGCAGGGCTGCAAGAAGATAGTGCGAGCGCGAAATAAGGTCAACAGAAGTTAAACGTATGTTTTGCGAGAGGGATTACAAATCCGTGAAAAAGATCGGGGATCAGGCGGCGAGAGGCCAGTTTACAGAGGACATGTGACGCAAAGATGAAGCGGCGTACCGCGACGCCGCTTAGTGAGATGAATTATCCTCCTGCTGCGATTTGTGAGTAAACATATCGCACAGCATGTTCAACAGCATTAATCGTACTTTAAAAGGAGAGTGAGTAAACACGGCCATACACCTCTTGAATTCATTCATTGGACCTCCTGATATTTGATCCCTTCGATCCATGAAGGGTGACTGCATTACATACAGATATAGCACAGGCTATATTGTATAGCTACGGCTAATTCGTTAATTTTTTGTGCTTGCAGAGCTATGGTTTACACTGTGCGCTCCGTTACAGGGCGCTGGAAGCGTCACCCCCACTGAGGAACCACAATGAACCGTCGCGCAGGTAAGCCAACAACAAAAAAAACGACGCAACTGGTGAATGTTGAAGAGCATGTCGAAGGATTCCGCCAGGTACGTGAAGCGCACCGGCGCGAGCTGATTGATGACTATGTGGAACTGATTTCCGATTTAATTCGTGAAGTCGGCGAGGCGCGTCAGGTAGATATGGCCGCGCGCCTTGGGGTGTCTCAGCCTACCGTCGCCAAGATGTTAAAGCGTCTTGCCTCGGTGGGGTTGATCGAAATGATCCCCTGGCGCGGCGTATTTCTCACGGCACAAGGGGAGAAGCTGGCCCAGGAGAGCCGCGAGCGTCATCAGATTGTTGAAAACTTTTTGCTGGTGCTGGGCGTAAGCCAGGAGATCGCCCGCCGGGACGCGGAAGGGATGGAACACCACGTCAGTGAAGAGACGCTGGTGAAATTCCGTGAATTTACTCTCAAGTACGGGCCTGCTGCTGAATGACAATCCCTGGATTGCGGGCGCTGGCTGGCGATCGCTTTTTTCATCTGTTACTTATTATTGGCGCAGGGTTAAGCTTCTTTGTGCCCTTTGCCCCTCACGACTGGCCCGCCGCCATTGACTGGCGCACGATTATTACCCTGAGCGGGCTGATGATGCTCACCAAAGGGGTGGAACTGAGCGGGTATTTTGACGTGCTGGGGCGCAAAATGGTGCGTCGGTTTGCCACCGAGCGCAGGCTTTCACTGTTTATGGTGCTGGCGGCGGCGGTGCTGTCGACCTTCCTGACCAACGATGTGGCGTTGTTCATCATCGTGCCGCTCACGCTTACGCTGCGTAAGCTGTGCGAGATCCCGGTATCCTGGCTCATCATCTTCGAAGCCCTGGCCGTGAACGCCGGTTCCCTTTTGACCCCCATCGGCAACCCGCAAAATATCCTTCTCTGGGGACGCTCCGGGCTGTCCTTCGCGGCTTTTACCTGGCAGATGGCGCCGCTGGCGCTGGTGATAATGATGTCGCTACTGGTAGTTTGCTGGTTCGCATTCCCGGATAAAAAACTGCATTACCATAGCGGCAGCACCGGCCCGCAGTGGCAGCCCCATCTGGTCTGGAGCTGCCTCGCGCTTTACATCGTCTTTCTTGCCGCGCTTGAGTTGAAGGTTGAGCTTGTCGGCGTGCTGCTGGTGGCGGCAGGCTTCCTGGTGCTGGCAAGACGCGTGTTGATAAGCGTGGACTGGACGCTATTGCTGGTATTTGTGGCGATGTTTATCGATGTGCATTTACTCATTCAGCTACCGGTTTTGCAAACCGTTCTGCACGGCGTCAGCGGGCTTTCACAGCCTGAATTGTGGCTGACGGCGATAGGCCTTTCACAGTTTATCAGTAACGTCCCGTCCACGATTTTGCTGCTCAATTATGTTCCCGCTAACATGCTGCTGGCGTGGGCGGTCAATATTGGCGGCTTCGGGCTGCTGCCAGGGTCGCTTGCGAACCTGATTGCCCTGCGCATGGCTAACGACCGCCGCATCTGGTGGCGCTTCCATCTCTGGTCGATCCCGATGCTGTTATGGGCCGCGTCAGTCGGTTACGGACTATTTCTTCTCATTTAGTGCGCTATTTGTCCGTTTTCCTGTAAATGTACAAACGTCCTGGCTTTAGTGAACGGCATAGCGTGATGCCGCTCACTGACAGGACCGCTGCCACTGGCCAGAAAGTTCGAAGGGCTTCTTTCCTGGCTCTCCAGCGTGAAGGTGGCGCGTGCCCAGCAGAGCGCGCGCGATCTGGATTACCCCGTCTTTGGCGACGCCCCGTGCGGATAAAGATTCAGAGATTTGGGCAAGAAACGGACAGGAACAGCACATTCGCAATGGCTGTGGGGCGGGTATAACTAATGGATACCCAATCGACATGCGAGGAGTACCTTATGCGTTATCAAAAACTGGGCAACACCGGTCTGTTTGTGTCTGAGCTGTGCCTTGGCACCATGACCTTCGGCGGCGAAGGCGGTATGTGGGGTAAGATTGGTCAGCTACAGCAGAGCGAAGCCGAGCAACTGGTGGGCCGCGCACTGGATGCCGGGATTAACTTCATCGACACTGCTGACGTCTATTCCGAAGGGCGTGCGGAGGAGATCGTCGGCCAGGCGCTGAAAAACCTGAAAATTCCGCGTGAAAAAGGTGGTTGTCGCCACCAAAGTCTTTGGCGAAACGGGGACCGCTGGAGTGAACTCGCGCGGCAGCTCGCGTTATCACATTATCAGCAGCGTGAAGGAGACGTGGAGGTGATGCGCACCATTGCTGAGAGCAAGGGCGTGTCGGTAGCACAAATTGCGCTGGCGTGGCTGCTGCATCAAAAAGCGGTAACCAGCGTAATTATTGGCGCAAAACGCGTCGATCAACTGGATGATAATATTGCTGCAACGGATGTCCGCTTAAGCGAGGAAGAGCGTAAACAGTTGGATGCTGTCAGCGCCTTACCGCGCGAATATCCGGGCTGGATGCTGGAGCGGCAGGGCGAGTATCGTCGTGGTCAATTAGCCAATCAATAATCCTCTTTTCCCGGCAGCCCCTGACGAATGGCGGCGATAATTGCGCTGTCCTGCGCCATCAAAAAACAGGCCTATTGTCAGCGTCACCTGCTGTGAAGAGTCATTTTTTGGCCCAGGTGCAGGGGAAGGCACGATAATACAGTTTTGTCCTGCCAGACAGCCGCATTTGATTTCTGAGTTATGAATGACTTCCCAGGCGCCGTCAATAACGAAATCCGGTATCCACCTCACCCGGTTTTTTCCTGTCCATCTCACAAAAAACGATCCTTCTCTTTGCTTGATTTTGCATCCTCACTTATATGACTAGTCATGAATATTAAATGACTAGTCATATAGGGAGCGACCATGAAGCTAACACTGCCAGCCAAATTTTTTTGGGGTAACTCGGTATCCAGCATGCAAACGGAAGGGGCATGGAATGAGGGCGGAAAGGGGATGTCGGTGTACGACATCCGCGAAGCCGGGGAAAATATTTCTGACTGGAAAGTCGCTACTGACGCCTTCCACCGCTATCGTGAAGATTTCGATTTAATGCAGGATCTGGGCATGAACTGCTACCGCTTCCAGATCTCGTGGAGCCGCGTTTGCCCGCAGGGCGACGGCGACTTTAATGACGAAGGGATCGCCTTTTACGATGGTTTTATTAACGATCTGATTGCCCGCGGCATTGAGCCGATGATCTGCCTTTACCATTTCGATATGCCCCTGGCGCTGGCGCAGGAGTATAACGGTTTCAACGATCGCCGGGTGATGGATGCCTTCATTCGCTACGGTAAAAAAATGATCGACTGTTTTGGTGACCGTGTTAAGTACTGGTTGACCTTCAACGAACAAAACATCTTCCATATGCCGGAAGCCTTCCGGATTTCAGGTTACATGAAAGGGGAGAAAACCCTGCGCGAGCTGTACGAGCTGCAGCATCACACCATGGTCGCGCACATGGCATTGACTGACTATCTCCATCAGACCAAACCGGGCCAACTGATGGGCGGAATGCTGGCGCATCAGCTGATCTACCCGGCCACCTGCAAACCGCGCGATATCTTCTGTGCCCAGCAATACGACGAATTCCTCAACCAGAACCTGCTGCGCGTCTTTGCTGGCCAGGGATACAGCCCGGCGGTGATGGCGGTTGTTGAACAGCAAGGGTTCGCTGATATTTACCGCGCTGAAGACCTTCAGCTTCTGGCACGCACTAAAAACGACTACATGGCCTTCAGCTACTACGCCAGTAAAACCCTGGACAGCGATGCCATTCCTGAAGGGACGCCGGTTAATTATTACCTGCTGCACGGCGAGAAAAACAATCCATATCTGAACGCCACGGAGTGGAACTGGCAGATCGATCCGCTGGGCTTTCGTACCATCATCACCCGCTATGCCAACGACTGGCGAATGCCGGTATTCCCGATTGAAAACGGCATTGGGGTGATTGAATCCTGGGATGGCGTTAACCCGATTGAGGATACCTACCGTATTGAGTATCACCGGGCACATATCGAGGCCATGAAAGAGGCGATGTTTGAGGACGGGGCAGTGGTCATCGGCTATCTCGGCTGGGGCTTGATCGACATTCTTAGCTCACAGGGCGACATGCGCAAGCGCTACGGCGTGGTCTACGTCAACCGGGAAAATCACGACCTGAAAGACCTGAAGCGTGTGCCGAAGAAAAGCTATGCGTGGTTGAAACAGGTTATCCATACCAACGGACGCGAGATGTAAGCCGTACGCTGCCGGGCCGTTTTTGTGACTGATTAACAGGAAGTTCCGCTATGTCTGAAACAAAAATCACACCTGCGATGCAGTCCTTTGTCGACGGATTTGTAGCGTTTTCGGCGCGCCTGGCAAACCAGGTGCACCTTCGTTCCCTGCGCGACGCCTTCGCCACGGTAATGCCGATTTTTATCCTCGCCGGACTGGCGGTACTGGTGAACAACGTGGTGTTCCCGTGGATCTTTGAAGGCGACACGCTCATACAGTTTAAGGTCTGGGGTGAGGCGATTATCAACGGTACGTTGAATATTGCCGCACTGCTGCTGGCCCCGATGATTGCCTGGTCGCTGGCGCGTAACAAGGATTTCGACAACCCGGTTTCGGCGGTGGTTATCGCCATCAGTAGCTTTATCATCATGATGCCGATGCGCTTACAGCTTACCCCCGTCGGCAGCGACGCCGCGGTGAATATGACCTAGGTGCTCACCTTCGCCAATATCGGCTCGACCGGCATTTTTGCCGGGGGTACTGATTGGCTTACTCTCAACGGAGCTGTTTATCGCCATCTCCCGGCTCAAAGCACTCCAGATTTCACTGGGGGACAACGTCCCGCCGGCGGTCAGTCAATCTTTTACCGCGCTGATCCCAACGCTGCTCACGCTCTCTCTGTTTGCTATTCTGGCGGCGGTGCTCGCGAACGTGCTGCATACGGATCTGATCCATCTGATCACGACCTTTATCCAGCAGCCGCTGCGTCTGATTAACACCAGCCTGCCGGGTACGATTTTTATCTACAGTTTTGGTAACTTCTTGTTCACCCTGGGCATTCATCAGTCGGTCGTTAACAGTGTGGTGCTGGAGCCGTTCCTGCTTATCAACACCAACGAGAACATGCTGGCCTTTGCCAACGGCCAGCCGATCCCGCATATCATCAACAATATCTTTGTACCGACGTTTGGCATGGTCGGGGGTACTGGCAGTACGATTTCGCTGCTGATTGCCATATTCATCTTCTCGCGGCAGAAATCGGCGAAACAGGTAGCGCGTCTGTCGCTGGCGCCGGGTCTGTTTAATATCAACGAGCCGGTGATTTTTGGCTTGCCCGTGGTCTTTAACCTGCCGCTGATGATCCCGTTTGTTCTGCTGCCCGCCATTGGCATTTATGTCGCCTGGCTCTGTACCACCCTGGGGTTAATGTCGCGCTGTGTGGTGATGATCCCGTGGACAACACCGCCCATTTTGAGCGCCTGGCTTGCCACGGCGGGGGACTGGCGAGCGGTGGTGGTGCAGTTGGCAATCATTATATTTGGTGTATTCTTCTACCTGCCTTTCCTCAAAATTGCCGAGAGAGTGGCTATAAAAAACAGTGGGATAGAAACTAATTAAAGGAAGGGACGATGGCGGCGAAGTACATCACCATAGCGCGGGAAATTAAAAAACGCATTATCAGCCAGCAGTATGCCGCCAGTGAACCGCTTCCGGACCAGTTCGCGCTGGCGGCAGAGTTCAGCACCAGCAGAATGACCGTTCAGCAGGCCATGCGTCAGTTGATTGTCGAAGGGCTGGTTTATACCCGTCAGGGGCAGGGAACGTTCATCCGCAAAAATTTTCTGCAGCTCTCGCAGTGGGATCTCTCCGGCAGCGACTACTTTGGCGCTACCAAAACCTGGGCGCATCTGGGCACGGTCACAAGCCAGGTGGTCCATTTTGAACTGCGTTTTCCGAATGAAAAAGAGCAAGCGTCGCTGATGATCAATGCAGATGCGCCGATCTATGACTTTATTCGTCTGCGCCTGCTTAACGGCGAGCCAATGTCGCTGGATTCAACCGTTATGCCGCTGAACCTGGTGCCTGGCCTGAACAAAAGCCATCTTGAAAGCTCGGTGTTTGGCTATGTGCAGGAGACGCTGGGGCTAAAGATTATGGGGTCGTATCGGGTGGTGCGGGCGCTAAAATCGAACGCGCTGGATATGCAGCACCTGATCTGTGAGCAAAGCGATCCGGTGCTGGAGGTGGAGCAGGTTATCTATCTGGAAGATGGCACGCCGCTGGAGTACGCCCACTGTCATTATCGGTACGACCACGGCGGGATCGTCATCGTCAATAACGGATAAAAAAAGCGGGCATCAACGCCCGCCTGGTGATTTTAGGCGATTAATTCAAGCGAACCGGCATACCCGAGCGGTTCTGAATGGCCTGGTCAACAATGGTCGTTTCCACATCCGCCTGAGACGTCACGGCCTGCACCGCGCTGTTCAGCGTGACAGGGACGATTTCATTGTTGTTAATCTGGTCTTCGCTGGTAGACAGCGGGTTGTGTACTTCGATGTAACGGCTGCCATCTGGCTCAGAGGTCGCTTTTACCGGTTCGTTGATGAACTGGACGCGGGTTCCTACCGGCACGTTATCGAACAGGAACTTTATATCGTCGTTACGCAGACGTACGCAGCCGTGGCTGACGCGCAGGCCGATACCGAAGTTAGCGTTAGTACCGTGAATTGCGTACAGGCGGCCAATGTACAGCGCGTACAGCCCCATTGGGTTATCCGGGCCTGCCGGAACGACGGCTGGCAACGGCTCACCGGCAGCGATGTACTCGGCGTGCATTTTCGCGGTTGGGGTCCAGGTTGGGCCGGCTTTCTTACGCTCAACTTTGGTGGTCCAGTTCAGCGGGGTATCTTTGCCCAACTGACCGATACCGATTGGCAGCACGATCACGGTGTTGGTGCCTTTCGGGTAGTAATACAGACGCATCTCCGCGCTGTTGATAACGATACCTTCATGAACGGTATCCGGCAGGATTAGTTGCTGAGGAATGTTCAGCACGGTTCCCGCTTTAGGCAGATAGGGATCGACACCCGGGTTAGCTTCCAGCATGTTGGACAGGCCGAGCTGATACTGCGCGGCAAAATATTCCAGCGGCTGGCTGTTACCCTCTTCAACGGTGACAACCTGGTTTTGACCTACCAGACGGCTTCCGTCAGTCGGCAGAGGATACGTCACCGCTGACGCAGTCTTACAAAAACCTACTACGGCTAACGCCGCCGCAAAAAGCGTTGTTAATTTCATGTTCATGTTATGCGAGGTATCTTGGCCACTCTGGCGATTGGTTGATAAGTCTGAATCTGTGATGGGAGCGCATTATATGTGCATTCCTGTTAACAGGGAATTCAGATGTGTACGAAATCACATTTTTTTCAGTTTTGTTAAAGTTTAGTGGAAAGCTGCAACACGGGATCTCAATTCGGAATTGTGGCATAATGCCGTGTTTATCACACTTTTCGCAGGAATCTCCCCGTGTTAGTTACCAGCAACGTCACTATGCAGTTTGGCAGTAAGCCGCTGTTCGAAAACATTTCCGTCAAATTTGGCGGCGGCAACCGTTACGGCCTGATTGGTGCCAACGGTAGCGGTAAATCCACCTTTATGAAGATCCTCGGCGGCGACTTAGAGCCGACGCTTGGCAACGTATCGCTCGATCCGAACGAGCGTATCGGTAAGCTGCGTCAGGACCAGTTCGCCTTCGAGGAGTTCACCGTGCTCGACACCGTGATCATGGGGCACGCGGAGCTGTGGGAAGTGAAGCAAGAGCGTGACCGCATCTACGCCCTGGCTGAAATGAGCGAAGAAGACGGCTATAAAGTGGCCGATCTTGAAGTGCTGTACGGCGAGATGGACGGCTATTCTGCGGAATCGCGCGCCGGTGAACTGCTGTTGGGCGTCGGTATTCCGGTAGAGCAGCATTACGGCCCGATGAGCGAAGTTGCGCCGGGGTGGAAGCTGCGTGTGCTTCTGGCCCAGGCGCTGTTCTCTAACCCGGATATCTTGCTGCTCGACGAACCGACGAACAACCTGGATATCGACACCATCCGTTGGCTGGAGCAGACGCTGAACGACCGCGACAGCACCATGATCATCATCTCGCACGACCGTCACTTCCTGAACATGGTCTGTACGCATATGGCGGATCTGGACTATGGCGAGCTGCGCGTTTATCCGGGCAACTACGATGAATACATGACGGCAGCCACCCAGGCGCGTGAGCGTCTGCTGGCCGATAACGCCAAGAAGAAAGCGCAAATTGCTGACCTGCAGTCCTTCGTCAGCCGCTTTAGCGCCAATGCGTCTAAATCGCGCCAGGCAACCTCTCGTGCGCGTCAGATTGACAAGATCAAACTTGACGAAGTGAAAGCCTCCAGCCGTCAGAACCCGTTCATTCGCTTCGAGCAGGATAAAAAACTGTTCCGTAACGCGCTGGCAGTGGAAGCGTTATCGAAAGGCTTCGAGAGCGGCCCGCTGTTCAAAACCGTCAACCTGCTGCTGGAAGTGGGCGAGAAAATTGCCATTCTGGGGGTTAACGGCGTGGGTAAATCCACGATGCTGAAAACCCTGGTCGGTGAACTGCAGCCGGATAACGGCACCGTGAAATGGTCTGAAAATGCGCAGATTGGTTACTACGCGCAGGACCATGAGTTTGAGTTCGAAAACGACCTGACGGTGTTCGACTGGATGAGCCAGTGGAAGCAGGAAGGCGACGACGAGCAGGCGGTGCGCGGCATTCTGGGGCGACTGCTGTTCAGCCAGGACGACATTAAAAAGCCTGCTAAAGTGCTTTCTGGTGGTGAAAAAGGTCGCATGCTGTTCGGCAAGCTGATGATGGAAAAACCTAACATTCTGGTGATGGATGAACCTACCAACCACCTGGATATGGAATCTATCGAGTCGCTGAACATGGCGCTGGAGATGTATCAGGGCACCCTGATCTTCGTTTCCCACGACCGTGAGTTCGTTAGCTCGCTGGCGACTCGCGTGATCGAAATTACGCCAGAGCGCGTGGTGGACTTCACCGGCAACTACGAAGACTACCTGCGCAGTAAAGGTATCGATAACTAAAATAATTCCCCTCCCCCCATAGGGGAGAGGGGACTGCTCAGTGCGGTTTTCACCCTCGCTCCTGGGGGAGGGGCTATGACATCACCCACTCACCCCCTTTAACACCATTCACCCGCAGCGTCCGTTTTTCTCCTGCCGGTAATGACACCTTCAGCGCTTTCCATGCCGGGCGATAATCTCCGCGCGCCTGGACCTTCAGGTTGATGGTTGCCCCCTCACATACCATTTCCCACTCCACCCACAGCGCATTGCCCCTCTGGTAGCCCCAGCTTTCGCCATCGTCTTCAAACAGCAGGCCAGAGGTCGTTCCCACGCCTTTTACCGGGAACAGTTTTAGCTCGCGGGTATCATCTTTTGCAGCATTCACGTGGGTGATGCGCTCGCTGAGTGGCAGACCGGCACCGGCGCGTACCAGCAGCGGCAGTTTTTCCAGCGGTGCGTTGAGGACAATCCACTGGCCGCCTGCGAACCACGCGTGGGTGTAGAAATCATACCAGCCGCTTTCGTTATCCGGCAGCCAGACTCGGCGCTCACGCTGCCCGGCCTCCACCACGCTGACCACCAGCACGTCACGGCCCAGCAGGAAGTCATCGCACTCTTCAAAGGTTTGAACATCGTGTTCGTGGTCGAGGAAGGTCGGACGTAGCATAGGTTCATCATCCACGTGCGCCTGCCAGAGCAGGGTGTAAAAATACGGCAGCAGGCGGTAGCGCAGCTCAATCGCGCTGCGAATGGCTGGCGTGACGCCCGGATACATCCACGGTTCATTTACCGTGTGGTCGTCATTCCACGAGTGAATGGTAAAGCGTGGATGCATCACGCCGTTCTGCACCCAACGTACAAACAGCTCGGCATCCGGCTTATCGCCGGAGAAGCCGCCAACGTCGTGGCCGATGTTAAACAGCCCGGACAAACTCATCCCCAGCCCCATGCGGGTATTAAAACGCAAGGTGTCCCAGTTGGTACGGTTATCACCGCTCCAGGTCTGCACGTAGCGCTGCATCCCGGCACAGCCAGAGCGGGAGATAAGATAAGGCCGTTTACCCGGCGCAAAGCGCTGCTGCGCTTCCAGCGAGGCACGCATCATCAGAAGCGGCATCACCGGGCGAATATGCTTGATAGCAATTTCCTTGCCGAAGCCGTAACAACGCGCTTCCCCGTCCCACACCTCATACTCGTTGTTATCGTTCCAGGTAGAGTCGATACCCATTTCCAGTAGCTGGGTGGTTACACCCGCCTGCCACCACTGCACCGTTTTGGGGTTGGTAAAGTCAAGGTGGGAACCTTCGTCATCCCAGAAGCTGGAACGTTCTGGCGCATCGGTTTCTGAATCCCGGATGAATAACCCGTTTTCCGCCACTTCGTTGTAGCGCGGGTGATCCTGCAGCAGGCACGGCTTGATGTTTGCCGCCAGTTTCAGCCCTGCATCGTGGAACGCCTGGCTCATCAGCTTCGGCTGCGGCACTTTGTCGTGGTTCCAGTTAAAGACGTAGCGTTTGCCGTTGATCGAGGTATAGCCGGACGAGAGCTGGAACGAGTCACACGGGATCGCGTGCTCCTGGCACAGGCGAATAAAGTTCATCAGCTGGTTTTGCGCGTCCGGTGCATCGGTATAGTGCATGGTCGAACCGCTATACCCCAGGCTCCATTTCGGCCCGAAAAGCGTTTTCCCGGTCAGGCGCACGAAGGCTTTGGTGATGTCCAGCACGCGTTTGCCAGTAAATATGTAGTAATCGATATCGCCCGCTTCCGCCTGCCAGCGACGATAGGCGGTGTGGTAGTTGTCAATCTCATTACCCAGATCCAGCCAGCAGTTGCTCAGGTTGTCGTAAAACAGGCCATAACTCACGTCATCGCGGCGGGTGATGGTGAACGGAATATGCTTGTACAGCGGGTCGGTGCTGGCGGCGTTATAGCCCATCGCGTCAAGGTTACGCATCTCGTAACGGTTACCGTTGCGCTGCAAATGACCTGCCTTTTCTCCCAGCCCATAAAAACGCTCGTCCTGACGGCGGCTGAGGTAGTGTGCCACCCCGTCGCCGTGGGCGTTAAGCAGATACGCGCTGGTGGGGCGGTCGGTCACCAGCGGCTGCCACTCACTGGCCTCATTGCGGTAGTGCCACTCCAGCCACAGCGGCTGATGCACGGTGACGCGCAACTGTTCGGTTGCGACGCTCAACACATCATCCTGCTGCGCCAGCGTCCAGGCCGGGCAGGAGAAACCGCTCACGTCATCGCGATGGCGGCCTTCCCATGGCACATCTTTATCCGGGGCGATGCTCCAGGT
Source organism: unidentified bacterial endosymbiont (assembly GCF_918797525.1). Taxonomy (NCBI): domain Bacteria; species unidentified bacterial endosymbiont. The sequence goes on along the minus strand of NZ_OU963893.1, from coordinate 3,290,012 downwards.
GCGGTCAAGCGTCAATTCCCCCTGGCGTTTAATCAGCACGCGGAACAGATTCTCTTCCAGCACATACAGGCACAGACGATGCTGATTATCGACCAGCAGTTCCAGGTGGTTGGCTGATTGTTTATCCAGGGTCCAGTTTTTCAGGGTTTTCATATGCAATACATCCACTATCAGGCGCGCTTGGCGCGACGTTCAGCAATAAATGCTACCAGGAAAACAGCGCCAATCAGGTCAAAGAACCCCATGGCAATGAAGAGCGGGTTAAAGCCTATCTTATCGGCGGTCACCCCAATCAAAAGCGAGAACAGGAAGCTGGCGATCCAGGCCGCCGAGCCGCGCATGCCGTTAACGGTCGCCATCTGGCCTTTATCGAACGACTCCACCACGAGGGCGCTGAGCATGCAGGAGATTATCTGATGCCCGAAGCCGCCGATGGAGATCAACACGATGGTGATGTACGGGTCGCGGGTAATGGCGACAATGGCTAATGAGATCATCAAAAACGCGCCGGTCACGGAGCTGGCAACCACGGCGTTCACGCGGGAGCAGCCGAACATGTGGGTATAAAGGCGAGTCAAATAGCCGCTCGCCACGCTGCCGAGGTCGGCGGCGAGGAACGGCAGCCAGGCAAACATGGCTATTTGCTTCAGATCCATGCCGTGCTCTTTGGCGAGATACAGCGGCACCCAGAAGCTCAGCACTGCCCAGGCTGGCTCTGCCATAAAGGCCGGGAGGGCGATACCGTAAAAACGTTTATTCCTGGAGACGGTTTTGAGGGCGGTGAGGAAGGGCAGTTTAACCGCAGGCGGTTCGTTATCCTGCTGGATAAACGCCAGCTCGTCTTTGCCCAGGTTCGGATGTTGTTCCGGATTATGGTAGAACGCCCACCACAAAATCACCCACAGCAGCGCCAGCACACCGGTAAACATAAATGCGCCCTGCCAGCCAAACGACGCGTGTGCGAAGTAGATGATTGGCGGCGCCAGCATTGCACCTACAGAGAAGCCTACGCCAGCCCAACCGGCCGCTACAGGACGTTCCGATTTCGGGAACCATTCGCCAATAGTTTTAGCATTTGCCGGCGTGGCGGCGGCTTCTGAAGCCCCCATAAAGAAGCGCAGGATCGCCAGATGCAGCCAGCTTCCGGCGCCCGCGTGGAAAATACACATCAGCGCCCATATCCCGGCGCAAACCATAAAGCCAATTTTCAGGCCGATGACGTCAATCAACCAGCCGCACAGCGGCTGGAAAATGGTGTACGCAATCTGGAAAGCGCCGACGATCCAGGAGTATTGCTCGGTGGTGATCCCCAGACTCTCTTTCAGCTCCGGCGCGAGAATACCTAGCGAGTTTCGGGTGATGTAGTTGACAGTCACGCCCAGTAAGAACAGCACCAGCACATACCAGCGCAGGTTTTTAATGACGCGACGGGTTTTGCTTGTCGCAACGGTGTTATTGATGTCCTGACTCATTTTACTCTCCGCAAGACGGACGGTAGGGGACAGACGGTTCAGATATCACACAGATTTATATGACGTTGATAGTTATCTGTTTTAATGCTTTACTTTGGCATACAACTAGTATGGAAGCTGTGTGACAGGTTCACCTTAAGGGAGAAAATGGACGGGCAATAGTGGATTTTGTGCAAGATTTCTCATAACTAACATCAATCATTTGGCATGATGCATTGAACATCAGCTCTGACCTGATAAATACGCTATGAAAATTTTGTCATTTCGCAAAGGGAGCCAGATCACAAAATGGACAAAAGGCTAAAAATCACTGAAATTGCCGCTCGTACCCAGCTCTCAATCAGCACCGTTTCGCGCGTGCTGGCGGGGAAGGCCAACACTAGCGAAAAAGCACGCCAGAAAGTGCTGGAATGCGCGCGAGAGTTAGGCGTAATGGACGGCCTCGCGGCGGGGCGCCTGCTGCTCAATAGTCTGGTGGTATTTGCGCCGCAGCGGGCATTTGACGAGCGGTCCGACATCTTTTACTACCGCGTTCTTCAGAGCGTCAGTAAAGGACTGGCGTCGCATGAGGTGCGATTACGCTTCTGCGCGCTGGAAGAGAATGACAGCGATGCACAGCTATTCCTGGCGCGAATGAATGAAGCGGATACCCAGGCGGCGATCCTTCTCGGTATCGACGATCCGCATATACATGATTTAGCGGTCGACGTCGGTAAACCCTGCATGCTCATTAACTGCCGCGACCGGCGCATGCGTCTGCCCGCCATCACACCCGATCACCGCGCCATCGGCGAGCGGGCAGCGGAATACCTGTTTGAAATGGGGCACTGTGAGGTGATGACGGTGCTCTGCCTGCGGCGTTACACCATGGAGTTGCGTCTGGCAGGGATCCGTGATGCGTGGCAGTCGCATAACCTGACGTTCAATGACCACCGGGACCTGCTGGTGGCGCCAAGCTTTAGCGCGCGTGAAGCGGAGCACCTGGTTAGCATCTGGCTCAGCCAGCGGCAGGGAAAGGACTTACCCACCGCCTTTTTAGTTGGCGGCGACTTTATGGCGGCGGGCGCCATCAGCGCGTTGCAAAAGCAGGGGTTACGCGTACCCCAGGACGTTTCGGTGATGAGTATTGATGGTTTTAATCTGGCGGCGATTCAGGATGTTCCGTTAACGGCAGTGCATGTTCCGCGCGATGAGCTGGGCACTGAAGCGGTGCATATGCTCCAGCAGCGGCTTATGCGCCCGGACGCGCCGGTGGGAACGTTATTGCTTAATGGAACGCTGACCGTGCGGGAGTCAGTACGGCGGATACGTCAGGGGAAACGACGCACCGCCGTTGAGCGGGAGGGGCTTTATGACAGTTAAATCATTCCCAGGGCGCGCTTGCCGTGAATATTCAGATCGTCCAGGGTAAAGCGATCCTGCCAGCTTTTCTCGTAATCCTCACGCGGGAAATCACCCGGCGACGCGCCGGTTTCCAGCGCCGCTTTCACCTTCTTCGCGTAGGCCAGATTCTTTTCACACATCGGGGCGGCAGGAATATACATTACGTTGCCCCAGCCCTGCTGGTTGTCAACCGGTGCGACTGAGTGGATAACATCGCAGTGCCACCACACGGAATCGCCCGCTTCCAGCGCCGGAATGCTGGTCAAGGCTTCGATTAACAGCGGGTGCCATTTTTCAGAAATCGGCAGTACGCGTCCCGGTGCGACACCGCACAGTTCATCTTCCGGCACATCGTCCAGCAGCGGACGCAGCAGAATATAGGCCATCGCTTGCGGAATGGGCACTACGTGCAGCAAGCCCTGGTCCGGGATCATGTCGGACAGCGCCGTCCAGCCCTGGAAGGTACGGAACACCGAGCACTTAGTGGTGTTATCCACGGTGTACTCTTCCACTTCAGTACGGTGCGCGGCGTTCCAGGGATCGTATTTCTCAACATTGCCGTCAAATACGCGAGCGAAAACCTGTTGGTATGCGGGCAGCAGCCAGCGCTCCAGCGCGCCGGAGTCGGTATGGGCGCCCAATCCTTTAGAGGTAGTTCCCGGCGGACGACGGCGAATACGGTCCGGGTAAATCACGCTCACGTCCGGGTTGAACCACTGTTTACCGTTGCTCTCGAATGTCCATAAACGGTTCAGGAATGACTGCACCTGCGCCATCTCTTCACTCTGGCGTGCCTGCATTTGTGCCTGCGACCAGTAGATCGGGAAGATCTCCGGACGGGAGGCCGTTAAGGTACCGAAGAAGTTGTCGCCCGGGCCTTTGTAGACCGCATCAAACCGGTTGACGTCAAGGTAGTCGAGCATCGATTGATCCCACGCTAACGCCTGTTCGCGCGGAAAGTGACCTTTAATCACCGCACAGCCCCGTCTTTTTACCGCTTCGCGCTGTGCCTGGGTGAGGGTGCCGTTTGCCACATCCGCAAACGGGATAACCGGCCACACATCCGCCCCTTGGGTTTTCAGGGAATTAATTTCGGCCACATGGGTGGCAATGTTATCGCTAAGCTTATCGAACACCGCCTGAACGTCGCCGATCTGCGCGCGTAACTCACGTTTCATCTGACGGATTGCCGCGTTGTGGTCCGCAGGCAAAATTTCACTGGAAAAAGTCATAACCGCCTCGCATCTTTCATACGAAAGTAAAAGTATCTACAAATGATACTTTAAGTTAAAAATAGGTGAATGCAAGTTTAAAAACTTGATGCGCAGCACAGGCTGGAAAAAGAGTGGGGTGCCGGAGTGGTGCTCCGGCGGGAATGCGGTCAGACGTCGAAGGGCGGCCGGGCGTCGAGCACGGCCTGAATAACATTCAGCGCGCCCTGCCGGTTGTTGTCGTCGGTGCTATAGCGGCCGATCTCTTTGATACTCTCTGCCGCGTTGCCCATCGCAAAGGAGTATTTCACCAGCTTGAGCATCTCTGCATCGTTGCCACTGTCGCCGATTGCGACACACGCCTGTGGCGAGACCTGCCAGAGTTTCAGCAAACGGCTGATACCGTTGGCTTTGTGCAGGCCGGGGATGATCAAATCAACAAACCCAAAACCGCTGGTAACCGGCTTCATGATTCCATCCAGCGAGACGTGCAGCTTGTCGATCAAATTCGGGATATTGCTGTCGGGCAGGTTGAGGGAGAACTTGAACAGCACATCGTCAATCTCGCGATAATCACTAATACGTTTTAAGCGGTGATAGTGCTTCGACATCAGCGCCACGAAATCATCCGGTGCCTTGTCGCTGATGTAGGCGCTCTCCAGCCCGCAGGCCACAAAGTTAAGCGCCTGGTCTTTCAGCAATTCGCCCATAACCGTTTGAGATTCGTGGCGGGTCAGCTCACCGTGGAAAATCTGTTCGCCGTGATCGAACACCAGCGCGCCGTTTTCCGCCACGAAGGAGATCTGCTCTTTCAGCGTCGGGAAGAAGGAGATGAGCTGGTAATACTGATTGCCGCTGGCAACCACGAATTCAATATTGCGTGCGTTAAGCTGCTCAAACTGTGCCTCGAAGCGGTCCCTGTCGTACTGCTTGGCATCATCAAGGAAAGTTCCGTCCATGTCTGTGACGATAACTTTAATGGTCATACATTGCGCTCCTGAGTCACTGCGTTTGAAACATTCTAATAACAAGGTGACGGGGAGCACAAATTTAATTTCGAATGAAAGGGAAAAGCCCGGTAAGCGCAACGCCACCGGGCGTTTTTTTAAAGTGTGTGCTCCGTGCGGGCAATAATGTCGTCCTGCGCATCCGGTGACAGGGCGGTAAAGAACGCCGAGTAACCCGCTACGCGCACAACCAGGTCACGATACTGGTCAGGGTGTTTCTTCGCTTCCAGCAGCGTCTCGCGTGAGACAATGTTGTACTGAATGTGCCAGCCTTTATGCACCTCGAAGAAGGTTCGCATCAGCACCATCAGCTTCTGGCGGTCGCTGTCGTTTTCCAGCGTTGCCGGGTTTAGCTTCTGGTTTAACAGCACGCCGCCCAGGATAGCCTCTGTCGGCAGTTTACCCACTGAGCCAATCACCGCCGTGGGGCCAAGGTGGTCAGTACCCGAGGCCGGGCTTGCCCCTTCCGCCAGCGGGGTATGCGCTTTACGTCCGTCCGGCGTGGCCATGGTCGCCGCGCCAAACGGCACGTTCGCGGAGATGGATGATGTCCCGGCGTAGTAGTTTCCGCCAATCGGACCGCGGCCGTAGCGCGGGTTGTGGTACTGCTTCAGCGCTTCAATGTAGGTCGTGTACGCACGGGTCAGCAGCATGTCCACGCTGTCGTCATCATTACCATACTTCGGCGCGCCGTTGATCAAACGCTGGCGAAGTTGCTCGTGCGACAGTCCGTCGAAATCATCCGCCAGCGCGGCGGCCAGCTGCTGCTGGCCAATCATGCCCTGGTCGAAGACCAGTTTTTTCACCGCCGCCAGGCTGTTGCCGAGGTTGGCTATGCCGACCTGCAGACCGGAGACCCAGTCGTATTTCGCGCCGCCTTGCTTAATGCTTTTCGCCCGCTCGATGCAGTCATCTACCAGCGCGGAGCAGAGAATGTCATGGACGTTCTCCTCCAGCATGGTGTCCACCACGTACTCAATCTCGATGGATTTGCGGGTGTAATAGCGGATCTGGGTATCCCAGGCCGCCATCACTTCCTCGAAGTTAGCAAAGTTACCCGCAGAGAGCGCTTGCTCCTGCGCCAGGAACACCTTGCCGCTGGTGGCATCCCGGCCGCCTTCCATCGCTGCCAGCATCACGCGCGCAAAGTTAATGAAGCTCATGCCGGTACAGCGATAACCCCATTTGCCGCCCACGGCGGTTTCAATACAGCCAATGGCGGCGTAGTCGTAGGCATCGTCTTTTTCGATGCCCAGCTTGATGAATTCCGGGATCACGATTTCATCGTTGTTAAACGCGGGCATGCCGAAGCCGCAGCGGATCACCTGCACGCAAGCATCAAGGAAATCGTTGCTCATGCCCGCGTGATAGCGCACGCTCAGGTTGGGCTGGGTGGAGCGCAGGCGGCCGCAGGATTCCAGAATGGCGTAAGAAAGCGGGTTCACCGCGTCCATTGGCTCACCGTTCACCAGCGTCTGGCCGCCGATGGTGACGTTCTGGTACAGCGGGCTACCGGCTGACGCTTTTGAGTGCGAGCCGGAGCGGATCTTGTTCACTTCCAGCAGCTTCAGCCAGCAGCTGTGCAGCAGCTCAATAGCGTGTTCGCGATCGAGGCTCTGGTTCAGTTCCACGTCGCGGCGGTAGTAGGGATAGAGATACTGGTCCATGCGGGCAAACGACACGGAGTGGCCGTTGGATTCAATCTGCAGGATCAACTGGATGAAGTAGCAGAGCTGCAGCGCCTGCCAGAACGATTTTGGCGGTTGGTGAGCGATAACGTCGCAGTTTTCGGCAATAGCGAGCAGCTCATCGCGGCGGTTTTCGCGGGTTTCGGCGGCGGCCATTTCGCGCGCCAGTGCGGCGAAACGTTCAATATGCAGACTCACGGCGTCCAGCACGATAGCGATCGCTTTCAGGAACTGGTCGCCGTGCAGGTCGTCCAGCACCGTCAGGTTAATGCGTGAGCGGCGCTCGGCCACTTTCGCGCGCAGGCCGTCGAGACCTTTTTCCAGCAGCAGCGGGAAGTTAACGGCAAGGTGCGCATCGCCAGAGGTCATGTTGCCTTCGGCTTTGATAATGCCGGTCTCCAGCAGCCCTTTTTGTTCGTCGGTAAACATTCCGTAGCAGCGATCCTGAACCGTCTGACCGCGCCACCACGGGCAAATCTCATGCAGAACGCGCTTATTCTCTTCGTTCACTGAGAAGCCTGCGCCAGGGCGATCGGCCAGATCGTCGATCTCTTTCTCAATCCAGGAGACGGTATATTCCGGGAAGATCGGGGCGGCGCGCACGATGCTTGCCTGATTCCCGACGATCAGCTCATCGTGTTTGATCCAGATGGTGCGTTGCGCCAGATGATGCGCCAGCGCCAGGGCACGACGTACCGGGATCGGCTTATCCATGTGCTGCTGGTACATTTCGGTGTAATGCTGTGCACGCTCGGTACAGACCGGTGGCTTAACGATGTGTACCAGCGCCATTTTGTGCGCTTTAATGCGCTCGCTGAGGGTGTTGAGATTCAGGGTCGTCATAATTTTATCCTCGTAAGGTCGCGGTTAATCCTTTCTGGCAGGCGTATTGCTGAGCAAAATCCAGTAGCGCAGGGTTATCCAGCGGTTTGTCAGGAGCAGAGTAAGGTTGACCGAGCAGGGCGTATTTGTTCATGCCCAGCGTGTGGTACGGCAGAAAATGAATGTCGTGAACGTTGAGTTCGTCGGCCGCGAAATTGGTGATCGCGGTAATGGAGGCTTCATCGGCGTTAAAGCCTGGGATCAGCGGTACGCGCAGGGTTATTTTTTTCCCGGCTGCCGCCAGGCGTTTCAGGTTATCGAGGATCCGTTTTGCTGAGCCATCCGTCCACTGCTTGAAAATCGCGCCATCGACATGCTTGAGGTCGGCGAGGAACAGATCGACATAGGGTAATGAGGGCTCGATATAGTGCCACGGTACGTGCAGGCAGGTCTCGACGGCGGTATGGATAGCGTGCTCATGGCTTAGTTTGAACAGCGCCAGGGCCAGGTCGGGGTTCATAAACGGCTCTCCGCCGGAGAGGGTAATACCGCCGCCGCTACGATCGTAAAACGGCTTGTCGCGCAGCACAGTCGCCATGATTTCCGCGGCCTGTTGCTCTTCGCCGCAGACGCTGAGCGCCTGCGTCGGGCAGCAGTCGGTGAGGGCATTGAGCGTTTCTTCGCTCAGTTTTTGGCGGTGAATCACCAGCCCATTCAGCGCACGTTCAATGCACGTTGGCGCGGCCTGTTGGCATAGGTCGCAGCCTTCGAGGCACAGACGGGCATCAAACAGCACGTCCCGCGTGCGGGCGCGGCTTTCCGGATTCTGGCACCATCGGCAGCCCAGCGAGCAGCCTTTCAGGAACACCACGGTACGAATGCCGGGACCATCATGGGTAGAGTAACGCTGAATATTGAAGATCATTTTTTCGCCCTCTAATTGCATACGAAGATTAAAATACTTTCGAATGAAAGTTATCTTGATGCAGGTCAACTCTTGAGCAGGTTTTGTCATGATAGGGTTATTGCAGGCAAATTTTGAGGATCGCTTTATGGAACTTTATCTCGATACATCTGATGTTGCGGCAGTCAAAAAGCTGGCGCGTATCTTTCCGCTGGCAGGCGTGACCACTAACCCAAGCATTGTCGCGGCGGGAAAAACGCCGCTGGAGGTACTGCTGCCAGAGCTACACGACGCGCTGGGCGGGAAAGGACGCCTGTTTGCGCAGGTGATGGCCACCACCGCCGAGGAGATGGTGGAAGATGCGCGTAAACTGCGCGCGATAATCCACGATCTGGTGGTAAAAGTGCCGGTCACAGCCGAAGGGCTGGCGGCAATCAAGATGCTGAAAGCAGAAGGGATCCCGACGCTGGGTACGGCAGTTTACGGCGCCGCCCAGGGGATGTTCTCCGCGCTGGCGGGGGCAGAATATGTTGCGCCTTACGTTAACCGCGTGGACGCGCAGGGCGGAGACGGGATCAAGACGGTTATTGAGTTGCAGCAATTGCTTACGCTGCACGCGCCGCGGTCAAAAGTGCTGGCCGCGAGCTTTAAAACGCCGCGTCAGGCGCTGGACTGCCTGCTGGCAGGGTGTCAGTCCATCACGCTGCCGCTGGACGTCGCGCAACAGTTTATTGCCTCACCGGCGGTGGATGCGGCGATGGTGAAGTTTGAGCAGGACTGGCAGGAGGCGTTTGGGCGGACGTCTCTCTGATGCGGTTGTCGGGTAAGGCGAAGCCGCTACCCGGCTTTTTTACCGGCCACAAACGTCGCACCCCGGATTGCGCATCAACGCCATCTCGCGGAACTGGCAGGTCATCGCGTCATAGAGCACGATTTTTCCCGCTACAGGCGTGCCGTAGCGGGTTAAGATCTTGATGGCTTCCATCGCCTGCAGGGAGCCAATCACGCCGACCAGCGGGGCCATAACCCCGGCTTCCACGCAGGTGAGCGCGTTCTCGCCAAACAGGCGGCTCAGGCAGCGATAGCAGGGTTCGCCCTCGGCCCAGGTAAATACGCTGATTTGCCCCTCCATGCGGATGGCGGCGCCGGAAACCAGCGGCGTTTTATGGCTAAAACATCCTGCATTCAACTGGTTACGGATGGCGACGTTATCGGTGCAGTCCAGCACCAGATCGTGTTGCGCAATCTGCGCAAACAGCGCTTTGTCATCCAGCATGGCGTCAATGAGGGTGAACTGAACATTGGGGTTAATCCGCGCGAGTACCGCGCGGGCAGATGCCACTTTCGGCTGGCCAATCGTCTCGTCGCTGTGTAACGTCTGGCGCTGCAGGTTTGACACCGACACGGTATCGAAGTCCAGCAGCGTCATACCGCCGACGCCCGCTGCAGCCAGGTACTGCGCCGCAGCGCAGCCCAGACCGCCTAACCCGACGACCAGCACCCGCGCCGCCTTAAGCGCCTCCTGGCCGTCAAAATCAAAACCCCGCAGAACGATCTGGCGGTTATAACGCATCATCTCCTGGTCGCTCAATTCCACGCTCATCTTAGCCTCCGAACAGGTGGTTAAAGCTCTCCACCTCGACCCACTCGCCCGCTTCTACATTGCCGCGCTCGCGCTCCAGCACGATAAAACAGTTGCCCTGGCTGAAGGAGCTGAAAATGTGCGAACCCTGATGGCCGGTGGTGCTTACTTCCAGCGCCCCCTCGGCGTTGCGCGTCAGAATGCCGCGCTGGAAATCGAGACGACCCGGAGATTTTTTCAGACGCGTCGCCGCCCGTACGCGCTGGCGTAACGGCAGCGGGCTGGCGGTGTTGCCAGAGAGCTTCGCCAGCATCGGCAGCACCAGCTGATAAAAGGTGAGCGCGGCAGAGACGGGGTTACCCGGCAGGCCGCAAAACCAGCTGTGCGCCAGCTTGCCAAAGGCGAAGGGCTTGCCCGGTTTGATGGCCAGCTTCCAGAAGCCAATTTCACCCAACTCCTCAAGCAGAATTTTGGTGTAATCCGCTTCGCCCACGGAGACGCCGCCGGAGCTAATCACGACATCAGCGGCGTTGTCCGCTTCAATAAACGCGGCGCGCAGTTTTTGCGGATCGTCAGGAATGATGCCCAGGTTAATCACCTCGCAGCCCAACTGCTCCAGCATCAAATGCACTGCCAGACGGTTGGTATCGTAAATCTGCCCCTCCTGCAACGGCTGGCCGGGAAGCTGCAGTTCATCGCCGGTGGAAAAAATGGCGACGCGCACTTTACGAACCACTACAAGCTCCGCGATGCCGAGTGAAGCCAGCACCGGCAGTTCGGCTACCGTCAGCTTTTGCCCGGCGGCATAAACAACCGTGCCGAGGGTTATGTCTTCTCCGGCACGGCGGATGTTTTGCCCCGCGTTGACGCTGGCGGTAACGCGCACGCCGCCGTCAGTTTGTTCGGTCTCTTCCTGCATCACCACCGCATCACAGCCCGCCGGAACCGGCGCGCCGGTCATGATGCGTACACAGGTGCCCACAGGCCATGCAGCGTTAAACGGCTGACCCGCAAAGGCTTTGCCCGCAACCGGCAGGGCGTTGCCCGTTGCAACATCCGCCAGGCGTACCGCATACCCGTCCATTGCCGAGTTATCGAACCCCGGCACGTTAAGCGGGGAGACGATATCGCGCGCGGCGATACGACCAAAACCGCGCCCCAATGGCAGCGTCTCGACATCTTGCAGCGGGGAAATGCGGTCGAGCATCTGCGTGAGTGCCGTCTCAAGTGGCATCAGTCCGGCGGTAAAATCCATGGGGGGCTCCTGCAAAATAGCAACGAAAGCGCTCATTATGGCAGAAAAGTGCGGCTAACTGTATGACCCGATGGGCGTACGCTTTACATCACTGTTACGTCTTTCTATATTCAAAAATCATCTGATGATTCATCGACGATAATGATATTTATAGAAAAAGCCGCCAATCGGGCTGACGGGGATGAACCCGGTCCGGGAATTTATCGTGAACAAGAGGGCAAAACGTGCCGCACAGTGAAGAGCTGGACAATCGTGAAGTGCTGGCGGTCCATCAACTGAATATTGCGTTTCAGGAAGAGCGGCAGTTCATCCCCGCAGTACAGAATTTATCGTTTTCGCTTCATCGTGGCGAAACGCTGGCGATTGTGGGTGAATCCGGTTCCGGTAAGTCGGTGACCGCTCTGGCGTTGATGCGTCTGCTTGAACAGACGGGCGGGCAGGTCACCTGCGAAAAAATGCTGCTACGCCGCCGTAACCATCAGGTGATTGATCTCCCTGAAATGAGCGCCTCACAGATGCAGAGTGTACGCGGGGCGGATATCGCCATGATATTCCAGGAGCCGATGACCTCCCTGAACCCGGTCTTCCCGGTAGGAGAGCAGATTGCCGAGTCTATCCGCCTGCATCAGGGGCTGAACGGCGATGAGGCGCTTGACGAGGCTAAACGGATGCTGGAGCGGGTGCGTATCCCGGAGGCGCAAACCATTCTGGCACGTTATCCTCATCAACTTTCTGGCGGCATGCGCCAGCGGGTGATGATTGCCATGGCGCTGTCGTGCCGTCCGGCGGTGCTGATCGCCGATGAACCCACCACGGCGCTGGATGTAACCATTCAGGCGCAGATCCTGCAGCTTATCAAAGTGTTGCAGCAGGAGATGGATATGGGGGTGATTTTTATCACCCACGATATGGGCGTAGTGGCCGATATTGCCGACCGGGTGCTGGTGATGCATCAGGGCAATGCGGTGGAAACGGGCAGCGTAGATCAGATTTTCCACGCGCCGGTTCACCCCTATACCCGTGCGCTGTTGGCGGCCGTTCCGCGTCTTGGGGCGATGAACGGCAGCGATTTGCCGCGTCGTTTTCCCCTCTCCGCTTCAGAAGAGGCGGGGCCTCAGGAAGCCGAGCAGGATACCGTGGTAGAGGGGAGGCCTATTCTCGAAGTGCGAAACCTGGTCACCCGTTTTCCTTTGCGCAGCGGGGTGTTGAACCGTGTGAAGCGCGAAGTGTACGCGGTGGAAAATGTCAGTTTCGATTTATGGCCCGGTGAGACGCTGGCGCTGGTGGGGGAGTCCGGGTGCGGTAAATCGACAACCGGACGGGCGCTGCTCAGGCTGGTGGAGTCCCAGGAGGGGAGCATCACGTTTGACGGGGAGCGGATCGATACTCTGTCTGACAGCAAGCTGCAGGCGGTGCGCCGGGACATTCAGATTATTTTTCAGGATCCCTACGCCTCTCTCGACCCGCGCCATACGGTGGGATATTCCATCATGGAGCCGTTGCGGGTGCATAACCTGCTCGACGGCGACGCGGCGCAGCGTCGTGTGGCCTGGCTGCTGGAGCGGGTAGGGCTGAAACCGGAACACGCCTGGCGCTATCCGCATGAGTTTTCTGGCGGCCAGCGCCAGCGTATCTGTATTGCACGGGCGCTGGCGCTGAACCCGAAAGTGGTCATTGCCGATGAGTCGGTCTCAGCGCTGGATGTCTCTATCCGTGCGCAAATCATCAATTTATTGCTCGATTTACAGCGAGATATGGGGCTTGCCTTCCTGTTTATCTCGCACGATATGGCGGTGGTTGAGCGCATCAGCCACCGGGTTGCGGTGATGTACATGGGGCAAATCGTTGAGATTGGCCCACGACGGGCGGTATTCGAAAACCCGCAGCACCCTTACACCCGCAAATTGATGTCCGCTGTGCCGGTTGCCGATCCTGCGCATCGTCCCGGCCAGCGCGTGCTGTTGCAGGATGAAATGCCGGGCAATATTCGTAAACGTGGCGAGCTAATGGAGCGGGTGACGCTACGTGAAGCGGGTCCCGGTCATTTTGTCGCTCCCCCGCGGCAGGACAATGCATTCTCGCGGTTATAACTTACAACAGGCAGGAGAACACAATGGTTAAATTTGTTGCTCGTACATGGCTACTCGCCGCGAGTGTAACGGCAGCCATGGCCGCCGCCCCCGCGTTCGCTGCCAAAGACGTGGTTATCGCAGTCGGGTCTAATTTCACTACCCTCGACCCCTATGACGCCAACGATACGCTCTCTCAGGCGGTCGCCAAATCTTTTTACCAGGGACTGTTTGGCCTGGATAAAGAGATGAAGCTAAAAAACGTGCTGGCGCAGAGCTACGCCGTCTCGGATGACGGGCTGGAGTACACCATTAAGCTTAGAACCGGGGTGAAGTTCCAGGATGGTACCGATTTCAACGCCGAAGCGGTGAAGGTGAACCTCGATCGCGCCAGTAACCCGGAAAATAGCCTTAAGCGCTACAACCTGTATAAAAACATCGCCAGCACCGAGGTCGTTGACCCGTCGACGGTGAAGATCGTCCTGAAAGAGCCGTTCTCGGCGTTTATCAATATTCTGGCGCATCCGGCGACGGCGATGATTTCACCGGCGGCACTGAAAAAATACGGTAAGGAGATAGGCTTCCACCCGGTCGGCACCGGCCCGTATGAGCTGCAGACCTGGAACCAGACCGATTATGTTAAGGTGAAGAAATTTGCCGGGTACTGGCAGCAGGGGTTGCCGAAGCTGGATACCATTACCTGGCGTCCGGTGGTGGATAACAATACCCGTGCGGCAATGCTGCAAACCGGCGAAGCGCAGTTCGCTTTCCCTATCCCCTATGAGCAGGCGGCGATTCTGGCGAAAAACAGCAAGCTGGAGCTGGTGGCCAGCCCGTCTATCATGCAACGTTATATCAGCATGAATGTCACGCAAAAGCCGTTTGATAATCCGAAGGTGCGGGAAGCTATCAATTACGCGATTAACCGCCAGGCGCTGGTGAAGGTGGCCTTTGCGGGCTATGCCACCCCGGCGACGGGCGTGGTGCCGCCGTCCATAGAATTCGCGCAACGTTATCAGCCATGGCCTTACGATCCGGCCAAAGCGCGTGAACTGCTGAAAGAGGCGGGGTACCCGAACGGCTTTAGCACCACGCTGTGGTCGTCACATAATCACAGTACCGCGCAGAAGGTGTTGCAGTTCACCCAGCAACAGCTGGCGCAGGTTGGTATTAAGGCGCAGCTTACCGCAATGGATGCCGGACAGCGTGCGGCAGAGGTGGAAGGTAAAGGCCAGAAAGAGAGCGGGGTGAGAATGTTCTACACCGGCTGGACGGCATCCACCGGTGAAGCGGACTGGGCGCTGTCGCCGCTGTTTGCCTCACAGAACTGGCCGCCCACGCTCTTCAACACGGCCTTCTACAGCAATCCGCAGGTGGATAAGGATCTGGCTGATGCCCTGAAAACCACCCACCAGGAAGAGAAAGCGCGCCTCTATAAAGATGCGCAGGATGTCATCTGGAAAGAGTCGCCGTGGGTGCCGCTGGTGGTAGAAAAACTGGTTTCGGCACATAACAAGGCGCTGACCGGGTTCTACATCATGCCGGATACGGGCTTTAGCTTCGATGACGCAGAGATAAAATAAAACTCATGCCTGCAGGCGACGGCCTGCGGGGTGAGAGGGAAAGGCATGCTGAATTATGTTTGTAAACGCCTGCTGGGGTTGATCCCAACGCTACTGATTGTGGCGGTACTGGTGTTTTTATTTGTTCATATGTTGCCGGGCGATCCGGCCAGGCTGGTGGCAGGGCCAGAGGCGGATGCAACCGTCATTGAACTGGTGCGTAAACAGCTGGGCCTCGATCAGCCTTTGTATAAGCAGTTCCTGCACTATATTGGCAATGTTGTTCAGGGGGATTTTGGCACCTCTTTGGTTTCACGGCGTCCCGTCTCGCAAGAGATTGCCAGCCGCTTTATGCCCACATTCTGGTTAACTCTTGCCAGTATGGCCTGGGCCGTGCTGTTTGGCCTTGGGGCCGGGATTGTCGCCGCCGTCTGGCGCAACCGCTGGCCGGATAAGCTGGGCATGACGCTGGCCGTGACGGGGATCTCCTTCCCGGCATTTGCCCTGGGGATGCTGCTGATGCAGATCTTTTCGGTGAAGCTGGGCTGGCTACCGACCGTTGGAGCCGATACCTGGAAACATTATATTTTGCCTTCCATGACCCTGGGCGCTGCCGTTGCGGCCGTGATGGCTCGTTTCACCCGCGCCTCGTTCGTGGATGTGCTGAGCGAAGATTACATCCGTACCGCGCGGGCGAAAGGGGTAAGCGAGAAATGGGTCATCCTCAAGCACGGTTTTCGCAACGCGATGATCCCGGTGGTGACGATGATGGGGCTGCAGTTTGGCTTCCTGCTGGGCGGCTCTATTGTGGTGGAAAAGGTTTTCAACTGGCCGGGGCTGGGGCGTTTGCTGGTCGATTCGGTCGACATGCGAGATTACCCGGTGATTCAGGCGGAAGTCCTGCTTTTCTCGCTGGAGTTTATTCTTATCAACTTAGTGGTGGATGTGCTTTACGCCGCCATTAACCCGGCCATCAGGTATAAGTAAGATGCGATTGTTGAACTGGCGTCGTCAGGCTTTTTTAAACGCTATGCCGGAGCTTAAGCCGGACCATATCCGCACGCCGTGGGGTGAATTCTGGCGGCGTTTTCGTCGCCAGCCCGTCGCGATGACGGCAGGGCTCTTTGTCCTGCTGCTGATCCTGGTGGCGGTTATTGCCCCGTGGGTCGCTCCTTTCGATGCCGAAAACTACTTTGATTACGACCGTCTTAACGATGGTCCTTCTATGATGCACTGGTTCGGCGTGGACTCTCTCGGGCGCGACATCTTCAGCCGGGTGCTGGTGGGGGCGCAGATATCGCTGGCAGCCGGCGTCTTTGCGGTACTGATCGGCGCGGCAATCGGGACCGTGCTGGGGCTGGTTGCCGGGTATTACGAAGGCTGGTGGGATCGCATCATCATGCGCATCTGCGATGTGTTGTTTGCTTTTCCCGGCATTTTGCTGGCGATCGCCGTGGTAGCGATTATGGGCAGTGGTATGGCAAACGTGATTATTGCGGTGGCGGTGTTTTCTATACCGGCTTTTGCGCGTCTCGTGCGTGGCAACACGCTGGTGCTCAAGCAGCAGACCTTTATTGAATCTGCCCGCAGCATGGGGGCCAGCGATAGCACCATCCTGTTCAGCCATATTTTGCCGGGCACGGTATCGTCCATCGTGGTCTATTTTACCATGCGTATTGGCGTGTCGATTATTTCAGCGGCGAGCCTCTCTTTTCTGGGCTTAGGGGCTCAGCCTCCAACGCCGGAGTGGGGCGCGATGCTGAACGAGGCGAGGGCGGACATGGTGATTGCGCCGCACGTGGCGATTTTTCCGAGTCTGGCGATTTTTATGACCGTGCTGGCGTTCAATCTGCTGGGGGATGGGTTGCGCGACGCGCTGGATCCGAGGATTAAGGGGTAGAGGGACCTACCCGGCGATGCCGGCCGGGTGGGTGTCTGTTCAGCGCATCAGAAAGGCACTATTGTATTAAACCCGGCTTCCCCACAGGTCATATTCGTCGGCGTTTTCAATCTTCACGCGAATGATATCACCCGGTTTAACGTTGGTTTCACCGTTGAGATAGACCGCGCCGTCGATTTCCGGGGCATCCGCCATGCTACGGCCAATCGCGCCTTCCTCGTCCACTTCGTCGACGATCACCAGAACTTCGCGGCCCACTTTTTCCTGCAGACGTTCTGCAGAGATCTGCTGTTGCAACTGCATGAAGCGGTTCCAGCGCGCTTCTTTCACCTCTTCCGGCACCTGATCCGCCAGTTCGTTGGCCGTTGCGCCTTCTACCGGGCTGTATTTGAAGCAGCCTACGCGGTCCAGACGCGCTTCTTTCAGGAAGTCGAGCAGCATCTGGAAATCGTCTTCGGTTTCACCCGGGAAGCCGACGATAAAGGTTGAGCGCAGGGTCAGATCAGGGCAGATTTCACGCCACTGTTTAATGCGGGCCAGTTGACGGTCAACAGAGCCAGGACGCTTCATCAGCTTCAGAATGCGCGGGCTGGCGTGCTGGAGCGGGATATCCAGATACGGCAAAATTTTGCCCTCGGCCATCAGCGGGATCACGTCGTCAACGTGCGGGTAAGGATAGACGTAGTGCAAACGCGTCCAGATACCCAGTTTAGCGAGCTGCTCGCACAGGCCAACCATGCTGGTTTTCACCGGCTCGCCGTTGTGGAACCCGGCGCGGTGCTTAACGTCCACGCCGTAGGCAGAAGTATCCTGAGAGATCACCAGCAGCTCTTTCACCCCCGCATCGGCCAGACGTTTGGCTTCTGCCAGCACTTCACCAATCGGACGGCTCACCAGATCGCCACGCATCGACGGGATAATGCAGAAGGTGCAGCGGTGGTTACAGCCTTCCGAAATTTTCAGGTAGGCGTAATGGCGCGGCGTCAGCTTCACGCCCTGTTCCGGCACCAGGCTCAGGAACGGGTTGTGCTTTGGCTTGGGCACATAGTGATGAACATGTTCCAGCACTTGCTCATAGCTGTGCGGGCCGGTTATCTCCAGCACCTTCGGGTGCACTTCGCGGATTTGATCCACTTTCGCGCCCAGACAGCCGGTCACGATGACTTTGCCGTTCTCCGTCAGAGCTTCACCGATGGCTTCCAGTGACTCCTGGACCGCGCTGTCGATAAACCCGCAGGTGTTGACAATCACCACATCGGCGTTGTCGTAGCGTGGCACCACGTCATAGCCTTCAGTACGAAGTTCAGTGAGGATGCGTTCAGAATCGACCAGGTTTTTCGGGCACCCTAATGAGATAAAACCAATTTTAGACATTTTTTGTACAATCAGTTGCTCACAATGCCGGGGATTATATAGATGCCGCAACTTTATAGCTATATCAGGCGGTCAAGTGATAGACGGAATAAAGGGGCAACCATTTTTTTGATCTCAGGTATTTAATTGTGCAAAAAATAACCGTATTCTGACTGTGCAACATGGCTGAAAGAGGAGGAATAAGTATGTCCGTTGACAGACTGAAATGCGATCTGTTGAACAAGCTTACCAATGCCCGAATCGACCTTGCTGCCTATCTGCAGTTGAGGAAAGCAAAAGGATATATGTCAGTCGGTGAAAGCGAACAACTGCGTGACAACCTGTTTGAACTTTGCAATTTCATGCGTGAAAAAGCCCCGCTCCTGAAAATGGAATACAGTGAAAGCGAGCTGGTTGCGTTACGCCGCGCCGCAGAGTCGCTCTCCCTGGCAGGAGTCTGTTTGATGAACGGACGTTACGACTGCCCGAATTTTATTGCCGTTAACCCAGATAAGCTTGAACACTGCCTGACCACGATCGCGCTGTGCATCATGTGCCTGAGCGAGCACGTCGGGCTTGAACAGCACTAATCCCGGGGGAGGAGACTCCCCCTGTTGATTAAGCTTTTGTAAAAAGTGTAACGAAGCCGGGCATTGTGGCTAATCTTTATGCCATATGCTGATATAGGAGC
The DNA here is from genome assembly GCF_918797525.1 of unidentified bacterial endosymbiont. Classification (NCBI taxonomy): domain Bacteria; species unidentified bacterial endosymbiont. The sequence goes on along the minus strand of NZ_OU963893.1, from coordinate 3,271,113 downwards.
GCGTTATGCATCGATCCTCGTTGATTTTCCTGCCTGCGTTATTATTTCCCGTTTCCCTTCTCGCCGCGCCCGGTCCGGTCAAGGTCGAGGTGTTGCAAAACCGGCTCGATCATCCCTGGTCGCTGGCATTTTTGCCGGACGATAGAGGCCTGCTTATCACCCAGCGGGGCGGACAGCTTGTACACTGGCAGGCGGGTAAAGGGCTTTCCGATCCCATTGTGGGCGTTCCACGCGTCTGGGCGCAGGGGCAGGGAGGGTTGCTGGATGTGGTGCTGGCCCCGGATTTCGCTCAATCACGCCGCGTCTGGCTGAGCTATGCCGAAGTGGGTGATGATGGAAAAGCGGGAACAGCGGTAGGGTATGGTCGCCTGAGCGACGACTTCGCGCGTCTGGAAGCCTTTCAGGTGGTGTTCCGCCAGATGCCGAAACTCTCAACCGGAAACCATTTTGGCGGGCGTCTGGTATTTGATGGAAAAGGCCATCTGTTTATTGCCCTCGGCGAGAATAATCAGCGTCCGACGGCGCAGGATCTGGATAAATTGCAGGGTAAGGTGGTGCGTCTGACGCAAGACGGGAAAGTGCCGCCGGATAATCCGTTTGTCAACACCTCCGGTGCCCGGCCTGAGATCTGGTCTTACGGTATCCGTAACCCGCAGGGGATGGCGATGAACCCGTGGAGCGACGCGCTATGGCTCAACGAACATGGCCCGCGTGGGGGAGATGAAATCAATATTCCGCAGAAAGGGAAAAACTATGGCTGGCCGCTGGCGACGCACGGCATTAACTACAGCGGGCTGAAAATCCCCGAGGCCCAGGGCGAGCATGTTGAGGGAACCGAAAAACCGGTGTTCGTCTGGAAAGTGTCACCCGCCGTAAGTGGCATGGCGTTCTACGACAGCAACGTCTTCCCGCAGTGGAAAAATAAACTGTTTGTCGGCGCGCTGAAGGAAAAGGACGTGATTGTGCTGAGCGTGGATGGCGACAAGGTGACCGAAGACGGGCGGATCCTGGGCAATAAAGATCAGCGTATTCGCGATGTGCGCGTAGGGCCGGATGGGTATTTATACGTCCTGACCGACGAGACGGACGGGCAACTATTAAAAGTCAGCCCGTCCGGCACCTAATCAGGTCACCGGGATCATCACAACGTTTTGGTAGGCCGGGCGTTCGCTTAACTGCAGGAGCCAGCGCTCAATGTGAGGGCGCGGCGTCCATGTCAGCCCCATGTTGGTGAGGTTCCAGACGAAGGGCGCGACAGCGATATCACCCACGCCGAACGCGTCAGCGGAAAACCACTTCTGCTTCGCCAGTTCGTCGTCCATCATCGCAAACAGGTGTTCACACGCCTCTTCGGCAGCGTGAATGGCGGCATAGTCGCGCTCGGCTTCTGGGGTTCTGATAAGTCCCATCATGATCACGCGATGGGTCGGCGAGAGCGTCTGATTTGCCCAGTCCATCCATTTTTCACCCTGCGCACGCTGTACCGGGCTTTCAACCCACAGGCGGCTCTGGCCGTACTGTGCGGCAAGGTAACGCACAATAGTGTTGGACTCCCACAACGTCGCGTTAGTCTCTTCATCGCGCAGCAATGGCACCAGACCGTTCGGGTTCATGGCCAGAAAATCCGCGTTTTTGTTCACTCCAAACGACAGCCCTGCCATCACCTGTTTATACGGTAAATCCAGCTCTTCCAGCGTCCACAGCACTTTCTTAACGTTGGTCGAATTATTCCTGCCCCACAGCGTAATCATGTTAACTCCCGAAATAGTAAACAACCTGAGATGTGAATCAGAGACTGCGATCCCCATGGTGAGATAAACCTAACAATTACGCAACAAAAGACAAAAAAATCTCCTGAATCAAAGCGTATCCGGCTGTTATTGCATAAACTTTAAAAACTTTACCTGGTATAGGTTTCATTAACAGTTTTAGTGCGCTATTACTCATCGCTTCTTGCGACACGGTGATGTGACGTGATTATTTGAATGGACACTCGGGTGGCATTTATGACGCGAAAAACGACTTCTCTGCGCAGCCTGGCGGCAGGCTCTGCGCTCCTTTTCCTGTTTGCACCAACGCTATATGCAGCTGGACCGACAACGCCTGAAGCGCCGCCAGTGGACGCGCGCGCCTGGATCCTGATGGATTATTCCAGCGGTAAAGTGCTGGCCGAAGGCAATGCGGATGAACAGCTTGATCCGGCCAGCCTGACAAAAATAATGACCAGCTATGTAGTCGGCCAGGCGTTAAAATCGGGCAAGATTAAGCTTGAGGATATGGTCACCATTGGCAAAGATGCCTGGGCGACCGGTAACCCGGCGCTGCGCGGGTCTTCCGTAATGTTCCTGAAACCGGGCGATCAGGTTTCAGTTTCCGATTTAAACAAAGGGGTGATTATCCAGTCGGGTAATGACGCCTGTATCGCTCTGGCAGATTATGTGGCGGGCAGCCAGGACTCCTTTATCGGCCTGATGAACGGCTACGCGCAGAAGCTCGGTTTGACCAACACCACCTTCAAAACCGTTCACGGACTCGATGCGCCAGGGCAGTTCAGCACCGCGCGTGATATGGCGTTGCTCGGAAAGGCGTTAATCCACGACGTGCCGGATGAGTATGCCATTCACAAAGAGAAAGAGTTTACCTTCAATAATATCCGCCAGCCGAACCGTAACCGCCTGCTGTGGAGCAGCAACGTCAATGTTGACGGAATGAAGACTGGCACCACGGCGGGGGCGGGTTATAACCTGGTCGCCTCTGCTACGCAGGGCGATATGCGCCTGATTTCCGTTGTGCTCGGCACCAAAACTGACCGTATCCGCTTTAATGAATCGGAAAAACTGCTGACCTGGGGCTTCCGCTTCTTTGAAACCGTGACGCCAATAAAGCCAGACGCCACCTTCATCACTCAGCGCGTCTGGTTTGGCGATAAGAACGAAGTGAATCTGGGGGCGGGTGAGGCTGGGTCAGTGACCATTCCGCGCGGTCAACTGAAAAACCTGAAAGCCAGCTTTACCCTGACCGAGCCGCAGTTAACCGCGCCGCTGAAAAAAGGCCAGGTGGTGGGGACCATTGATTTCCAGTTGAACGGTAAATCCATTGAACAGCGTCCGCTGATTGTAATGGAGGCGGTCGAAGAGGGCGGCTTCTTTAGCCGGATGTGGGATTTCGTATTAATGAAATTCCACGGGTGGTTTGGACGTTGGTTTAGCTAAAGGCTTTTTAAACCGGGTGGGCACCCACCCGGTTTAAATATCTGCACATCATATACCCTTCCATTGCCTTATTATCCTGACCGACCATCAAGCATCCGCGAAAAATACCTGCAAATAAGCGCGGTAGTAAAATTACACTCTACTTTAAGATAAGCACGAAAAGCCCCAGGGGTTGAGGATGAATGGTTATCCTGGAAAGATGCCGGCCTTCAGAATGCTCATGGTCAGCGTTACTGGCGAAAATGGAAGAAAATATTACCATCGCAACAATTTTTGTTGCAGGGCCTGCATGAAGCAGCGGTGCATGTAATGTCTGACTGCCCGAATCAAGGTGATTCAGACTATATCTCAGCGATGTCTGCATATGCGTTTTTCAATAGTCGCTTTATGAAAGAAATGAGTCAATATAACCTGTATTGTCGGTTAAAACGAACATGAGGATGCCTGAATGATTAACGGCATTTTAGGTTATAGTTATGCAGTACACAATGCCAGTAAATCAGCACCATCCGGCAGAACTGACTGTTATTCAATGTAATTAAAAGCATTGCTTTATTTAAACCCTGACGTTATTGAGTAATTAACCTCCTGTTGCTGCTCTGTAATGGCCGGGAAATCTTAAAACCATACTGGAATAAAGCTTAGTGGATGTTGCTATTGATTAAAGATACATCCTGCCGGATGGTTTCGTTAAATCCGGATGTGTTTCCAGTGTTATGGATAAAAATACGCTGTGTCTGAAGGATGATTAAATGTTATGAAACATCAGGAAGTCCGGTCTTTCTTGTATTGATATGGCGCCATGCTTAATGTAACTCATTGAATATGGGTGGGTATTTATTCTCCGATATTTTAATGTGGTTCTTTTTTTAAAGATTATGTAATTAAATGTATTGATGATGGCTGAAAGTCTGGTAGCAGGGTCGTTACATTAACATACATGTTAACCGTCCTTTAATTAGCTGCTTTCTTTTGTATTTTATTTGTTGTTCATCCCCCCTGGGAAACTAAGGGTATACGCGGCGCAATAAGGACTTTTTATTTTACCGTCACACGGGAGAATGAGGTAACCCGATAAAAAATAGCCGCTAAATTCTGCAGCATCAGGCTGATTCTGGGGTAATTGCAGATGTTTCTTTTTGTTACCTGATTGTCGGGAAATGTATTTTCACTGAAATCGGGCGGCTTTTATTTTTCGCGTTATTTCACTTAGGATAATTCCTGGATAAACCAGATGAGCTACCCCCGCTGTGTTCAGGAATAAAAAAGTGGGCGCTCTAATCATTCACAGGAGTTACCTGATTATGTTTTTAAAAAAATCACTTTTAACCGTCGCCCTGTTTTCCTCCTTTGCGTTCACAGCCGCTAATGCCGCTGACGGAACCATTACCATTAACGGGGAAATCATTGCCGCCGGATGTGAAGTCACCACAACCGACCAGACGCAGACCATTTCTCTGGGAACCGTTGCTGAAAGTTCATTTGGGGCGGTGGGCTCCACGGCCAGCTCTGCTTCATTCCGCATCAGTATGGAAAATTGCCCGTCAGCATTAACCAATGCCCGCGTTGTGTTTGACGGTAACCGTGATTCCAGCGACTCTTCTCTTCTGCAGGTCGATGGTGGCGCAGCCGGCGTGGCCATTGCCGTCTTCGACGCCCGTAATGATTCCCGGGTTCCGCTGGGCGTGGCGTCAAATCCGGCCACGGTGACAGGGCAAAACGCCACGCTTGACTTTAATGCCCGTTACCAAAAGACCGCCGCGACTATTACCCCGGGTCAGGCAAATGGTGTGCTACGATTTACCGTGCAGTATCAGTAATTCCATGTAGTGTTTGTCATTCAGAGTAATACCTGCATCCTGTATAGCGATGGCGGCACGCGCTGCCATCGCTGATGTGATCCTGACGGAGGCGTAATGCGCGGTGGTCATCTCTTAACCTGCCTGTTTTTACTTATTGCCGGCATGCATACTGCGTCGGCCAGCATTATCCCCGGAGGGACACGGGTTATTTTCCCTGAGGCGAACAGGGAGGTGTCGTTATCCATTCGAAACGCGGATAAGGCAACCGACTATCTTGTCCAGTCATGGCTGGATAATGAGAATGACGGTAATACGGCCAGAGTCCCTTTTGTTATCACCCCTCCCCTGTTCAGACTGGATCGTGAAAAGGAAAGCATTCTGCGGATCGCCATTACCGGCGCGTCTTTACCTGCCGACCGGGAATCCCTTTACTGGCTCAGTATTAAAGGGATTGCCGCCACGCCAAAAAATCAGGAGCAGAATCATCTCCAGGTCGTCGTCCGCCACCGCCTTAAACTGATCTACCGGCCACGGGCATTAAACAGTCAGGGGGCGGCTGAAGCCTACAAGTCACTGCAGTTCCGGCGTCAGGGCCAGACCCTTATTATCAACAACCCCACGCCTTACTACGTCTCCTTTTTCAGTCTTAAAGTCGGGGGCGTCAGCGTTGATAATCCAGGCATGGTTCCCCCGTTCGGGGAACACCGGGTCAGCGCATCCGGCAGTGGCGTTATCGAATGGCAATCCGTTAACGACTTCGGCGCGGGCAGTCCGGTAGCCCGCCAGTAGGCGGATGCTGTTTTCCCGCCACTTTTCAGATGGCTTTTGATAATGAAGGGTCATTTTTTCTCAGGGACACCGGATGATAAGAAACAACAACATCAGCCTTCTCATTCTGGTTGGCGCGGGGCTTATCTCATCTGAGGGAAAGGGCGAGATGCACTTCAACCCGGCAGCGCTTCGGCTGGGCCCGGGCAGCCCGACCATTGAGGATCTCAGTATGTTTGAACGCGGCGCCCAGTCCCCCGGGCGTTATCGCGTTGATATCTATGTTAATAATGCGTTTCAGGGTACCCGGGACGTTGAGTTTGTTACCGATAATGACCGGCTCGCGCCTGTCCTGACTGTCGGGTACTGGCGCACCCTGGGGGTGAAAGAAAACGCGTTTCCTGCGGTGCTGAAAGAGAATGCCGTGGTGAGCGACCCCGGCCTTTATATTTCCGGAGCCAGCGCACGGCTGGACATCAACCAGCTCCGCCTCGACCTCAGTGTTCCGCAGGCAGCCCTTGATTTTCGGGCCAGGGACGCCATCGACCCGGCGTTATGGGATAACGGGGTGCCCGCATTTCTGCTCAACTATGGCATTAACAGCAATAATATCTGGCAGGAGGACACGACCAGCAATCATCTGTTTTTACGTCTGGACAGCGGCCTGAATCTGGGCGCCTGGCGTCTGCGAAATAACGCAACCTATACCCGCAACGTCAGTCAGTACACTGAAAACAGTGAAGAGTCCGGCCGGCGTGTCCGGCGCAGTGATGGCGACGGATGGAACAGCCTTAATACCTTTCTGCAGCGGGATATCCCCTCCCTGACCGGCCGGCTCACGCTTGGACAGTCCTCTACCCCCGGCGATTTGTTCGACAGCGTACAGTTTCAGGGGATCCAGATCGCCTCGGATGATTCGATGCTGCCGGACAGCCTCAGGGGGTTTGCCCCGGTCGTGAGGGGGATTGCCCGCAGTAATGCGCAGGTGACAGTCAGACAGAACGGCCAGGTTATTTACCAGACCGCGGTGGCGCCCGGAAATTTTGAAATCCGGGATCTGTATCCCACCGCCAACAGCGGCAATCTGGACGTGACGATCCGGGAAGAAGACGGCAGTGAAAATACTTTCATCCAGCCCTTTTCTGCGGTTCCCGGCATGCAGCGTGACGGAAACTGGCGCTATGCCTTTACTGCCGGGCGCTACCGTTCCTGGGGAGATAATATCCGTGAGCCTGATTTTGCCCAGGGTACGCTCCAGTATGGCCTGAGTAACAGCACCACAATGTATGGCGGAAGTATTTTCTCCGCTGACTATACCTCCGGATTACTGGGCATCGGTCAGGGGCTGGGTAACCTCGGCTCGGTGTCATTCGACGTCACCCATGCCAGAACGCAGTTTGACTCCACGCTGACCCGAACGGGGGAGTCTTACCGCCTGCAGTACGCCAAGGATGTTATGCAAAGCGGCACTTCTCTGGTACTCGGCGGATACCGCTATTCCGGCACGGGATTCTACTCGTTTAATGAAGCAAATGAGGCGCTGCCCCGCACTGCCGGGGATGATGACACACTGGAGTTCTGGCGACGGACGCATAACAAACGCAGCAGACTTCAGGCTCAGGTAACCCAGAACCTGGAGCAGTATGGCTCCCTCAGTCTCTCCGCGTACCAGCAGGATTACTATAACGACAGCGGAACAGAGCGTACCCTGCAGCTGGGATATGGCATCACCCTGCAGGGTGCCAGTTACACCCTGAGTCTCAGCGATACCCGTTCCCCGATTAGCGATAACAACCGCCAGATTTTTTTCAGCGTTTCCGTCCCGCTTGAACGATGGCTGGCCGGCTCACGGGTCAGCTACAGCATGAGCGCGGATAACCGCAGCCGGATACGCAATGACGTCGGGCTGAGCGGAACGATGCTCGACAACCGTCTGAGCTGGAGCGCGCGTGAGGGGTATGCCAGCAGGGGCGAAGGAAACAGCGGCGGGGTAAGCAGTTCATGGTTAGGAAAATGAATCATCGTTTTAAAAAATTTCCTGACCATGAACAGCAGTGTCTGCAATGCAGTAATGATGTGCCATCGGGAATGTTATGGCCATAAAATGGCTCTTTCGGCGCGTTTTTAACCTGAAAGCCGTTTTTCAGATGCACTTATCCCGCAGTCTGTTCCTGAAGCCATCGTTTCCGGTCGATTTTATGCTGCCTTTCTGCCACTAACTCCGTGGCGTGCCTCCCGGCCTGAGCGCTGACAAAGCGCAGCCGGGTCCCGCACAGAAGGCATTTGTACGGATCCGTGCGCAGAAATTCTTTCATCAGCGCGGCGAAGCCGGGCTGTTCCGGTTTTTTCCGCGCTTCCATCCCCAGGGCTGCATACACCTTCGGCAGCAAGGTGCCCCGTTTACGGTTAGACAGGAAGCCGTAGTAACGCACCATCTTAAAATGCTTCTCCGGGATATGACTGATATAGCGTCCGATCATCTCCTCCTGGGTCAGCGTCTGCTGCCGGTACTGCTGCGTACGATGGTCGTAATAGTGGTGCACCACCGCGCCGGCGCTGTAGTGCCTGAGCTTCGCCGCCGATACCGGCGGGCGCTTCAGGTAGCGCCCGAGGTATTTGACGCTTCGCCATGCGCCTTTTGTTTTCTTCGCAAAGTGAACCTTCCATCGGCGTCCGTACTGCGCCTGCAGATACCGCTGCCACTGAGTTTTATCGCGGATATGGCCCAGCCCCGGCAGGCTGCCGGGATTAATCAGGTCATAACTGTGGCGCAGCAGCCGGATGACGGCTCCGCGCCAGATTTCCTCCACGGCATGCTTCTTAAAGAAGAGGTCGCGCCATACGCCGTGTTTAATATCAAGCCCGCCGCGGGTAACGGAGAGGTGGATGTGCGGATGCTGGTTAAGTTGTCTGCCGTACGTATGCAGGGCGCAGAAGATACCGACCTCCACGCCCTGTTTGCGGGTCCACCGGAGTATGGCCCGGGTGGCTGCCCGGAACAGTGCATTGAGAAGGGGCCAGTTGCTGTTGAAGAAGGGCCACAGCAGGTGGGGCATGGTGAAGGTGATGTGCTGCCAGTCACAGTCGGGCAGAATATGCTGTTGCTCTGTAATCCACTGTTCCGTGGCTTTATGTCCACACGAGCTGCAGCCTTTTGATTTACAGGTCTGGCAGAAGAAGCGGGAATGTGTACAGTCCGGGGAGGCGCAGCAGTATCGCTTCACCCCCATGGCAGCAGTGCCGCAGGCGAGCATGCGCTCGACACAGAGAACGGTCCACGGGCTGAGGGTGTCACCGTGTTTATCCATATACCTGTTCCAGCCGTCATCAGTGGTGAACAGCAGCTTTGCGGGGCGCGGGATATACATGCGGCGGATTATCGCTCTGCAGTGGCACCGGTATGATAGTGCCAGTCGTCACAGTCATCGGCCCAGTTGTCGGTGTGTTTATCCCACGGTGCGAAGGTCACCGGTAGCATGCCGGATTCTGTGGCGAGAATAAACACATCGGCTGGCATGGACTCAATGACGACATCGCCGTCGGGTGAGTCAGGCGGCTCAAAGCCGCGGATGATACAGACGAGAGGCGGGTCGAAGTGTGTATCGAGGAAAAACTGCGGCCCCAGGTGGACACAGTGACGAATGGCATCCTGCGGTGTGTCGTAAAAAAACTCGTCGGGGTCATCATGGTCGCTTTCCGGGGGCAGGGAGACGAGGAAACGCTTCGGATAATCAGGGCGTGAGAGTCGGGACGAGGGCGTGGGTTTACGCTTTCGGGGGGCTTTGCTGCGGGCCATACCAATGACTTCCTGAGAAAATTAACATGCCGCAGAGTATAAAGCCGGACTCAGGACATGCAAACCATCGGAATCGCGAAGCGATGACGCTCGCCCTGTAAGGGCGCTACGTTCTTACAGTGGTACCTATGGCCGGGCCAGCGCGGGTTACAGCTACAACACCGACAGCCAGCAGCTGAATGCAGGCCTGAATGGCGGCATCGTGGTGCACCCCTGGGGCGTGACGTTGTCTCAGCCTCTCGGGGATACCATGGTACTGGTACGCGTCCCGGACGGGGCCGGCATCGATGTGAAGAACCAGCGCGGGGTGCGTACGGACTGGCGTGGGTATACCGTGGTGCCGTACGTGTCGGCCTACCGAAGAAACAACGTGGCGCTCCGTACGGAATCCCTGCCGGATGAGGTCGAACTTGAGGAGCCGGTCCAGACGGTCATCCCGACCCGTGGCGCACTGGTGGTGGCGGACTACCAGGCGAACGTGGGGGCGAGGGTTCTGGCGACGGTCAGCTACCGGGGTAAGCCTGTGCCGTTCGGGGCCAGCGCCTCACTCTGGGTCCAGGAAAAGAATGTCAGCCACAGTTTTGTGGGGGATAACGGTGACATCTATCTGAGCGGTGTCCCGGAACGGAGCCAGCTGCACGTGCAGTGGGGCAAAAGCCCGGAGCAGCAGTGTACGGGAGAGGTAAAACTGCGCCCTGCCCAGAAAGGGGAGCGCTTCAGAACGGCACAGATTGACTGTCGATGAGGCAATAGCCCAGCACCAGATTAGCTTATAAGGAAACTAAAGATGATAACCAGACTGATGCACGGCCTGTTTTACGCCTCTCTTCTGACGGGTGCCCTTTTGCTGACGGGTATCAGGGAGGCTGTAGCCAACTGTATTTCAGTGCCAACACATGAGCGCATTTTCGACCTGGGAGACATCATTGTCACTCCTGAGAGTGTAGGAGTGAGATGGGTTAGAGCAGAAGCAGAGTGGCCGCGTATAAACATATCATCTTCCAGTACATCTCCATGTAGTATATTGTTCAGGCCACTTAAATCAACCTCTCTGGATATTGTGCGCAACGTACAGATATACCCAACAAATGGCGATGTGGGGTTAAGTTCAAATATTGGAGTCGTAGCCTATAATACACCGTCCGCCGTGAACCTTACTGTTCGTCCACCAAGAGATACCCCCACAACTATTAATCAGGTAGTAAATTTTGGAGTGGATACTTCTATTCTTATTCATTATAATAATTCAGAATATGTGAGCTCTCAGCCGTTTTTCTCAGGGCCATTTAATGTGCCTTTTTTTCAAGTGGAAAGCGCTGATGGCCAGTATTTATATTACAGATTCATACTCAAAGGCACTGCCAGATATATTCCTGTGCTATTGCGTAATGAAAACACAACTGTCGACCTGCCCCCAGTCTCATCAAGTGTATTTCAGGGCGTAGGTTCTGTTGCCGGGCGTACGCCAATTCCGCTGGAGATTGTCTCAAGTAACGTTAATTCACAAAATTTTATTACCTTTGATGCTATCACCGTCAGAAATGGAAACATTATTATTCCTGACAGCGGTGCAGCAACCGGCGTCGGATTTCAGATTGTGAATGCGGCATCGGGCACTCCTGTTCAGCTGGGACAGCCACTTTCAGTACCGGGGAATATCAACGGTAGTTTCAGTAATTACAGTGCCCAGTATATCCAGGTTGCAGACCGCGTAGATGGCGGCAAGGTGTCTGCTGTGGTGACAATGACGTTAACCTATCAGTAGCGAGAATATGCTGAACTGTAATGGCACACTAAATTTGGCCGCCTGTACAGAGTTGATATCATCGTCTCATAGTCAAAAACAGGTGACATTATGACCGGACGTACAGACGTAATTTTAGCTCATAGTTTCGCCTCGAAGCCGCCCAACTTGTACTCGATCAGCATTACACTGTTGACGGTGTTTAATTATAATGAGTGTGATTACGATCGTTGGCGTCGTGACAGTGCCTGGGGCGGCCTCAGCCCGGAACAGTTTGAAAACCAGACCCTCGCTTAGGGCTGTGTCCACATTACGTTGGTAAGAACACTGATACGGTCGCCCTCACACCCGAAGCTTTTTCCCGATAGCTGACATAAATGCGACAGCCACCCTCCGATTGCTATCTTTCTATACAAATCATAATGGTGGAATTTGTATCTATTCCTTTAGGTGCTTTATACTTATCCAGCTTTATTACTTCATTACCAATCTGTGCAATTATTTTATTTTTTTCTGATATGTGATAGAGATAAAATTTTTCCTGATTATTTTTCTCAGTAATCAGAACCCCTCGGCATGATAATTTTCTGGTATATTGACTGCTAATAAAGTCGTATACCTCCTGCCAGGATTGGCTTGCCTGAATCGTGTATTGTTGAAAAAGACTGTAACTCTGATGCCAGGCGTTTTCCGGTGGATGTTTTTGGCTCAAAACTTCCAGACTACCGGATTGGTAATCGAGCGCAGCAATAACTCCATTACCGTCTTTAGCCACAACCACCATATGTCCTGAGGCCGGAGAAAAAAAACCATTCCGATCAACGCCAGGCTAGCGTTTGTAAGCGAGTCCTGCGGCTTCACCTTCCGCTAATGCTCGATCAATATAGTTATACGTATGCTCCCAGAGTTGTTGTGCAGGCAGGGTATAATCATAAAAATTCATCAGAGCGACTGGTACACCAGCTTCCCGGAACAGACACATTATTTCGTCCAACGTTGCCTGATCATGTTGCATTACTTCCGTTGCAGCGACCATATCATGTACGGTCTGGTTAGTTAGTGCAGCAATAGTACAATAATAACAATTTAGATTTAATCTGTGTGGGTTAAGTTTGTTAGATAACGTGGGGAAATTAGAGGCCAGCGCAGGATTAACGCCAAAGAAATCACTGAAGTTAGTCGGTAGCTGTTGAATATTATACTGTTGTAATGAAGTGATTAGCTGATAATGTAGCTTTTCGTTGAACGGCGATTGTAAATCTTCTCTTGTTACATCGAAAAGTATGCTCTTCATTGAAATCTTATGTCCTTTTTTTAAGCATGAAATTCTGGGAAAAGAAAAACCGCTGCAATTTTCACTTCTCTAATGAGAGATATTATACTCTATTTTTGTCAGGGTATCATATAGGGAATAGGTCTTATCGTACTAAATAATTTCGCATATTATCGCTCCATTTTAGCCAGTCCATGTTGATTGCCGGGGAATGGGGAGGCGACCCTCATAAACTGATTCACCTGTTTCAGTAAGTGCCATATATACCGGCACTGATGATTTCGCGTTACGGCTTCGCGGCTCCGATGGTTTACATGCCCCGGGCACCGTTTTATAATTTGCGGTATGTCTCCCGCTCACCGCTGTGCTCATGAGGCTCAGCGTTAATACGCTAAGTGACATAAGTTTCCATGATGCGGTTGAGCATAAATTCACGTAGTTCACGCAGAAAGTCCTCACCGACGAACTGCATCAGGGCGTTGCTGAATGTCATGCTGCTGTCGGCCATCGGTTGACTCCTCTTCAGATAATATCTTTGTAACCATTACTTACTGGATAATACGATGGCTATCGCCGTCCTGTCGAATTTACACCACCTCCTAAGACTCTACCTGCCGGTGATTCTCCTGCATCATTTGTGGCCTACCTCGACGGGACAATTGAGAATCAGTAGATGACCGTGTTGTAAATAATAAACTGGACAACGATGATACCCTCAACACCCAACGCCGGCCGGACGGTCATAATGTATCAATGTGTCAGTTTACAGAGAGCTTAATTATGCCCTTTCAGATTGGAAACGTAAGTTTACCTGCAGCAATGAGCGACAGCCGCATTAACCAGATTGCCCGCCTGATGCTTCCCCTCACTTGAGCGTATGGGGAAAAATCGAGGCGTTTATCTGCTTAACAAACAAGCCAGAAGCGCTGAAGCTCATCCAGCAGATTTGTCACCCGCCGGCCGGAACGACGCGGGAGGAGGTAGCTGGCAGATTTGAACAACTCAGAACGCTCGCATATGGCGGATTTAAGGAAAACGTTCAGTCCGGCTGGCACGGGGAAAACCACTTCTGCATTCTGGACGAAAACAGCCGGGAGATGCTGTCGGTCACCCTTGATGACGCTGGGAAGTATACCGTTAAGTGTCAGTGGGACTGTGAAACTCACCCTCTCATTCCTGACACGGATCCTGGAGAGGAAGGTGCATCAGGAATGGTCCGGACAGAACTTGCTGCCACCACAACGGCACCACAGGTTTATGAGGCGGTCTGGTCCGCGTGGGTAAAGGCTGCGCCGGCAGGAGAGTCCACCGACCGCGCTGCTGCGGTACAGAAAATGCGTAACTGCCTGTATAATGGCAGGACAGAGCTTGAGCTGAAATACCTTGCACTTACCACCTTACCCGACCTTTTACCGCAGAATCTTACAGAACTGAATACTGATTATGTTCCATTGAACTATTTGCCGGCGCTGCCGGAAGGGCTACAGTGGCTGGACGTCAGTAATAACTGGCTGACTAGCCTGCCAGCGTTGCCATCGGGACTGAATTTGCTGTGGTGCCATAAAAACGAGCTGACCAGCCTGCCGGTGCTGCCATCGGGACTGCAGGTGCTGTGGTGCCTTGAAAACCATCTGACCAGCCTGCCAGCGCTGCCGGAAGTGCTATGGATGCTGGAGGTCAGTGATAACCAGCTGACCAGACTGCCGGAAGGCATTGCCCGCCTGTCCACGGGCGCAAGTGTAGGCCTCGCAAATAATCCCCTTTCAGAAGGGGCACGTCAGGATATGGTGGCCATGGTCAGCGCCCCGGGTTATTTGGGCCCCACGATATATTTCAATATGGCCGAGCCCTCCTCTGTCCGCGAAACCCGCACTCTGCATCATGCGGTCACTGACTGACTGGCCTGCATGACATTCTACCGTACTGACATTAACTGCTAATCGATATGTCGTATTTGTAGCCCTGCACCCCAATTTCCGTCATGGAGCCCGTGCGTCTCTACTATTATTTGGATGAGGCTGTGATTTGTTTAACCGCGCTATCACAGCAAGTTATCTCAATTCAACAAACTAAACTGGAAAACATCATGAAAACTGATCAACCAACTCAACCCTCGCGTCGCACAATGCTGAAAAAAACGCTTGCTGTTTCAGCCCTTTCTGTCACGGGAGTGGCAGCCTTATCAGTGCCCTCCATTTCATTTGCGGCATCACTCACTAAAGAACAGCGTGATGGTATGACTCCGGATGTTGTGATTGAACATTTTAAGCAGGGTAACCTGCGATTTCGGGAAAACAGACCCGCTAAACATGATTATCTGGAGCAGAAACGTGGCAGTACTGCCGGTCAGTATCCGGCTGCTGTCATTCTGAGTTGTATTGACTCAAGAGCACCAGCAGAAATTATCCTGGATGCAGGAATAGGTGAAACGTTCAATTCCCGTGTTGCAGGAAATATCAGCAATCGCGACATACTGGGCAGCATGGAATTTGCCTGTGCGGTTGCCGGTGCAAAAGTGGTATTGGTGATGGGGCATACCCGTTGTGGCGCTGTTCGTGGTGCCATTGATAATGCTGAATTGGGTAATCTGACGGGATTGCTGGATGAAATTAAACCTGCCATTAAAAGAACAGAGTACAGCGGTGAGCGTAAGGGGAGCAATTATGATTTTGTTGATGCAGTAGCCCGGAAAAATGTCGAGTTGACTATCGAAAATATCCGCAAAAACAGCCCGGTTTTGAAACAGCTGGAAGATGAGAAGAAAATCAAAATCGTTGGCAGTATGTACAGCCTGATTGGAGGAGAGGTTGACTTTTTTGAGGTATAAAGATTGACACTGGTGGTAACAACCCTGTCTCTTGATCAGATTTTCTGCTCAAGAGACTTCGCCAGGTGACGTCCTTCAACGACAGCCTGAGGCCTGAACCAGGCTTCACGCAGAGTGCAATGGTGTACCCTGTGGACTCTCCTCTGCGTTGAGTGCACCGCCAGTATGGGAGCCCGCCGCTACTGCTATTTATCATCAGACTGCACCCACAGCCGCTTCTTCTGCCAGAGTTGTAAGTCAAAAGTAAGCATACAGCAAGAACCATATTGACGAAGTGAAGTTGGTCAGGCTGGCAAAGTCACTCGCCACGGCAGCAGTTCACCGACCCGGTTTACCGGGCAGTCAGCGATGATATCCAGGACGTGTCGGACTTTCACCGACAGAAAGGTCTTGCCTTGCAGGGCACAAATAACAATGCAGCGGAACGAGCGTACCCGGGTAAAAGAACCCAGCGGGAAGTTGCTATCCGCTGCGGCCTGAGTATCACGCCCAGGGCCCCACTTTCATTTCTCTTGTTTTCAGGCGTAAACCGGAGAGCGCCAGGCTGAATGCTAACGGAAATATGGGAGTATTTCTCGTTCTGCTCATGTGTCTGTCTCCATCAACCAAACTGGATAGTTGCGCTTGAACCGATGATTAAATTTAGCTTTGGATCTACTAGCGTACTCATACTGTTTCGAGTGGGCTCAATATAGGGTGGAACGTAATAATCCGCGCTCCACTTTAGGCCTTTTACATGCGTCTGAGTTTCGCAATCTACACCAAATATGTAAAGACTGGAGTGAACGGTATAAGAATGACGGTCATTAACAGGACCCGTGCCATCGTTATTTTTGGTGATAATAATATCTCGGTGATTAACTAACTTTTCTCCTATAACATCTTGGGTGCCAGTAAGCAAAATTTCATTTGCTATGACTTTTAAGTTTTCCTCGTTAGCACATAAGGATTGATAAGTTGATGAAAACAGAGCTGCACGGAGTGCGTTATTTTCGTTCAATCCCAATAATGCTAGCGCCACTTCACGGCTTATATCCGACTCGTCTTCGGATGACTGTTTATATATCGTGGTGATTTCAGATAAAGACGGTATTTTCGGCATGAATGTCTGGTCTTGTCGGCCGTCAATACCACTGGCCTTAAGGTATGCACTGAGGACTAATGGTGGAATATACACGCCGTCCAGTACAACACGAGTGCACTCCAGAGGTAATGTGCGAACAACATCACACCACACCGAGTTGAAAGCTGAATCACTGGAATCAGTCACAGGGCCTGTGATAGCCGTTGGAATATTTTGTACCGCTTTAAGATAGTCATTAATCGCGCCTACGGAATGAAGGGACTGAGGCGGGATTCGGATACTGACAGGCCGCAAGCCAGTGTGATAGGCCCCGGGGGGAAGAGCATGTAACAGATTGGCTGACTGTTCTTTATTAAGAATAGATTTAGGCTGTGTCCCTTAATTATATAGTCGTTGATAAAAGAGCCGGATGCAGCCCAGCTTCACCATCGCCAGATAATTTCTCGCCGTTTTGTCGTAACGCGTCGCTATGCGACGGTATTCTTTCAGGCGACCAAAACATCGCTCAACAACGTTGCGATTGCGGTACGCATTACGATCGAGCTGTGAACGCCCATCCAATGCCATTTTCTCATTTGATTTTCGGGGAATGACTGCTTTTATACCTTTGCTTTTCAGTTCGTTGCGTAACGCATGCCCGGAGTACGCTTTGTCGGCCAGTACCGCATGGCCACGGCGTTTCATGCTGCCGTTCTGGCGCTGAACACCAATACCGTCGAGAAGACGTTGCGCGAACTGGCTTTCGTGAGCCTGTCCGGGACTCAGCACTATGTTTAACGGAAGACCGTTTCCGTCTGTCGCCAGATGGATTTTGGTGCCAAAACCACCGCGAGAGCGACCCAGCCCATTATCTCCGGCGATATCGGGATGTTTTTTTGAGCCCCGGCAGCACATTTCAACGCCCGGATATTGCTGCCATCCAGCGCCGTAGCAGACCAGTCAACAAGATTGCTGGCATCAAGTAGCGAAAGCAACCTGTTGAAAATAATGTTAATAACACCTGATTTTGACCACCGGTTAAAGCGGTTATAAACCGTTTTCCATGGTCCATATCGTTCAGGTAAATCACGCCACGGAGCCCCGGAACACAACACCCAGAACATACCGTTGATAATTTTACGATGCTCAGCCCATGGGCGTCCGGCCCGTGGAGATACGGGTTCAGCAGGCAATAAAGGCTGGATGATAATCCATGCTTCATCAGGAAGGTCGTAGCGAGCCATAGTTCAATATGTTGTGGAAACAGACAGTTACTATAGCTCAAACGATTAAGGGACACAGCCTAGTAATATTGTCACCGCTACGGCATTCCACTTTAATCTTACCGTCTGAGATATGATAGCAGGCGATATTAGTATCACCTAAGTTTGCATGAGCAAAAGGCGATGTGTCCTTGTCACTGGGTTGATAATATGGATTGGGCGCAAAATGTGACATCAGCTTACTAACATCCATTTTTTCTGCAAGGGAAAAATGTGGACTATAAAACCCAATGGTAACTATTTTCAGTAATTTCTCTGGCGTGGTCATATCTGACCACTTTTTATGCTCATTCAACGCAACGCATGACGCCCAGTGTGTTCCTGTTGTTGTCTGACAAACATTTTGTACTGCAGCCATTTTTTACCGCCCTCTATGCTGTTGACCGAGTTTAATGAGTAATTAATGGACATCTGACCTTGAATTTCTATTAGAAATCGCTCATTGCTTGCAGGTGGTAAGGCAAAGGGTGACAGGCCGCCAGTGCCAGAAGGGTGAACCGCCTTGGTAATCCTGGAGACTACACTCTTTGAGAGAGGTAACCACGATGAAAAACATAACCGATTTCCCCCAAAAATTCGTTAAGGTGCTGTACGCCCGGTGCACGAAAACCGTGACACCTTACTCTTTCATCAAACGATAAAACGGTTCCTCACGTAAGGCCTGACTCTGCACTTCTCCATCATCACGCCCACTCCGTAGTTCATTACGATAACTGAGATATTTCCAGTTTTCAGGACGAACGTCTGACTCAGGGCACTGTCCTGAAATAATCCCACTTTCAGATAGTCTGGATTCCAGAGTCTCTATAAATGTGAATGGCACGATTATGTGGGATACTTACACAAGGAATCGAAATTATTTTTCAGGTGATTATTTGTAGATGTTAACTCCGCCCCATCATTAGCAGCGCCAATTTTCAAAGGAGAGAGGTTTAACTTCAGATTGGACCTGACAATGGGCATGGAAAATGTCTTTTGCGATATGGATTTTGCCATATTGTCAGACATAAATTCTCAGTTTTCTTTAATAAAACAATTAATTATCCATAAAACCTTATTTTTTATCAGGCAGAAAAAACTGCTATTTCGGTCCGTTGCGGGTAGAGAGTTAATGAAGAGCAATGGCAAAAGTTTAGGTACACTACTTCGCGGGATCATCCATCGGCAGATGGAAAAACGGGTTTACTTCTCAGCTCATTGAAAGATGGCTCTGTGGGATTTCGTATGAATGAAATTCCACGGGAGGTTCGATGTTGGTTTGCCGGGTCGCGCTGCGCTTCCCTGGCATAACGCCCCCACACCGTTTAATACATCAACTTCACCTGCCGGGTTTTTGCATACGCCAGATACTCATCCTCCGGGCGACAATCGCTCACGATGGCGTCAAATCGCGACAGCTCGCCCACTCTCGCCGGACGCACCTTGCCGAACTTACTGTGATCGACCACCAGCACGTGGTACTGCGCGGCACGTAATGCCCAGTGCTTCACCGGTAGCTCTTCCAGATTAAAGCAGGTCGCCCCCTGGCGTACGTTGATTCCCGCCGCAGAGTAAAAAGCAATGTCCGGACATAAATTGCTGAGGGTGTCCTGAAGATCCAACGGTTTGAAAATGGCATTGCTGGCGTGAAACTCCCCACCGCAGAGGATAACCCGACACTCGGGTTTTTCCTGCAGCGCCAGGAAGGTGTTAAGCGAATAGCACACGGCGGTAAAAGGCATACTGCTGTCTATGGCTTCGATTATCCACGGCGTAGTGGTGCCACAATCAAAAAACAGGGTCTGATGCGGCTGCACCAGAGATGCCGCCAGCCGCGCGGCTTTGCGTTTCTCTT
This sequence comes from unidentified bacterial endosymbiont, assembly GCF_918797525.1. NCBI lineage: Bacteria > unidentified bacterial endosymbiont. Next base: position 3,251,511 of record NZ_OU963893.1, on the reverse strand, counting down.
CAACCAGCCGCGTCTTTTGGTCGCTTAATAAGTAATGGCTGGCGCTACGCGGCTCCAGCACAATGTACCCGCCCAGCAGCACGACTGGCGCGCTCTCGCTACTCAGATCACGACGAATGGTCATCTCAGAAACGCCAAGCAGGGCCGCGGCTTCTTTAAGATGCAGCTTATCACTGCGCTTCAGCGCCTGAAGCAACTGAGCAATGCGGTCATCGCGTCGTGTTTCCATAGAACCTCGGGGTATAAATGTGTGCCCCCGTAGGGCGGGGGCTCAAGTGTAACCTGTCGGGCCGGGGTTAGTCACGTATCCAGCCTTTGCGGATCGGTAGGGCGAAAATGGCGCGATACAGCGAAGAGAGACCACGGTAGAGAGCCTCACCGAACAGGCTCCACAGGATCGCCGCGCTCACGCAGCCGATCAGCCCTACCAGTAATCCCCCGACCATATCCAGTGGCCAGTGAACGCCAAGATAAACACGAGACCAGGCAATGGCGACCGCCACCACCATGAGCACGGCGCCAGACCAAAAGCGATGCCAGAACAGAAATGCCAGCGCGAAGGTGAAAATCACCGTGCCATGGTCGCTCGGGAAGGAGTCATCCGGGGCATGGTGCAGGAAATTATAACCCACATGATCGACGAACGGACGATCGTGCGGGAAGACGTGTCCCAGGATATAGCTGGTCAATACGCTTACGCCGAGCGCCATCGCCATTTTAATCACCAGCTGGCGTTGGGCTGTCACCTGTTCACGCGGCCCCCATAACCAGAGAATAACGGCCATCGCAGGCACAATGCTGATCAAGTTTTTAGCCAGAAAGGTGGCGAAATGAATCATCCACGTCGGAGAGGATGGCGTAGCGTTGATCAGATAAAACAGCGAATAATTGATTTGCTCTAACATAGTGTCGTTACTCTTTAGCAAAGCGGGTGGAAACGAGGCCATAGGCCGCCACCTGGGAAAACCAATCCCACCACCCAGCCCACAGGTTGTGAGAGAAAAAATGGGCGCCGCGCATAACGTTGTAAGCGCGGTAAAGCAACGCCGCTGTAGCCAACGCGAGGGCGATATGCTTCGCCAGACAGTGGTTCAGCAAATCCAGCAGGGGAAAACGCTGCGTAGCGGCGTCATACCAAAAGTGGGTTATCCACCTGTCGAGCGTTTCATCGCGAGATAGCCAGGTAAAGATCATCGCAAGGACGACCAGCACGAAAAGCTGATAACCATAAAAGCGTACCGGCAAACGGTAAAGACGTTTTGTCTTATTTGTCGGTAACTTAGACAATTCTGAAGGGCTTAAGGAGTACGACATATATTGGGGTCGGTGATGTGTAATAGGGCTATCATAAATCTGTCAACTTAAGGAAAGCTTAAACAACAACCATAAGTGCGTTATTTCTGTTTTTTCTTGAGAATGTGCTATCTCAGCAAGCGGCAATTCATTACACTCTTCGCGTTTTTTCACCATAAAGAGATTGCATGTCAAACCGTTCTTCCTCCGGTACACGTCTGGGCCGTCAGGCGTTACTTTTCCCACTGTGTCTGGTGCTATACGAATTCTCTACCTATATCGGCAACGATATGATCCAGCCCGGTATGCTAACCGTGGTAGAACAGTTCAACGCGGGCATTGAGTGGGTGCCAACCTCAATGACCGCCTACCTGGCGGGCGGCATGTTTTTGCAGTGGCTGCTAGGGCCACTGTCGGATCGTATCGGGCGTCGGCCAGTGATGTTGACGGGTGTGGTGTGGTTTATCTTCACCTGCCTTGCCACATTGCTGGTTCAAAACATCGAACAATTTACCCTGCTGCGTTTCCTGCAGGGGGTCAGCCTGTGCTTTATCGGTGCCGTCGGGTATGCCGCGATCCAGGAGTCATTTGAAGAAGCGGTGTGTATCAAAATTACCGCGCTGATGGCAAACGTGGCGCTGATCGCTCCGCTGTTGGGGCCGCTGGTGGGCGCCGCGTGGGTGCATGTTGCGCCCTGGGAAGGGATGTTTGTGCTCTTTGCCGCGCTGGCAGCCATCTCTTTCTTTGGATTGCATCGGGCGATGCCTGAAACCGCGACCCGGCTGGGCGAAAAGTTGTCGCTGAAAGAGCTGGGGCGGGATTATAAAGACGTGCTAAAAAACGTCCGCTTCGTGGCGGGCGCGCTGGCGACGGGCTTCGTTAGCCTGCCGTTGCTGGCGTGGATTGCCCAGTCGCCGGTAATTATTATCAGCGGGGAGCAGCTCAGCAGCTATGAGTACGGTCTGTTACAGGTGCCGATTTTTGGCGCGCTGATTATCGGTAACCTGGTGCTGGCGCGTCTGACGTCACGGCGCAGCGTGCGTTCGCTGATCGTCATGGGCGGCTGGCCGATTGCGGCAGGGCTTATTGTGGCGGCGGTCGCGACGGTAGTCTCGTCGCACGCTTACCTGTGGATGACGGCAGGGCTTAGCATCTATGCCTTTGGTATTGGTGTAGCGAATGCCGGGCTGGTACGTTTGACGCTGTTTGCCAGCGATATGAGTAAGGGGACGGTATCCGCGGCAATGGGAATGTTACAAATGCTGATTTTCACCGTCGGCATTGAGGTGAGCAAGCATGCTTATGCGCTAGGCGGGAACGCTCTGTTCAGCCTGTTTAACCTTACCAACGGCGTACTGTGGGTCGCATTGATGGTGGTGTTCCTTAAGGATAAACGCGTCGGCTGTGCCCTGCAGCCGTAAACTGCTTAACTCCTCTCCCGGCGGGAGAGGACCAGACAGACACAGACCGCCGGGTGTCAATGAAACGGCGGTTCCCCGTTCAATACCTTGTCGATCACGTCCAGCACGCCTTCCTCGTTATTCAGCGGTGCTTCAAAGCGGGCGACGGCTTTAATATGCGGTCTGGCATTCGCCATCGCAAAGCTGAACCCAGCCTGGCGCAACATTTCGACATCGTTCCCGCTATCGCCAAAGGCTACCACTTCTCGGTCTTCAATCCCCCAACGCTTTTGTAAAATCCGCAAACCGTTGGCTTTATGCACCCCCGGGATAATCAGGTCGATACTTCCGTGGCCGGTGGTGACAGGGACCATGATGTCGCCCAGTTTTTCATGCAGTAACGCCTGAATGCGTGGGATTTCGTGGTCAGAAACGTTCAGTCCGAACTTAAAGAAAATATCGTTCAGGTTGTCGAAATTGTTCACCATCTCAAGGCGATGATAGTACTTCGCTGCAATTTGCTTGAAGAGGTCGTCATAGGTTTTAAGGGTATAGGCACAGCCTTTACCGCAGGCGATAATCTCAATACCAGGGATGTCGTTTAGCAGGGCGGCGACGTGGTCGAAATGTTCTTTCGACAGTTCGCCGTTAAAAATATCTTCTCCGGCGCTAACGACCCAGCCGCCGTTTTCTGCGACAAACGCAATCTCGTGGGCGATTTCCGGGAAAAAAGAGATCAGCTGATAATACTGGTTCCCGCTGGCCACCACAAAACGAATACCTTGTTCCTTCATGCGCGCATACTGCGCCAGAAAACGCGGGCGATTATAGGTTTTCGCATCGCTCAGGAAGGTGCCATCCATGTCGACTGCAATCAGTTTAACGCTCATATCCCTTCTCCAGTGTCGTTTGTTCTGTTTCCGGCTTTGCCACGGCGCGTGCCACTAGCGCGGCGATAATCACTAACCCTAACACCACCAGCATGGCGCTGCGCAGCCCGTAGTGCTCACCCAGGAACCCGAGCAGCGGTGGGCCAACCAGGAAGGCGAGATAGCCGGTAGTCGCCACTACGCTAACGCGGGTAGGCGCATCCGGTCCGGTGTCGCTGGCGGCGGAAATCGTGAGCGGGAAGCCGAGCGATGCGCCTAAACCCCAGAGGATCACCGAGACCCCGGCTATCCAGTCTACGTCCACAAAAATGATCATCGCAATGCCTGACCCGCCGAGCAGGGCGCTGGCGCGCACGACGGCTACACGGCTGTAGCGGTCAATAAACCAGCCGCCGGTAAAGCGCCCAAGGGTCATGCCCAGGGTAAAACCGGCGTAGATCAGCGAGCCGGAGGTCGGACTAAATCCGTGTCCGTCCACCATCAGCAGCGGTAGCCAGTCGTTGGCCGACCCTTCGGCAAACGCCATCGCCAGCACCACCACGCCAATCAGCATCAACTGCCTATCGCGGTAAAAAGGCAGCCCTTTTTCGGCCGTTTTTTGTTCGTCAGACATATTCTTGCCCGTCCCGCCAGGGATGGCCCGGATACCCGTCAGAATGGGAATGATGCACACCAGCGCTGCCAGCAGAATATGCAGACTGGCGGCAATACCTAATGCCGTCAGCGCCATCCCTACCCCCGCACCGGCCAGAGTGCCAAGGCTGTAGAAACCATGCATCATTGGCAGGACGGTTTTATTTATTTCACGCTCAACCGCTGCGCCCTCAACGTTGATGGCCACTTCCGCCGCCCCAAAACTGCCGCCAAAGACCGTAAGACCCAGTGCGAAGAAAAGGGGGGAGGCAAACCACAGCGCCACGCTCAACACCATCATCCCGAATACCGCGCAGCACATGGTGGTGCGAATAACCGCCCGGGTACCAAACCGCTTCACCAGCCAGGCAGAGCACAGAATACCGCTCATGGAGCCTATCGACAGCCCAAACAGCACAATGCCCATTTCCGCGGTGGAAACGGACAAAATATCCCGGATAGCCGGCGTACGTGTCGCCCAGGACGCCATTAATAGCCCTGGAATAAAGAAGAACATGAAGAGTGCCCACTTGCGCAGTTGAAGGGCTTTATGGGGAGAGGTCAGAGTCATTGGTTCAGCACCGGAAGTCCAACAATAGCGACAACATTAACAAGTTTGTGTACATTTGTACATAAATCATGGGGAGAATTTATGAGCAGATCACCGAACGATCCGCAGCGCCGGGAGAAGATCCTGCAGGCGACGCTGGATACCATCGCAGAGCACGGTATTCACGCTGTTACGCACCGTAAAATTGCCAGCTGCGCGGGGGTGCCGCTGGGGTCAATGACCTACTATTTCGACGGCAAAGAGTCACTGCTCGAAGAGGCTTTTACGTGGTTTACACAGCAAATGTCGCAACAGTATCGGCAATTCTTCGCGGGTGTCACCGGTCCGGAAATGGCGTGTGAATCCATAACGACTTTAATTCACAGCTCGTCAGTGACCACTGCGCACAACATGGAACTGATGTACCAACTGTATGCCTTTATGAACCGCAGTGCGGCGCTCAAAAGCGTTATGCAGGAGTGGATGAAGATGAGCCAGATGACGCTCGGACAGTGGTTTGACCCGGTAACCACCCGCGCGCTGGACGCTTTTATCGAAGGGATGACGCTGCACTTTGTCACGGACAGGGAACCCTTATCCCGGGAAGAGATCCGCGCGATGGTGGGGAGGATAGCGGCATCATCGTCGTCAGAATCGTAAAAAAATACCCGCTTACGTGAGTAAACGGGTACGGAACAGAAAAACGTAACTAAGAGCCTGCAGAATTAGTAGTGGGTAACGGCCGTACGAGGTTGTGTACGACGTCCAACCATTCCCATGGCGCCAGCCAGAACCGCTTCGATCAACAGCATGAAGAAGGTAAACCAGCTGGCTTTTGCTGCCGCAGCGGCGGCTTTTTCGCCAGCCTCACGGGCCTGCTGTTCAGCCTGCTTTTTAACTTCCGCATATTTTGCCCGGGCCTGTTGGTAGGTTTGTTCCGCCTGAGTAACGATCTGTTCAGCTTCCTGATCGCTTTTGCCCGTACGCGCTTTGATGATATTTTTTAGCGCGTCGCGATCTGCCGCCTGGAAGGTATCCTGATTACGATCAATTAAACCCTTTATAAAGGCAGGGATATCAGTATCCGCCTGTTGAGGGTTATTGGCGGTCTGTTCGGCCTGATTTTGCGCATTATTCACTTCATTCTGCGCTTTATTTTCCAGCGTTTCAGGTTGTAATTCCGGCTTATTCGTTTGACGCAGCGTGGTTTCAAGTTCGTTTTGCAGAGTATCAAGATTGATATTATTTTCCTGCAGTTTTTGTTTAACCATATCTTTTGCGGGAGGGGCCAGCGCGGTCAGACCGCTTCCTACCGTTTGCAAACCCGCACCCAACACGTTCATGGTGCCGCTTACGGTATTATTAACGACGGCAATAACAAACCAGGCGCAGAGTAGGGTGTTAACACCAAACATCAACAAACCGTGTAAAGCGCCTTCTCGTTGGGCCAGACGACCGGTGGCGTACGCACCCACGGCGATTGAGATCAACATACTCAAACCCGTCCAGATTGCCGCACCTGTGCCAATACCCTCTAAAGGATTCTGCTCTTTAAGTGGATCGATGGTACTCGCGCCGATTGCGGTACCTAAAATCGCAAGCAGCAGGTAGATAACCATCGAAATAATGACGCCTGCGAAAACCGCGCTCCACGAAATACGTTTAAGCACGACGGCACGTTGGTGGTCAACAACGTGGTGTTCATAGGGCGGGCGGGTAGGGTTAGTATTTTCAGCCATCCTGACATCTCCTTTTAATACCTTGTAGTTTGTTTGTCTGATTTTCAGATAACATTTGGCGGTATAACAGCATAAGGCAGGTAATTACACTGTGTGGGCAGCCACTTTAAGGTTAGCCGTAAATAACAGGTTTGCCTGAAATATATACACGGCTCGCTTGTTCTGGCGAGGAGATCAGGTGTAGAAGGGATAAGCAGGGATTGCGGGCAACAAATAACCATTGATGTAAATGGGCTCGTAAAACAATCACTTGTTAAAACGCTACTGAGTTGGGTTAGTTGTCAGGAGTGGCGATTATGGGGTGATGACGATCGCTGCCACCATGTGGCATTCATTCCTTACCCTTTGTTTTACTTGTGTTTTATATAATTCCCCCCCTGTTTTACAGTTACTGGAAAGCGCCATGAAATTGTTAAACCATCGTAGCCAGCGGAGTGAAGCGCGGCGCATGGCCATTTTATATCATGGTGGCCGCAGATTTTTTAGCACCAGGAAGGTAGCGCCTAACCTCATGTTCATTGAAGGACACCCTATTGATTGCAAAGAAATACAGAATGAAATTTGTAAAATCGTTAATGTCCCACGCAATTGAGGGAACCATCACCTTTCTGGCTGTAATTTTTGCTATCGGGTCATTCTTCTGGTTTGAAAGTACATGGATGAAATTCGCCGGGTGTTTTGGGGCACTGATAGTTGGCTATGTGCTTTCATACGGAGCCGCAAAAATCAGAGGCGGGTGAGCTTAAAGCTCGATTTTGTGGAATCAAACCTGACGTGTAAAAGTCTGTCGCCAATAAGCTAATTCCATGCGTGTAACGGCTTTAATCCATAAAATGATTTTTCAGGCAACAAAAAACCCATCAACCTTGAACCAAAATGGCGGGGTTGATGGGCTCCACAAATTGGGGACATCAAAGAAAAGCAGTGGCAATAGTTATGACTGCCTCCTGCGAGAAAAGTTCTGCGCATGACGAAAATAATTTCACCTGCGCGCGAACCTGAGCGTTATCCGAGCCCCAGTCCTGGCCAGATGATGATAATCAGCGTACCGGCAAGGGTCAGCAAGACGTTGGCGATTGCATAGGTTCCTGCATACCCCAGCGCCGGGATGTTGCTGCGCGCGGTGTCGCTGATAATTTCCATCGCCGGGGCACAGGTGCGTGCGCCCATCATTGCCCCGAAGAGCAGAGCGCGGTTCATGCGCAGCACGTAAGCGCCAAACAGGAAGCAAATCACCACCGGCACCAGGCTGACGATAAGTCCGGAAACCAACATTTGCCAGCCGACGTCCCCCAGGCTACTGCCAATACCGCTGCCCGCGCTTAACCCCACACCGGCCATAAACACCATCAGGCCAAACTCTTTTACCATGTTCAGCGCGCCCTGCGGAATATAGCCGAAGGTCGGATGGTTCGCGCGCAGGAATCCCAGCATTATCCCGGCGAACAGCAGTCCGGCGGCGTTACCGATGCCAAAGCTGAAGTTGCTAAACTGGAAAGTAATCATCCCGATCATCAGGCCCACTATAAAGAAGGCGCAGAAGGCCAGCAGGTCGGTGACCTGGCTGTGAATAGAGATAAAGCCGATACGGTCGGCAACTGTTTTTACGCGGCGGGCATCGCCGCTAACCTGCAGGACGTCGCCTTTATTGAGAACGACGTTGTCGTCGATAGGCATCTCAATCTGGCTGCGGATCACCCGGTTAAGGAAACAACCGTGGTCGGTCAGCTTTAATTGCGCCAGACGGCGGCCGACAGCGTTATGGTTTTTCACCACAATCTCTTCGGTAACGATTCGCATGTCGAGTAGATCACGGTCGAACACCTCTTTGCCGTTACGGAAGCTAGGGTCGAGGCGGGCGTGGGCATCCGGATAACCGACCAGCGCGATATCATCTCCCATTTGCAACACGGCATCGCCGTCCGGATTCGCCAGGATCCCATTGCGGCGGATGCGTTCGATATAACAACCCGTCTGGCGATAAATGCCCAGCTCACGCAGGTTTTTGCCGTCAGCCCACGCCACCAGCTCAGGCCCGACACGATAAGCGCGAATGACTGGCAAATAGACTTTACGTTTGGTGTCAGTATCCAGGCCACGCTCGCGGGCAATCGTCTGGGCGCTGGTCTGCAGATCCTGGTGCTGCAGTTTTGGCAGGTAGCGAGCGCCAACAATCAGGCTCACCAGACCAATCAGATAGGTCAGGGCATAACCCAGGCTCAGGTGGTCCAGCGCGGTGGACAGTTGCGAACCCGCCATACCGGAATGGCGCAGGGTATCACCCGCTCCCACCAGTACCGGCGTCGATGTCATGGCGCCCGCAAGCATTCCGGCCGTTAACCCCGATATCCCAGCCAAACAGTTTACCCAGCCCTAACGCGATTAGCAGGGCGCTACCCACCATCACCAGCGCCAGCATCAAATAATTTTTGCCGTCACGGAAGAAAATTGAAAAAAAGTTGGGCCCTGCTTCCACGCCAACACAAAAAATAAACAGCATAAAACCTAAATTAAGTGCATCCGTGTTAATGCTGAAGTGCTGCTGGCCTAATAATAAGGAGACGACTAAAACGCCAATGGAATTACCAAGTTGGACTGAACCCAGTCGCAATTTACCCAGGCAAAGACCCAGGGCAAGTACCACAAATAATAACAGGATGTAATTCCCATTTAACAAGTCTGCGACGTTTATATTCACGGAGGCTAACTTCTTGTTTACCAGTAAGTTGTTGAATGAACGGACTATTTGGGCTACTGTTTTTAGTGTCAGGGAAAGTGTTCATCACTCCCTGCTTCCTGATAATTTCCAAAAAACAACAGCAGGTGGCTAGTTTAATCGTATTAGCTACCGACAGCTACCTATTATCGCATCACAATGTGCGTACTTTGGCATGGAATGCCGTATTGCTTTATCTGACTGGGCGTCCACTGGACGAAGGTGTATTTGGTAGAGAGGTCGGGAGGATAGTGTGAACATAAAACGAAACTGGGCGGGTTTGGTCAGTTGCTTTTTGCTGTTTACGGTCGTTTGTATGTCGCTCGCGTTTAATGTGAAAGGTGCGTTCAGAGCCTCTGGTCATCCTGAACTGGGCTTGCTCTTTTTTATTTTTCCGGGGGCGGTGGCGAGTTTTCTCTCTCACAAAGGCGAAGTCGTTAAGCCTTTGTTGGGCGCGATGCTTGCAGCACCGTTGTGCCTGCTGCTGATGCGTCTGATGTATGTCCCGTCGAGAAGCCTCTGGCAGGAGCTGGCATGGTTACTGAGCGGCGTGTTCTGGTGCGCGCTGGGGGCGCTATGCTTTCTCTTTGTGCGTAGTTTGCTGTATCGACGCAGGCATGACAAATAAAAACGCCCTTCGGGTGAGGGCGTCCGGGTGTTACTGAGCGGCAAATAGCCCCAGGTTATCTTTGGCGTAGGCTTCAAAATCGATGCAGCCGCCAATGTGTTTCTGATCGAGGAAGATCTGCGGGACGGTTTCTTTTTCCAGATCCGCTTTGCTGATGCCTTCCGCGTGGATGTCCACATAACGGAAGTTAAAATCATCACGCTCTTCGGTCAGTTTCTCTGCCAGCGCTTTCGCGCGCGCACAATAAGGGCATCCTGGACTTCCAAAAATAACGGCAAACATTTCTCTCTCCTCAAAAACAAGCCTGACGGCGAAGAACGCCTGGTGTGCACGATAACCTGCCGTCATGAAAAGAAGGTTTCGCCTGTCACTTTAATATCATCAGGCTATGTTTCGCCAATTACATGCCGCGCATGATTGCCTATACTGGCTGCCATACGTTTTCAGTCAGAAAAAGAGAGACAAGATGACGCCAACCATTGACCTGCTCCGTTCCCACCGTTCAATCCGCCATTTCACCGATGAACCTATCACCCAGGCGCAACGTGAAGCGATTATTGATAGCGCAAGAGGAACCTCCAGCTCCAGCTTCCTGCAGTGCAGCTCCATTATTCGTATTACCGATCCGGCGATGCGTGAAAAGCTGGTAACGCTGACAGGTGGGCAGAAACATGTTGCCCAGGCGGCTGAGTTTTGGGTGTTCTGCGCTGATTTCAATCGCCACCTGCAGATTTGCCCTGAAGCCGAGCTGGGCCTTGCCGAACAGCTGCTGCTCGGTGTCGTGGATACCGCGCTGATGGCGCAAAATGCCTTCACGGCAGCCGAGTCGTTGGGTTTAGGCGGGGTGTACATCGGTGGGCTGCGTAATAACATCGAAAGCGTGACCGAACTGCTGAAACTGCCAAAACATGTCCTGCCATTGTTCGGCCTGTGCCTCGGCTGGCCGGCAGATAACCCCAGTCTCAAACCGCGTATTCCCGCTGCAATGCTGGTGCATGAGAATCACTACCAGCCGGTCGATCAGAATGTACTGGATCAGTATGACGACGAGTTAGCGAACTACTACCTGACGCGAGACAGCAATAACCGTCGCGATACCTGGACTGACCATATCCGTCGCACCATCATCAAAGAAAATCGTCCGTTTATTCTTGATTATCTGCATAAACAGGGCTGGGCGACGCGATAGTTCATTCTGTATGATACGCAGGCTTTTTCCATGTTTTTAGAGAGGTGCAGGGTGAAAATTGCCATTTTGTCCCGGGATGGAACGCTCTATTCATGCAAACGCCTGCGAGAAGCGGCGGCTAAACGGGGACATCAGGTTGAGATCATCGACCCGATGTCCTGTTATATGAACATCGATCCTGCGGCATCGTCGATTCACTACAAAGGGCGCAAATTACCGCATTTCGATGCGGTGATCCCTCGCATTGGATCCCAGATAACCTATTACGGCACGGCGGCGTTGCGCCAGTTTGAGATGCTCGGCAGCTACCCGCTCAATGAATCTGTCGCCATTTCTCGCGCCCGCGATAAACTGCGCTCGCTCCAGCTTCTTGCCCGCCAGGGTATCGATCTGCCCGTTACCGGAATCGCCCATTCACCGGATGATACCAGCGATCTGATCGACATGGTCGGCGGCGCGCCGTTGGTCATTAAGCTGGTGGAAGGAACGCAGGGTATTGGCGTGGTGCTGGCAGAAACGCGGCAGGCGGCAGAAAGCGTAGTTGACGCCTTTCGCGGCCTCAATGCCCACATTCTGGTGCAGGAGTATATCGAAGAGGCCAAAGGGCGCGATATTCGCTGCTTCGTGGTAGGTAATGAAGTGGTCGCGGCCATTGAGCGGCAGGCGAAAGAGGGCGATTTCCGCTCCAATCTTCATCGTGGGGGCGTAGCGCGGGTTGCTGAGATCAGCGAGCGCGAGCGCGAGATTGCGGTGAAAGCGGCGCAAACGCTTGGGCTGGACGTTGCCGGGGTTGACCTGCTGCGCGCAACGCGTGGGCCGCTGGTGATGGAGGTCAATGCGTCGCCGGGGCTGGAGGGGGTGGAAAAAACTACCGGCGTCGATATCGCGGGTAAAATGATCTTATGGATCGAGCGGCACGCCACCCCGGGCTACTGTCTGAAAACGGGCGGTTAAATAGATTAATATTAATTTTTTGCGTAATCTTGATGAAGTTTTTATAAAAGAGGCCACACAGCGATGGATTTACAGGTCGTTCCAACACTGGATACGTTACGACAATGGCTTGACGATGCCGGTATTACCTTTTTTGAATGCGACTCCTGCCAGGCGCTGCATCTGCCTCATATGCAAAATTTTGACGGTATATTTGATGCCAAAATCGACCTGGTTGACGACGTTATTCTTTTCTCGGCCCTGGCGGAGGTTAAACCCTCTGCGCTGCTGACGCTGGCATCCGATCTCTCGGCCATCAATGCCAGTTCGCTGACGGTTAAAGCCTTTCTCGATATCCAGGATGATAACCTACCGAAACTGGTCGTTTGCCAGTCTATACTCTCCGGTGCTGGCCTCTCCTTAAAACAGTTCGCCTGGTTTGTGCGCATGAGCGAAGAGCAAATTTCAATGGTGATGATGGAAGCCAACGCCCATCATCTGCTGTACAGCCCGGAAGATGACGCAGAGAATACCGACGCGTCGCCCAATTTTCTCCACTAAAGCTGTGTGACTTTTGCGCAGTCGCTGCCAGAGCGACTGCATAACGCCATTTTTTGTGCTGCTTTTAACCTTTTCTTAAAGAATTTTTCACCTCCTCGCAGGCCATTTCGGCTTATCACATAGACATAACTTGCATAAAAAATTGATAAAAGGCGTTTTTTCGTCTGGGCTATAGCCGGATACACGGGCTACAGTTATTCTTGCAATGCTTAAAAAAGCGAGCGGATCCTGCCGGGTATAAGGCTTTATTTTATGTCGGGCAGAGCGACAAACTATGCATGATTATTGCATATCTCCTGAGTGCACAGTTTCAGCTCGTGTGTTAACGAGCTTCAGAAGGAATAAAGAGATGATCGCCTTGAATAAAAAATGGTTGTCGGGTCTGGTTGCGGGCGCTCTGATGGCCGTCTCTGCCGGCACGCTCGCTGCACCACAAAAAACGCTGCATGTTTATAACTGGTCTGACTATATTGCGCCGGATACGGTTGCCAGTTTCGAAAAAGAGACCGGGATTAAAGTGGTCTACGATGTGTTCGATTCCAACGAAGTGCTGGAAGGAAAACTGATGGCGGGCAGCACCGGTTTCGACCTTGTGGTGCCGTCCGCGAGCTTCCTTGAGCGCCAGCTAACCGCCGGTGTTTTCCAGCCGCTGGACAAAAGCAAATTATCGAACTGGAAAAACCTCGATCCGGACGTGCTAAAGCTAGTGGCTAAGCATGACCCGGACAACAAATACGCGATGCCTTACCTCTGGGCGACAACCGGCATTGGCTATAACGTCGATAAAGTCAAAGCGGCGCTGGGCCCGGACGTTAAGCTCGATAGCTGGGACGTGGTGCTGAAGCCGGAAAACCTCGAGAAGCTGAAAAGCTGCGGCGTCTCTCTCCTCGATGCGCCAGAAGAGATCTTCGCCACCGTGCTCAACTATCTGGGTAAAGATCCCAACAGCATTAAAGCCGATGACTACACCGGTCCGGCAACCGATCTGCTGTTGAAGCTGCGGCCAAATATTCGTTACTTCCACTCTTCTCAGTACATTAATGACCTGGCAAACGGCGATATTTGCGTGGCTATCGGCTGGGCAGGCGATGTCTGGCAGGCGGCTAACCGCGCGAAAGAGGCGAAGAACGGCGTGAATGTTTCTTACTTCATTCCGAAAGAGGGTGCGCTGGCGTTCTTCGACGTCTTCGCCATGCCGGCGGATGCGAAAAACAAAGACGAAGCCTATCAGTTCCTCAACTACCTGATGCGCCCGGAGGTGATTGCCCACATTAGCGATCATGTTTACTACGCTAATGGCAACAAGGCGTCTGTTCCGCTGGTCAGCGAAGCGATCCGTAATAATCCGGCTATCTATCCGCCTGCGGATGTCTTCGCTAAGCTCTTTACACTGAAGGTTCAGGAGCCCAAAATTGACCGCGTACGTACCCGTGCGTGGACTAAGGTGAAAAGCGGCAAGTAATTTTCCGTGTGATCCAGGCCGGGTAAGCACAGCGTCCCGGCAACAGGCGCACCGTCAGGGTGCGCCTGCACCCTGTTTGATTTCTGCCGGAGAACACACCGTGAATGATGCGATCCCCCGCCCGCAGGCGAAAGTCCGTAAAGCGCTGACCCCGCTGCTTGAAATTCGTAACCTCACTAAATCCTTTGACGGCCAGCATGCCGTGGATGACGTCAGCCTGACTATCTATAAAGGGGAAATTTTTGCCCTGCTCGGGGCATCTGGCTGCGGTAAATCAACTTTACTGCGCATGCTGGCTGGTTTTGAACAGCCCACGGCGGGACAGATCGTGCTGGACGGCGTCGACCTTTCCAGCGTGCCGCCGTATCAGCGCCCGATCAACATGATGTTCCAGTCCTACGCGCTGTTTCCGCACATGACGGTTGAGCAGAACATTGCCTTTGGTCTCAAGCAGGACAAACTGCCGAAGGCGGAAATCAGCGCCCGCGTGACCGAGATGCTGAGCCTGGTGCACATGCAGGAGTTCGCAAAGCGTAAACCACATCAGCTTTCTGGCGGTCAACGCCAGCGCGTGGCGCTGGCCAGAAGCCTGGCGAAACGCCCGAAACTGCTGCTGCTCGACGAACCCATGGGTGCGCTGGATAAAAAACTGCGCGACCGCATGCAGTTAGAAGTGGTGGATATTCTGGAGCGCGTAGGCGCCACCTGCGTGATGGTCACCCACGACCAGGAAGAGGCGATGACCATGGCCGGGCGTATTGCGATCATGAATCGCGGTAAGTTCGTGCAGATTGGCGAGCCGGAAGAGATTTACGAACATCCGACCACCCGCTACAGCGCAGAATTTATCGGCTCGGTCAACGTCTTCGAAGGGGTGCTGAAGGCCCGCGAGGATGACGGTCTGGTCATTGACTCTCATGGACTTGTCCATCCGCTGAAAGTCGACGCTGATAACTCCGTTGTTGATAACGTGCCGGTGTATGTGGCGCTGCGCCCCGAGAAAATCATGCTCTGCGAAGAACCGCCAGCCGACGGGTATAACTTTGCCGTGGGCGAAGTGGTACACATTGCCTATCTGGGCGATCTTTCTATCTATCACGTGCGTCTGAAAAGCGGACAGATGCTCAGCGCCCAGTTGCAGAACGAACATCGCTACCGCAAGGGACAGCCGACCTGGGGCGATGAAGTGAGCCTGTACTGGGACGCGGACAGTTGCGTCGTGCTGACGGTATAAGGAGAGGACAATGAGTACATTCGAACCTCCAGCCCGGGTCAAAAAACCGGCGGGTTTTGCCCACTCGCTGGCGCGTATGCAAATGGCGCACGGCCGTAAGCTGGCAATCGCCATCCCCTACGTGTGGCTCATCCTGCTGTTTCTGCTGCCGTTCCTGATCGTTTTCAAGATCAGCCTGGCGGAGATGGCGCGGGCGATCCCACCGTACACCGACCTGTGGACATGGGCCGACGGACAACTCACGCTGACCCTGAATCTGGGCAATTTCCTGCAGTTGACGGAAGATCCGCTCTATTTCGAAGCGTACCTGCAATCATTGCAGGTGGCGGGGATCTCGACGCTCTGCTGTCTGATAATGGGTTACCCGCTGGCGTGGGCGGTGGCGCACAGTAAACCGTCGACGCGTAACATACTGCTGTTGCTGGTTATTTTGCCGTCGTGGACCTCGTTCCTGATCCGCGTTTACGCGTGGATGGGGATCCTGAAAAACAACGGCATACTGAATAACTTTCTGCTGTGGCTTGGCGTCATCGACCAGCCGTTAACCATTCTGCACACCAACCTCGCGGTCTACATCGGGATTGTTTACGCCTACCTGCCGTTTATGGTGCTGCCGATTTATACGGCTCTGACGCGCATTGATTACTCGCTGGTGGAAGCTTCGCTGGATCTCGGCGCGCGGCCGCTGAAAACCTTTTTTAGTGTGATCGTCCCGCTGACCAAAGGCGGCATTATTGCCGGGTCGATGCTGGTGTTTATTCCTGCGGTGGGGGAGTTTGTGATCCCTGAACTGCTCGGCGGCCCGGACAGCATCATGATTGGCCGCGTGCTGTGGCAGGAGTTCTTTAACAACCGCGACTGGCCAGTGGCATCGGCCGTGGCGATCGTAATGCTGTTAGTACTGATCGTGCCAATCATGTGGTTCCATAAACATCAGCAAAAACAGATGGGAGAGCACGGATGAATAACTTACCGGTCGTGCGCTCACCGTGGCGAATTCTGATCCTGGTGATTGGCTTTACCTTCCTGTATGCGCCAATGCTGATGCTGGTGATTTACTCGTTCAACAGCTCAAAGCTGGTCACTGTGTGGGCGGGCTGGTCGACGCGCTGGTACAGCGAACTGTTCCGCGACGAGGCCATGATGAGCGCGGTAGGCCTGAGCCTGACCATTGCCGCCCTGGCGGCCACCATGGCCTGTGTTCTCGGGACCCTCGCCGCGCTGGTGATGGTGCGCTTTGGGCGTTTTCGCGGCGCCAATGGCTTTGCGTTTATGATCACCGCGCCGTTGGTCATGCCAGACGTCATCACCGGGCTGTCGCTGCTGCTGCTGTTTGTCGCCCTGGCCCACGCCATCGGCTGGCCTGCGGATCGCGGCATGCTCACCATCTGGCTGGCGCACGTAACCTTCTGTACCGCGTACGTGGCGGTGGTCATCTCTTCGCGCTTGCGTGAACTGGATCGTTCCATTGAAGAGGCGGCGATGGATCTTGGCGCAACGCCGCTGAAGGTCTTTTTCATTATCACGCTGCCGATGATCATGCCCGCGGTGATCTCCGGCTGGCTGCTGGCGTTTACGCTCTCGCTTGACGATCTGGTTATTGCCAGCTTTGTCTCCGGCCCGGGGGCGACGACGCTGCCGATGCTGGTTTTCTCCAGCGTGCGCATGGGGGTGAACCCGGAGATCAACGCGCTGGCATCCATCATCCTTGGCGTCGTCGGAATAGTCGGATTTATCGCCTGGTATTTGATGGCGCGCGCGGAAAAGCAACGCGTACGCGATATCCAGCGTGCAAGACGCGGCTGAACGAATGACTATTTCCAGTGTTGTGCCGCGCATGACGCGGCACTGATTTTCAGTGAGTAAGACATTGGGATCCCTAAATAAATCACGTCATTCACACGCCCGTCTGAACGTTCCTGCGCTGGTGCAGGTGGCGGCGCTGGCGATTATTATGATCCGCTGTCTGGATGTGCTGATGATTCTGCATACCCTGGGGCCGCGCGGCATGGGTGAGTTCATTCACCGTAGCGTGCAGACGTGGAATTTAACGCTGGTCTTTATGAGCAGCCTGCTACTGGTATTCATCGAGATCTCTTGTGCGTTCTCTCTGGTAAAAGGGCGCAACTGGGCGCGCTGGGTCTATTTGCTGACGCAAATTATCGCCGCAGGTTATTTGTGGGCGGCGTCGTTGGGTTACGGCTATCCCGAATTATTCAGCATTGCGGGTGGCTCCAGACGTGAAATTCTGCATGCGCTGTTTATGCAAAAACTCCCGGATTTGCTGCTGCTCTGCCTGCTGTTTATCCCTGCTTCCAGTCGGCGGTTCTTCCAGCTGCAATAATGTGTATAATCGCAGCCCTCGTTATTATTAAGGTTTTCATATGCAGTGCGCACTCTATGACGCCGGTCGCTGCCGCTCCTGTCAGTGGATAGAACAGCCGGTCTCCCAACAACTCACCGCCAAAATGACCGACCTGCAACACCTGCTGGCTGAGCATGCCGTGGCCGAGTGGTGCGCACCCGTTAGCGGCCCGGAACAGGGCTTTCGCAATAAAGCGAAAATGGTGGTCAGCGGCAGCGTTGAAAAACCGCTGCCTGGCATATTGCATCGCGACGGTACGCCGGAAGATTTAACCGGCTGCCCGCTTTATCCCGCCTCCTTTGCGCCGATCTTTGCCACCCTCAGGCCCTTTATTGCCCGCGCGGGTTTAACGCCCTATAACGTGGCCCGTAAGCGCGGTGAACTGAAATATTTCCTGCTGACGGAAAGCCAGGCTGACGGCGGAATGATGCTGCGTTTTGTGCTGCGCTCGGAAGCTAAGCTGGCGCAACTGCGCGCCGCGCTGCCGTGGCTGCAGGCGCAGCTCCCACAACTGAAGGTGATTACCGCCAACATTCAGCCAGTGCACATGGCTATAATGGAAGGGGAGAAAGAGATTTTCTTCACCGAACAACATGCCCTGGCGGAGCGCTTCAACGGCGTGCCGCTGTGGATCCGCCCCCAGAGCTTCTTCCAGACTAACCCGGCGGTGGCGAGAGCGCTGTACGCCACGGCACGGGAGTGGGTTCGCGCGTTAAACATTCATCATATGTGGGATCTGTTCTGCGGCGTGGGCGGTTTTGGCTTGCACTGTGCCACGCCTGAAATGCAATTGACCGGCATTGAGATCTCCCCGGAGGCGATTATCTGCGCGAAGCAGTCCGCCGCCGAACTGGGGTTAACCAATCTGCGCTTCCAGGCGCTGGACTCTACTCAGTTCGCCACCGGGCAGGGAGAGGTGCCGGAGCTGGTGCTGGTTAACCCACCGCGACGCGGAGTGGGTAAAGCCCTGTGCGACTACCTGAGCCAGATGGCCCCGGACACCATCATTTACTCCAGTTGCAACGCGCAGACCATGGCAAAAGACATTGCCAACCTGCCGGGCTATCGTATCGAACGCGTACAGCTTTTCGATATGTTTCCCCATACTGCGCACTATGAAGTGCTGACGTTGCTCGTCAAATCTTAAACAAAATGTGAACTCTTGCGCCCTGCAAAATCAGGTAAGCTTAAGCCATTAGAATTGAATGAAGGCTTACGATGAAGCAGATCCTGCTGGTTGAAGATGATAATGATATCGCCGCGCTCCTGCGTCTGAACCTTGAAGACGAAGGTTACGCAATAACCCACGAGCCGGACGGGAGCGGGGCCTTACAACGCCTGGAAACCCAGCCGTGGGACGCGGTGATCCTCGATTTAATGCTCCCCAACGTTGATGGCCTGGAGATTTGCCGGCGGATCCGCCAGATGACCCGCTACCTGCCGGTTATCATCATCAGCGCCCGCAGTAGCGAAACCGATCGCATCACCGGGCTGGAAACCGGCGCCGATGATTACCTGGCAAAACCCTTCTCGGTACAGGAGTTGATTGCGCGTATCAAGGCGCTATTCCGTCGCCAGCAGGCGATGGGGCAGGCGCAGACTTCGGGCCATATTCAGGCGCATGGGCTGACAATCGACCCGCTGGCCCGCACGGTGCGCCTGAACGGCCAGCTTGTCGATCTCACGCCGCGTGAATTTGAACTGCTGTACTTTTTTGCCCGTCATCCCGGCGACGTTTTTTCGCGTCTGGCGCTGCTGGAGCAAGTCTGGGGCTATCAGCACGAAGGCTATGAACACACCGTCAACACCCACATCAACCGTTTGCGCATCAAAATTGAAAAAGATGCCGCCGAGCCGGAGATCATTCGTACCGTCTGGGGTAAAGGCTATAAATTTGCGGAGCTGAACCATGATGCGGCGCTTTAGCCTCAGCCAGCGGCTGACTGTGCTGTTTATTCTGCTGCTGCTGCTCTGCGCCACCGTCGCCTGCGCGGTGCAGCTTTACAACAGCAAGCAGTACGGTAACGCGATGGTCCAGCGGCTGTCCGGCGGGCTGGCGCAACAGATCGTTCAGCGTGAACCTATTCTGGATGCGCAGGGCCAGGTAAACCGTAGCGCGTTAAAGCCCCTGTTTGACCGGCTAATGACCTTTAATCCGAGCGTGGAGTTGTACGTTATCTCCCCTGACGGCGACATTATGGCGGATGCTGCCCCGCCGGGCCACATTCAGCGGCAAAACATTGATCTTGTTCCGGTGCACACTTTCCTCAGCGGGGCGGTAATGCCGGTGCTGGGTGACGATCCGCGCAGCCAGAATCAAAAAGTATTTAGCGCCACGCCGCTGCGCCAGGACGGTGAACTGAAAGGGTATCTCTACATCATTTTGCAGGGCGAAGAGTCTAATGCGCTGGCGGAAATGGCCTGGCATAAAGCGCTCTGGAGCACCGTACTGTGGTCATTGCTGTGGGTCGCGCTGTTTGGCCTGCTGGCGGGGGGACTGGTGTGGTATTGGGTTACGCGGCCCGTGAAGCAGTTAACCGATGAAGTTGCCGGGCTTGAGCAGGACAGTATCACCGCCATCAAACGGCTGGCGACACTCTCCCTGGAGCCGGCGGGCAATGATGAAGTGGCCCTGCTGCGTAATACCTTTATCGAGCTGGCACGCAAAATCACCTCCCAGTGGGATCAACTGGCCGACAGCGATCGCCAGCGCCGGGAGTTTATTGCCAACATCTCCCATGATTTACGTACCCCGCTGACCTCGTTGCTGGGCTATCTGGAAACGCTGTCGCTCAAATCCGCCACGCTCACGCCGCAGGAGCATCAGCAATATCTCGCCACCGCGCTGCGCCAGGGGCAAAAGGTGCGCCATCTGTCTCAGCAGCTATTTGAACTGGCGCGGCTGGAGCACGGCGGCATTAAGCCGCAGCGGGAACGCTTTGCGATGGGCGAGCTGATTTCCGACGTGGCGCAGAAGTTTGAACTAACGGCCCGCACGCGCGAGCTGAACCTGCATATTGATCTCCCGGGGCCGCTGCCGCTGGTGAATGCCGATGTCTCCATGATAGAGCGCGTGGTGACCAATCTGCTGGATAACGCGATGCGCCATACGCCTGCCGGGGGGGAGATCCGCCTGGCGGTGTGGCAAGAGGATCAAAAGCTGCAGGTGGAAGTCCAGGACAGTGGCACCGGCGTTGATGCGGCGCTACAGGACTTTTTATTCCAGCGGCCTTCGACATTGAATACGCAGGCGTCGCGGGAGAACCGTGGAGGGCTGGGGCTGTTGATTGTTAAACGGATGCTTGAACTGCATGGCGGCGGGATCAGGCTAATGGATTCGGTGCGCGGCGCGCGTTTCCGGTTCTTCGTGCCTTTATAAGACATTGCCGGGTGGCCCGGCCTACAGACCACCCCCGTAGGCCAGGCCACCCGGCAAAAGAGTTTACTGCGGGAACCACTGCTCGCTGATTTTCTGATACGTACCGTCGGCTTTAATCGCCTTCAGGGCGACGTTGAGTTTTTCCAGCAGGGCTTTGTTATCCGGACGCACCGCGATACCGAGGCCCGTCCCGAAGTACTGCGGATCGGTCACTTTTTCCGTTGCCGTACCCAGCTGTGGGTTGGTTTTCAGCCATTCGTTGACCACGGCAGTGTCGCCAAATACGCCATCGATACGGCCGTTTTTGAGGTCGATAATCGCGTTCTGGTAGCTGTCATAGGCGACGGTTTTCACTTCAGGATGTTTGTCCTGCAG
Source organism: unidentified bacterial endosymbiont (assembly GCF_918797525.1). Taxonomy (NCBI): domain Bacteria; species unidentified bacterial endosymbiont. The sequence goes on along the minus strand of NZ_OU963893.1, from coordinate 3,230,164 downwards.
GTATTTCTGATGCGTTGTGCCGTTTTCCATGCCAATGCGTTTACCTTTCAACTGGTCAAAGGCGGTGTAGGCCCCTTTTTTTGCAATCACCACGGCGGAGTTGGCGTAATACGGGTCGGTGAAGGAGACCTGCTTGCTCCGCTCCGGCGTGATATCCATACCGGAGATCACCGCATCGTATTTTTTAAATTTCAGCGACGGGATCAGGCTGTCAAATGCGTGGTTAGTGAACGTGCAGTTGGCCTGCATCTGCGCGCACAGGGCTTTCGCAAGATCGATATCAAAACCCACGATCTGGTTGCTGGCATCCAGCGATTCAAACGGCGGATAGGTGGCGGAAACGCCGAAACTGATTTTGTCTGCAGCGGATGCGCCAGCGGCGAACGTTGCCAGTAATGCGGTCAGAACGATCTTCTTCATTGTAAAACTCCCGTCTGTCAATCTTGTCATTATGCGCTGTGTCTGCGGCATGAAGGTACAATGCCAGTGATTGAATTTATATGCAATAAAAATGACTAAGTATTGTTTTTATGCTTAAAAAAAAGCGGGAAACACATCATGTTGCCCGCTTTCTGCAAACCATCTTATGCACATCTGGGGTTAATTTCTGCGCTCAAACGCCAGCGCTTTACGTTCAATCAAGCGCATCATCAGCGTCAACAGACCGTTCACCACTAAATAAACCAGACCTGCCGCACCAAACACCATTACGTCATAGGTGCGTCCATAGAGTAATTGTCCGTGGCCCATCACTTCCATCAGGGTGATGGTATAGGCCAGAGAAGTGCTCTTGAATACCAGCACCACCTCGTTGGAATAAGAGGACAGCGCGCGCTTAAAGGCGTAAGGGAGCAAAATCGCCAGCGTATCTTTCTTGCTCATCCCCAGCGCGCCGCAGGACTGCCATTGACCTTCCGGTATCGCGCGGATAGCGCCGTAAAACAGTTGAGTGGTATAGGCCGCACTGTTGAGGGAAAGCGCAATCAGTGCGCACAGCCACGGCTCAGAGAGCAAGTGCCAGATAACCGGATACGCCTGCAGCGACGGGAACTGGCCCGGGCCGTAGTAAATCAGGAAGATCTGCACCAACAGCGGCGTACCGGTAAAGAGGGTGATGTAAGCACGCACTATCCATACCAGCACCGGCGTTTTTAAGGTCAGGACGATGGTGAAGATCAGCGCCAAAATCAGCGCCACGATGATGGACGCAACGGTTAGCGTCAGGCTGGTATGCAGCCCTTTCATTAGCTCGGGTAAATATTCCAGCATCAGCCTGGTCTCCGTTCAAAACGCGTCGCACGCAGGTCAATGCGCTTGAGGATATACTGACTCAGCAACGTGATCACCAGGTAGATAGATGCCGCCACAATGTACCAGGTAAACGGCTCCTGGGTACGGGTGGCGATACTTTTGGTTTGCAGCATCAAATCATTAACGCTAATCAGGCTAACCAGCGCGGTATCTTTCAGCAGCACCAGCCACTGGTTACCCAGCCCCGGCAGAGCATGGCGCCACATCTGCGGCATCACCAGGCGAAAGAAGATCGCCGCTTTTGACAAGCCTAACGCCTGGCCGGATTCCCACTGCCCCTGAGGCACGGCTTTCAGCGCGCCGCGCAGGGTTTGCGACGCATAAGCGGCATAGAGCAAGGAGAGCGCAATCACCCCGCACAGGAACGGGCTGACGTTAAAATTCTCAATTTGCAACTGCACCGGGATCTGCACAACGCCGAGATTAAGCGTAAAGCCGTCCGACAGCATGAGCAGCAGCTGTGAAGAACCGAAATAGACAAACAGGACCACCAGAATTTCGGGCAACCCACGCAGCACGGTCACCAGCGCTGAACCCGTCCAGGCGACAGGGAACCATTTCGCTGATTCCCACACCGCAAAGAACATCGCCAGCACGAGGCCGATAATCAGGGCGCAGACGGCAAGGCCGACGGTCATCCCGGCGGCGCTTGCTAAAGGAAAAATTTCATTCATCTGAAGTTACTTCTGGAACCATTTTTGGTAGATGGTTTCGTAGGTGCCGTCTTTCTTCACTTTTTCCAGCGCCGCGTTAAATTTCTGCTGCAGCTCGGTATTGCCCTGACGCACAGCGATGCCAAGGCCCGTGCCGAAGTACGCTTTATCGGTCACCTTATCGCCCACCGGGGCCAGTTTGTCGTTCGCTTTCAGCCACTCGGTCACTACGGCGGTATCTCCGAATACGCTATCGATACGTCCGTTTTGCAGATCCAGCTTCGCATTCTGGTAGCTGTCATACGGAACGGTAGTGATTTCCGGGTGCTTATCCATAATGAATTTCTGGTGCGTCGTGCCGTTCTGCACGCCCACCTTCTTGCCTTTCAACTGATCAATGGCGGTGAATTTCCCTTTCTGACCAATAAACAGGGCGGAGTTGTCATAGTACGGCGTGGTGAACAGCACCTGTTTTTCACGCTCAGGTGTGATGTCCATACCTGCCATGACGGCGTCGATACGGCGGAACTTCAGGCTTGGGATCAGGCTGTCAAACGACTGATTGGTGAAGGTACAGGTCGCGTCGATCTCTTTACACAGGGCGTTAGCCAGATCCACGTCGAAGCCAACAATTTTGTTGTTTTCGTCAATGGATTCAAACGGAGGATAAGACGCTTCGGTTGCGAAACGAATGGTCTGGGCTGCGGTAGCGGAAAAGCAGACGCTAGCAAGCAGCGCGGCAAGCAATACTTTTTTCATTATCATTTTCCCTAACACATCAGTGAGATAAGTAATTTTTAAAGGCATCGGTTTGCGGATGGGTGAAGCAGCTGGCGTCACCTTGCTCAACAATATACCCGTTTTCCATGTACACCACCCGGCTGGCGGTTTTGCGCGCCACTTCCACTTCGTGGGTGACGATGACCTGAGTGATGTTGGTTTCCGCCAGCTCACGAATAATACTCACGATCTGGGCAGTAATTTCCGGATCCAGCGCGGCCGTGGGTTCATCAAACAGCAGCACCGCAGGCTCCATCATCAGCGCACGGGCAATTGCCACCCGCTGCTGCTGACCCCCGGACAAATGCAAAGGAAAGCGATCGCTATAAGGCTTAAGGCGCAGACGTTCCAGCAGTTTTTCCGCACGTGCCATCGCCTGCTCCTTGCTTAAACCGAGCACCCGGCACGGCGCTTCAATCAGGTTCTGTACGACCGTCAGGTGCGGCCAGAGATTATATTGCTGGAAGACCATGCCCACGTTTTGACGCAGTCCGCGAATCGCTTTATCAGAAGGGGGGTTCGCGAAATCGAAATGGTTGCCGGCGATCGCCAGCGTACCTGAACGGGGCATTTCAAGCAGATTAAGAACACGCAGAAGGGAGCTTTTACCTGCGCCGCTTGGGCCAAGCAAAACCAGCGTTTCGCCCTCCGGGCAGTTCAGCGTGATGTCAAACAGCGCCTGGTGTGCGCCGTAGAAGCAGTTAATGCCATTTAGTTTAATACTCATCGGGGCAGTCTTTACTCATCCAGGCAATTGATAGCAATTGAGGCCGCAGATAGTACCGTTGACAGAATAGTTATGCAATATTTCTGCGTTAAAAGTTAAATATAACTCGTGATCTTCTCTAAACATAGCACAAAATAGCGAAGGGGCAGGGCGGCGAGTATAAATGTCGGCATTCCATCAGAAATGCCGCACATTTTACGGGGGTTAGCGGTTTATAAGGGATGGATTAGCGGTTCTCAATCGACTGGCGCAGGGTGCCTGCCGGGGCATCAACGCTGCCGCCGAGGTAGCGAACATCGTCTATCGCCCAGCACTGACCTTCACGGATCATCAGCACTTCATCCTGCCAGGTCTGGCTGCCCTGAGTCATTTTCACACGTAGCGGAATGTTTCGCGCATCGGTGTTGGGAATGGTCGACGCGCTGGCCACTTTAGCGCTGTCCGCAAGCGTCGAGCGGCTGGAGAACGGATCGGATTTAAGCAGGGCGTTATGCTGTGGGGAGCGTGAAGCATCATTCAGCAGTTTTGCCAGCCCGTCACTGAAATAAGGACGCAGGCCGGTCAGGTCATTGTTACGGTGCTGAATACGATAATCAAAGAACTGCTGCGCCACGGTATCCGGGCCACCGTCGATACAGGGGCCGCTACGGGTGCCGATATCCTTAAAGGCCGGCGTGACCGGGGTGGTACAGGCGCTGAGCACCAGCGCACAGGGCACTAAAAGCGTTAAAGCAGAGTAGCGCATGTTGATTTCCTTATTTGTTAACTGATCATTCAATCATAGCCTAACGGACCGAGAATGCAGTCGAAGTTACGGCCTAACGCATTGAACGCTAAAGAGGGAGATAAGCCAGGCAATTTTCAACAACCCCGCCCCTGGAAGGGCATCCCATTACGGAGTATTGCGGTGTGGTGACGGGGGAAGTCATTCTGGGGGGCTCCTTCGCCGGGATCCGCAATATCCTTGGTGGGCGCTCTGGCTCATATGAAAAGGCGCTGGGCGCGGATGTCCAAACCCTGGCCGTTGCCGAGGCACTGTTAGCGAAATACGGCAGGGTTGACGCCTGTTGGGGTAACTTTTTTAAGAGCAATCAAATTTTAGTACATTATCAATTCACTTTAAGTTAATTGATTTATAGCTACCGTGAATTAATATTGAGTGATTGATCTACTGCATGAATGAAATTAAAAAGATAGCCCTCGGTTGGTTCATTTTGTCTTAACTCCTTACGAAGTTCTTATCCGGGTTGACCTTTCTTACGTATCGCTTTCATTCATACACCTTAATCGGATATAAAATGTTAAGCACTTACGGTAAGAGTACGCGACCGCAGGCTGAAATAGAGGCCATTGTGGCGGCCACTGCAGGCCATGAAGAAAAAACGTTACGGAAATGGCAACGGATATCCACAACGGATGCCGACGTTATTCATATTATTGTCAGCGGTGAAGTTGATTTTCGCCGTGCTTCAGATGATTTATGTATGTTCCACCTGCAAGGACAATGTATTTTTGGCCTCGCCGCGATTAATTATCACTCCTCCCATATGCATGGCGTAGTTCGAAGCAATACGCTGGTTCGTACGATAAACAAAGACCAATTTTACCGGCTGATGGACAGTAAAGGCCTGTGGCCAGCGTTAACCAAAGTGCTGGCGTGGTATATCTGTCTGCTCAGTAAACGCGATGATGTGCTCGTTTCGCGAAGCGCTTATTCTATTGTGCGTGAGTTTTTACTTGAGATAAATGAACTGGTTGTTCACCATCACCGCGATATCAATATCTACGACTATATTCAGTCTTATACCCATCTGGCCCGCAGCACCATTATAAAAATTCTCGCCGAGTTAAAAAAAGGGCACTATATTGTGGTGGAGAAAGGTCGACTGCTTAGCCTGACTACCTTACCTGAAAAATTTTAACCCCTCACGGCACTAAGAAATGGATACCGGGCAAGACGCTGCCTCCGGCAAAAACCTTAGCGATGAAGTTTCCCGTGATCCCGTAACCATGCCGCCGTGCGGATAATTCCTTCATCCAGGGTCACTCTCGGTTGGTATCCCAGTTCATTCTCCGCGCGTGTGATATCCAGCGTGAAATCAAAGTTGAGCTTCGACACGCCGTAATGGGTCAGGGCGGGTTCTTTGGCTGATTTACTGCCAAAGCGCTCCATGCTGCGGGCAATCATATCCAGCATCGGATACGGTACGGAGCGGATGCGGCAGTTGATCTGCAGCTCATCGATCAGCCGCTGGACAATACTGCGCAGCGTACAGGGTTCACCGTTCGTGATGTTATAGGCCCGGCCTGACACCAGATTGTTGCTATCCGGCTGGCTCGCCAGCCACATGGCGTGAACGGCATTTTCGTAATAGGTCATATCCACCAGCGCATCGCCGCCGCGAGGCAGTAGCACGCTGCCGTAGTGGTGCATCATCTGCGCCAGACGCGGAACAAACACTTTATCATGCGGGCCGAACAGGCTTTGCGGACGCAATACCGTAAAACGGGTGTGCGGGTTCGACTGCGCCAGCAGGTCGATAACGCCTTCACTGGCCGCCTTGCTGCGGGCAAATTCGCAGGCAAAACGCGCGGGTCGGAAATCTTCCCGTACGCCACGATGGTGGTGATAGTCGAAATAGAGCGACGGCGAAGAGATATGAATAAAGTGACGTACGCCCCAGGCCACGGCCCACTCCCCCAGACGGCGGGTGGCGCGCACGTTAGCAAGGTCAAAGGCTTCCTGGGTGCCCCACGGGGAGGTGAAACTGGAACAGTGCCACAGTGTATCAATACCGGCGAGCATCACTTTGGCCTGAGAGGAAACCAGCTCCGTCAGGTCTGCATGGATAAACTCAGCGCCCATTTTTTGCAGCAGCTTACCCATCGCCTCGTTGCGACCGGTGGCCCTGACACTGATGCCTTTGTTGCGCAGAAACTCGACCGCGTTTCGGCCCAAGCCGCTGGTCGCCCCGGTAACCAGTACCTTCATATCCATCCACTGTATTGAAAAAGAATTTCGTGCGCATTCTTTCGTGAATTACGGCGCTATGCAATGGGAAAGGTACAAGAATAAGAATTTTATTTAGTTAATTTCCTGCTTCTGTTCTGCCCGTTGCGCAATGCGTTTTGCCATCCCCCGGAAGATAAACAGATGCGCGGGGATCATCAACAGCCAGTAAAACAGGCCGGGCATTCCGTGCGGATGCCACCAGGCGCGAACGTCCAGTTCACGATGATCGCCCTTATCCTTGAGGGTAAAGCACAGACGCCCCAGCCCCGGCGCTTTCATGCCAAACAGCAGCGCCAGGTGTTTTTTTGGCTCGACGATAATCACCTTCCAGCTGTCGACGGTGTCACCTACCCGCAGATACGGATGAGCGGGACGACCTTTCGCCAGCCGGTGTCCCACCAGCCGATCCATTGCGCCGCGCGTCTGCCAGAGAAGGTTGCCGAAGAAATAGCGCTCTTTACCGCCGATCTGGTTTACCACCTCCCACAGCGCGTCCAGGCTGGCGGCGGTGTTCACCGTGCAGCCTGCCTGTTTCGGGTAGTATCCATATTCGGGTCGCCAGCGGGCGAAAGCCTGCGCGTCGTAGCCCCAGTCGCTGGAGTTCACCAGCCTCTCTTCTTCCTTAAGCGTGCGACGTACAGCGTCATCAAAGCGGATCAGCGTTTGTGGGATCAGCGCCCGCAGCTGGCGATCGTCCGCCAGCAGATCGTGATTCAGCCCCTGGATCAGCGCTTTGGCGGTGGTCGGCGGCACAGAGGTAATGACGTTCAAAAACCACACTGAGATCCAGCGGGTCGGGAAGGGGATAGGGACCAGCCAGCGTCGACGGCCACTTACGCGCATAAAGTGCTCGAACTGCTCCTGATAGCTCAGCACGTCAGGGCCAGCGGCTTCCAGCACGCGATGCTGCTTTGCGGGATGGTCCAGAAGGGCCACCAGATAATGGAGTAAATTTTCCAGCGCGATCGGCGTGGTGCGCGAGCGCACCCAGCGCGGTGGCGTCAGCACCGGCAGGTTATAGACCATGTCGCGCATCACTTCGAAGGCGGCGGAACCGGCCCCGACGATGATACCGGCCCGCAGTTCGGTTACCGGAACGGTAGCGCTGCGTAGCGTTTCTGCCGTGAGCTGGCGGGCGCGCAGGTGATCGGACTGCTCGTGTTCGGGGGCCTGTAGCGAGCTTAGAAAAATCACCTGCTTCACCGGCGTTTGCCGCAGGGCGTCGCGGACGTTCAGCGCCACCTGACGTTCATGGGCGATAAAATCCCCGCCTTCACCCATGCTGTGCACAAGGTAGTAAAGCGTGTCGACCCCTTCCAGCAATGCCGACAGCGCCCTCGGCCAGTTAAGATCGACGCTGTGACAGGTCACGCCGGGCAAGTTTTGTTTTTGCAGGCGTTCCGTGTTGCGTGCCGCTGCCAGCACCCGGTGCCCCTGCTGGCTGAGAGCAGTAGTCAGATGCTGACCAATATACCCGCTGGCGCCGAGCACCAGAATGCGTTGCGGCACGTTATACTCCTTAACGCTGTAAAAATGCCTGCCAGTGTTTCACCACCTCCGCAAGCTGCTCGCGGCTGACGTCAAGATGCATCACCAGACGCACTACCCCCGAGGCGTTAATCAGGATCCCGCGGGCTTTCAAAAACGCACCCAGCGCGGCAGCCTGCTCGTCACCCATGCGCACGAACAGCATGTTGGTGTCGTGGCGCATCACATCCGCGCCGATTTCACGCAGTTGTGTCGCCATCCACGCGGCGTTGTCGTGATCGTCTTTCAGGCGCGTTACATTGTTTTTCAGCGCATACAGCCCGGCAGCCGCCAGGAATCCTGCCTGACGCATGCCGCCGCCGGTCATTTTTCGCCAGCGGTTGGCGCGCTTGATGTACTCCGCATTACCGACCAGCAGGGAACCGACCGGTGTCCCCAGACCTTTGGATAGGCAAAGGGTGAACGAGTCGCAATATTGCGTAATCTCTTTCAGCTCGCAGCCGTATTCGACGATGGCGTTAAAAATGCGCGCGCCATCTACGTGCAGGCCGAGCTTGCGCGCACGGGTGAATTCCCACGCCGCTTTCAGGTACTCGCGGGGCAGCACTTTGCCGTTGTGGGTGTTTTCCAGACTAAGCAGCTTAGTGCGTGCGAAATGGATATCATCAGCTTTGATTTTCTCCGCGACTTTATCAAGCGGCAGAGAGCCGTCCGCTGCCGCGTCAATCGGCTGCGGCTGAATGCTGCCGAGTACTGCGGCGCCGCCAGCCTCATACAGGTAGTTATGTGCTCCCTGGCCCACGATATACTCCTCGCCACGCTCGCAGTGGCTGAGCAGCGCCACCAGGTTTGCCTGGGTACCGGTTGGCAGGAACAGGGCGGCTTCTTTGCCGCTCAGCTCTGCGGCATAGCGCTGGAGTTCGTTGACGGTCGGGTCATCGCCGTAAACGTCGTCACCGACCGGGGCGGCCAGCATCTCTGCAAGCATGGCGCGGCTCGGACGGGTAACGGTATCACTGCGTAAATCGATCATGGCAAGTCCTTATATTTAAAAAGGCGATGCCAGATGTTTTACCTGAGCCAGTTGGTTTTTGCCAGTTCGACAACCTCATCACCGCGCCCGCTAATAATGGCGCGCAGCATATAGAGGCTAAAGCCTTTGGCCTGCTCGAGTTTGATCTGCGGCGGGATCGCCAGCTCATCTTTCGCGACCACCACGTCCACCAGCACCGGCCCGTCGAGAGAGAAGGCCCGCTGCAGAGCGTCATCGACCTCGGAGGCCTTCTCGACGCGAATACCCGTAATTCCACACGCTTCGGCGATGCGGGCGAAGTGGGTATCGTGCAACCCGGTGCCATCCGTGAGGTAGCCGCCTGCTTTCATCTCCATCGCCACAAAGCCCAGCACGCTGTTGTTAAAGACCACAATTTTAAGCGGCAGCTTCATCTGCACCACCGATAAAAAATCGCCCATCAGCATGCTGAAGCCGCCGTCGCCGCACATGGCGATCACCTGGCGGTCAGGGGCGGAGGCTTTCGCGCCCAGCGCCTGCGGCATGGCGTTGGCCATTGAACCGTGGTTAAAGGAGCCCAGCAGACGGCGTTTACCGTTCATCTTCAGATAACGCGCCGCCCAGACGGTTGGCGTGCCGACATCGCAGGTAAAGATAGCGTCGTCGGTGGCAAAATGACTAATCTGTTGCGCCAGATACTGTGGGTGAATGGCTTTATCGCTCGGTTTGGCGAGGTCATCCAGCCCTTTACGCGCATCGCGATAATCACTGAGCGCTTTATCGAGGAATTTGCGGTCTGATTTTTCTTCCAGCAACGGCAGCAGGGCCGCGAGGGTGGATTTGATGTCGCCCACCAGCGCCATATCGACTTTGCTGTGCGCGCCGATACTGCCGGGATTAATGTCAATCTGGATGATTTTGGCATCCGACGGGTAGAAGGCCCGGTACGGGAACTGGGTGCCGAGTAAAATCAGCGTGTCGGCATTCATCATGGTGTGAAAACCGCTGGAAAAACCGATCAGTCCGGTCATGCCGACATCGTACGGGTTATCATACTCGACATGCTCTTTGCCACGCAGGGCGTGGACGATGGGCGATTTGAGTTTGCCGGCAAATTCCAGCAGCTCTTTGTGCGCGCCTGCGCAACCGCTGCCGCACATCAGGGCGATGTTGCTGGAGTAGCGCAGCAGTTGCGCCAGCTTTTTAAGCTCCTCTTCAGCAGGCGTGACCACTGGCTGAGGGGCGGAATACCAGTGGGTGCTGGCGCCTTCAGGCGCGGCCTGGAGCGCTACGTCACCGGGAATAACCACCACCGAGACGCCGCGGTTGAGCACGGCTTTGCGCATCGCAATCGCCAGCACCTGAGGGATCTGCTCGGGTGATGAGACCAGCTCGCAGTAATGGCTGCATTCACGGAACAGCTCCTGAGGATGCGTCTCCTGAAAATAGCCGCTACCGATTTCGGATGAGGGAATGTGGGCCGCAATGGCCACGACTGGCACGTGGTTACGATGGCAGTCGAACAGGCCGTTAATCAGATGCAGGTTTCCCGGCCCGCAGGATCCGGCGCATACGGCCAGTTCCCCGGTAAGTTGCGCTTCGGCACCTGCGGCGAAGGCGGCCACCTCTTCATGGCGGGTCGGCATCCATTCGATGGTTTTCATCTTATTCAGACTGTCGCTGAGTCCGTTCAGGGAATCGCCGGTCACGCCCCAGATGCGTTTTACGCCAGCCTGTTCGAGGGTTTTCGCTATGTATGCAGCCACGGTGTGTTTCATGGGGGTCCTTCTCCTTTTAGTGATATCGCTTACAAGCTTAGAAGAAAGTCGCCATATTGCCCGCTAACGAAAAAGCCCGGTGGCGCTGACGCTTACCGGGCCTTTGATGGAGCGTTTGAGGTTTAACGTTTATGCAAGCACCAAATCGCCCTGCGGATGACACGAACATGCCAGTACGTAACCTTCGGCGATTTCCGCCTCAGTCAACGTCGTGGAACAGGTGACCGAATACTCACCGGAAACCACTTTCGTCTTGCAGCAGCCGCATACGCCAGCTCGGCAGGCTGCAACAACAGGCACTTTATTGCTTTCCAGCGCTTCCAGCAGCGTGGCGCCCACGCGGCCAAAGAAGGTCTGCGCCGGTTGCAGCTTCGTGAACGTAATCCCGCTGGTTGCCGCTTTCGACACAGGCGTGAAGAACTGCTCTTTGAAGAAACGGGTCACGCCCAGGGCTTTCACTTCTTTTTCCACGATATCCATGTACGGCGCCGGGCCGCAGGTCATCACAGTACGATTTGCCATATCCGGCACGCTTTGCAGCAGCTCGCGGCTAAGACGTCCGGGGACAAAACCGTGCGTCGCGTTGTGTTCCGCCACCAGCGTCACCGGAGAGTTGCGCCATTCATCGGCAAAAATCACATCTTCCGGAGAACGCACGCTGAAAATCACTCGCACGTCAGCCTGAGGGCGGTTTTTTGCCAGCCAACGACGCATCGACATCACCGGGGTCACGCCGCAACCGGCCGCCAGAAACAGAAATTTATCCTCTGTTTTGTCGTCACAGGTAAACTCACCCCGGGCGTCGGACAGCCAGATGTAGTCTCCGCGCTTCACGTCGCGGGTCAGCCACTGGGAGCCTGCACCGTTCTTGATGCGGCGGATAGTCAGCGTAATATATTCGCTCACGCCCGGCGTTGAGGAGATCGTGTAGGCGCGCAGGGTGTCCGCAGAATTGCAGATGCTGACCAGCGCATACTGACCTGCACGGTACGGGTAGTTGTCATGGCACAGCAGCGACAGCGTCCACACATCCGGCGTCTCCTGATGAATGTGGTGAACCTGCATCCGCCATGGACATTGTGAGGTTGGCATGGTCATGAATTGCTCCTTACGCGCTCAGCAGTTGTTTCATATCGTCTTCAACATTCGTGACTGAACGCAGACCGAATTTCTCGTTCAGCACGGCCAGCAGGTCCGGCGTGAGGAAGCCAGGTGCGGTCGGGCCGGTCACGATGTTGGTCACGCCCAGAGAGAGCAGGGTCAGCAGGATAACGATCGCTTTCTGTTCGAACCAGGAGAGCACCAGCGACAGCGGCAGGTCGTTCACCCCGCAGCCCAGTTTCTCCGCGAGCGTGACTGCCAGAATGATGGCTGAGTAAGCATCGTTACACTGACCGGCATCGACCAGGCGCGGCAGGCCTTCGATATTGCCGAAGTCCAGCTTATTGAAACGGTATTTCCCGCAGGCCAGGGTCAGTATCAGGCAGTCTTCTGGTACGCGGGTGGCGAAGTCGGTGAAGTAGTTACGCTCGCCGCGTGCGCCGTCACAGCCGCCAATCAGGAAAATGTGGCGCAGTTTTTCACGGCTGACCAGGTCAATCAGGGATTCGGCGGCGCCCAGCAGAGTTTCGCGGCCGAAGCCGACGGTGATCAGATGTTCGATTTCGCTGTACGGGAAGCCCGCCATCTGCTGCGCCTGGGCGATAACCGGGCCAAAGTCGTCGCCTTCAAGGTGGCTCACGCCCGGCCAGCCGACGATGCTGCGGGTCCAGATACGATCGTCATACGCGCCGACGGTGGGGTCGATGATGCAGTTAGAGGTCATCACGATGGGGCCAGGGAAACGGGCGAATTCGACCTGCTGGTTCTGCCAGCCGCTGCCGTAGTTACCCACCAGATGTTTGAACTTACGCAGTTCAGGGTAGCCATGCGCGGGGAGCATTTCGCCGTGGGTGTAGACGTTAACGCCGGTCCCCTCGGTTTGCTGCAGTAGGTTGTAGAGGTCTTTCAGGTCGTGGCCGGAGATCAGAATGCATTTGCCTTCGGTCGCTTTCACGTTGACCTGCGTGGGCGTTGGGTGGCCGTAAGTGCGGGTTTCACCGGCATCCAGAATACGCATCACGCGGAAGTTCATCTGGCCGATTTCCATTGAGCAGGCCAGGAGGGCATTCATATCCGCAGGCCAGGTGCCCAGCCACGCCATGATTTTATGGTACTGGGCGTAAATGTCGTTGTCGTATTGACCCAGCACGTGCGCGTGCTCCATGTAGGCCGCAGCGCCTTTCAGGCCGTACAGGCACAGTAGACGCAGGCCGAGTACGTTCTCGCCAATCGCCGCTTTATCTTTGTTCGGGGTGAATTCTGCCGCCTGACGCTGCAGGTCGCCTAAATCGTCGCTCACCAGTTGCAGCTCAGACAGGGGGTTATCAACGCGAGAGCGGGGATCGGCTTTCAGACACTGTGCCTGCAGCGCTTCACGCAGGGCAATGGCTTCGCGGGCATACCCGACGATGCGGGGTGAATCAAAGTTGACGTTGGTCAGCGTTGAGAAAAAGGCGCGCGGGGCGAAGCTGTCGACGTGGTGGTCGATAATGCCGTATTCGCGGGCTTTGAATGCCCATGCGGACAACCCTTGCAGGGAGGCAATCAGCAGATCCTGTAGGTCAGACGTTTCAGCCGTTTTGCCGCACATCCCCTGCGCATAAGAGCAGCCATTGCCTGCCGGAGTACGGATAGTTTGTTCACATTGCACACAAAACATAATCACACCTGTTAAAGTTATATTTAATATACATGTTTAAGATTATGCCTGAGCCAGAAAGGTGAAAAGGGCTTTCTTCGACAAACGCGAGGGATATTGATTTAGCGCAATTTTGGCGGCAGGAGAGCTACCGCCAGAGGGGTATCAGGCAGAGAACAGCGCCATCAGAATGGGCACCAGCAGGCTCAGAATAAAGCCGTGAACGATGGCGGCAGGCACCATCTCCAGGCCGCCCGAGCGCTGTAAAACCGGCAGGGTAAAGTCCATTGAGGTGGCGCCGCACAGACCCAGCGCCGTAGAGCGGCTGCGGCGCACCAGGCCCGGGATCAGCATAATGGCGATCAGCTCGCGCGCCAGGTCGTTGAAGAATGCGGCGCTGCCAATGACTGGCCCAAAGGATTCCGTCAGCAAAATGCCGGACAGAGAATACCAGCCAAACCCGGATGCCATCGCCAGGCCGGTTTTCAGCGGCAGGTCGAGAATAAAGGCGTTGATGATGCCCGCGACCAGCGAACTGGCGGCCACCACCACGGCGACGATCATCCCCCGACGGTTAAGGACAATCTGTTTTAGGGTCATACCGTTGTTGCGAAGCTGGATGCCAATCAGGAACAGCAGGAAGATCAAGGTATATTCGCTGGCTTCGGTGGCATGTTGTAAAAAATTCCAGCCGCTGAGCCCGAGAATAAAACCCAGAACCACAACGCCGCATAATTTTAATGATTCCAGCGCCATCGCAATACGCGAAGGTAATTTTTCCTGATGGTGCTTATTTTTCCACGGAATAGTGCGTTCCAGCCAGAGCAGTGCGGCAATATTGCACAGCAAAATAACCACCACGGTGACGGCAGAATAATGCAGGATCGACAGCAAATTGGCGGACAAATTATCCAGGAATGCCAGGCTAATCCCCATAAAGAAAAGAATAACGTAGACAATCCAGCTTAAAAAACGGTTGATGAGCCGTAACGCAGATTCTTTATGCAGCGGAATAAGGTAGCCCAGGATCAGGGGCAGAAGAATGATGAGGAGTCCTGAAAACATGAACAGCCGGTCCTTTTGAGTATTTGCTAAGCGCCAGAGACACTACCCAATAAAGGCTCTCAGGTAAAGGCACAATAAAAAAAGCCGGGTAGCGCTTACCCGGCCCGTGTTGATGTGGGGGTGTATCACCCACAAGGAGAGAAAACAATTAACGGCGTTTTTCCAGCAGTGTGCGGTACAGCACGCCGCCCAGCAGACCGCCAATGACTGGCATCACCCAGAACAGCCATAGCTGTTGCAGCGCCCAACCGCCCTGGAAGATAGCCACGGCGGTACTGCGCGCCGGATTAACGGAGGTGTTGGTTACCGGAATGGAGATCAGGTGGATAAGGGTCAGCGCCAGACCAATGGCAATGGGCGCGAAGCCCACCGGAGCCTGTTTGTCAGTGGCGCCGTGAATAACCAACAGGAAGCCCGCCGTGAGCACAATTTCAATCACGATGGCAGACAGCATTGAGTAGCCGCCCGGTGAATGTTCGCCGAATCCATTAGAGGCAAAGCCGCTGGACGCCGCGTCGAAGCCCGCTTTTCCGCTGGCAATCACGTACAGGACCGCAGCGGCAATAATGCCCCCCACGACCTGGGCCACAATATAACCAATAATGTCTTTTGTCGGGAAACGCCCGCCCGCCCATAAGCCTAATGTCACTGCCGGGTTAAAATGGCCACCGGAAATATGGCCCACGGCAAACGCCATGGTTAATACGGTTAAACCAAATGCCAGCGACACGCCGACAAAACCAATGCCTAATTCCGGGAATGCTGCTGCCAGTACGGCGCTACCGCAACCACCAAACACCAGCCAGAATGTACCAAAACATTCTGCCGCTAATTTTCTGAACATAACCACCTCAATAATAAACATCCACACGCTTTCCCGCGTATGGGCTATATCGCCATAAAGAATGACAACGCAAAGAGCCATTATTTTAAAAAGTAAGAACATCCCTGCGCTACTTAAATAAATTTGATTAATCTGATTTAAAGCCATGTGATGTTATTTATGGGTAAAACGGCGATAAAGCGCGCACCGTCCACGCTACCGGGGAGAACGTTATGCTGTCGTGGCCCGGCGTATGCCGCTATACTGCTGATAACTTAAAGGAAAAGTGCTCATCTGTCGGGGGATGTATGCTTCTCGAACGTGTGGAAATTGTCGGATTTCGCGGAATCAACCGCCTGTCGCTCCAGTTGGAAGAGAACAACGTGTTGATCGGAGAGAACGCGTGGGGTAAATCCAGTTTGCTGGATGCGCTTACGCTGTTGCTTTCACCGGAGGAGACGTTATATCACTTCGTACATGATGATTTCTGGTTCCCTCCCGGCGACGTCGCGGGGCGCGAAAAACATCTGCATATTATCCTTACTTTTCGCGAATCTGAGCCGGGCCGCCATCACGTGCGCCGATTCCGGCCGTTGTCGCCCTGCTGGGTGCCATGTGATGACGGCTTTCGCCGCATTTTCTACCGCCTGGAAGGCGAGCTGGCTGACCATGACAGTGTCCTCACCCTGCGTGAATTTCTCGACCAGAAAGGTAACCCGATCCCCCTTATGAATATTGACGCGCTGGCGCGTCAGCTTATTCGCCTGATGCCGGTCCTGCGCTTGCGTGATGCGCGCTTTATGCGCCGGATCAGAAACGGCACCGTGCCGAAAATGCCCGAGGTGGAAGTGACCGCCCGCGAGCTGGATTACCTGGCCCGGGAGCTGGTTTCGCGTCCGCAGAATCTGAGCGATGGTCAGATCCGCCAGGGACTCTCCGCGATGGTGCAACTGCTGGAGCACTACTTTGCCGAGCAGGGAACAACGCAGTCGCGCCATCGGTTGATGCGCCGCCGTTCACATGATGAACAACGCAGCTGGCGCTACCTTGATATTATCAACCGGATGATTGACCGGCCCGGTGGACGCAACCAGCGGGTGATCCTGCTGGGGTTATTCTCAACGCTTTTGCAGGCGAAAGGCACCGTTCGCCTGGACAGCGATGCGCGCCCGCTGTTGCTGGTGGAAGATCCCGAAACCCGCCTGCATCCCATTATGCTCTCCGTGGCATGGCACCTGCTCAATTTGCTGCCGCTGCAGCGCATCACCACCACTAACTCGGGAGAGCTGCTCTCGCTAACGCCGGTGGAATATGTCTGCCGCCTGGTGCGCGAGTCTTCCCGCGTCTCGGCTTTCCGGCTGGGGCCGGGCGGCCTGAGCGCAGAAGATGGACGCCGGATTGCGTTTCATATTCGCTTTAACCGCGCCTCGTCGCTGTTTGCGCGCTGCTGGCTGCTGGTGGAGGGGGAGACCGAAACCTGGGTCATCAACGAACTGGCGCGCCAGTGTGGCCACCATTTTGATGCGGAAGGCATTAAGGTCATCGAGTTTGCGCAGTCGGGATTAAAACCGCTGATTAAATTCGCACGTCGGATGGGCATTGAATGGCACGTGCTGGTGGATGGCGATGACGCGGGTAAAAAATATGCCGCGACCGTGCGCGGTCTGCTCAACGGGGACCGGGAAGAAGAACGGGATCATTTAACCCTGCTGCCGGCGCTGGACATGGAACACTTTATGTACCGCCAGGGATTTGCCGATGTTTTCCACCGCGTGGCGATGCTGCCCTTGAACGTGCCGATGAACACCAGGCGCGTGATAACCAAAGCGATTCACCGCTCGTCAAAACCGGATCTGGCGATCGAAGTAGCGTCGGAAGCGGGGAGACGCGGCGTTGAATCCATTCCAGTCTTGCTGCGCAAAATGTTCTCTCGCGTGCTGTGGCTGGCGCGCGGGAGGGCCGATTAACTGCGGGTGGCTGAATGACTTGTTGCGTCAGGCGACCCAGCAGGCGAGCGGTGCAAAAGGGCATTGCCAGTGAACGTAACAGGAATTTACGGCGATACGCGGGGTTCTGCCATGCCTGCCCCGGGGCCATGCGGCCTGAAGCCAGGCTTGTGAAAAGCTGCCAGCCGGATTTCGGCTCCGGCAGGCGTGAACAGGGGCTATCGATGATGAAAGACATGGTAAATCCTGCTTCTTAAGGAAGACGCCATTTCAGTTGGGCTTTTGTCAATAACGTGTCAACAAATCCGGGCAATTCCAGAATTCAGGGGTTTCGTTGACGTGTGGTTTAGTTAGAATTACCGCATATGATTGCCAGAACATTTAACTGGAATATTTATGAACCTCAAGGGAAAACGCAGAAAGCTGTTTCTGCTGCTGGCGGTAGTGATTGTGATTGGCGGATTCTGGCTATGGCAGGTGCTGAATGCGCCGGTGCCGCAGTATCAGACGCTGATTGTCCGCCCCGGCGAACTGCAGCAAAATGTGCTGGCGACGGGCAAACTCGATGCCTTGCGTAAAGTTGACGTGGGCGCGCAGGTCAGCGGCCAGTTGAAAACGTTGTCTGTCGACATTGGCGACGGGGTGAAAAAAGGCGAACTGCTGGGCGTTATCGATCCTGAGCAGGCGGAAAACCAGATCCGCGAAGTGGAAGCGACGCTCATGGAGCTTCGGGCCCAGCGTGCCCAGGCGCAGGCTGAACGTAATCTTGCCCAGGTCACCCTCACGCGCCAGCAGGCGCTGGCGAAAACGCAGGCCATCTCGAAACAGGATCTGGACAAGGCCTCGACAGAGCTGGCGGTGAAACAGGCTCAGATTGGCACCATTGATGCGCAGATCAAGCGTAATCAGGCCTCCCTGGACACGGCAAAAACCAACCTGGACTACACCAAAATCGTGGCGCCGATGGCCGGGGAAGTGACGCAGATAACGACCCTGCAGGGCCAGACGGTAATTGCAGCCCAGCAGGCGCCCAACATTCTGACGCTCGCGGACATGAGCACCATGCTGGTGAAAGCCCAGGTTTCAGAGGCGGATATCATTCACCTTAAGCCCGGGCAACACGCCTGGTTTACCGTGCTTGGCGATCCGCAAACCCGCTATGAGGGCCAGCTAAAGGACATTCTGCCGACGCCCGAAAAAGTGAACGATGCCATCTTCTATTATGCCCGTTTTGAGGTACCTAACCCGCAGGGCGTGCTGCGTCTGGATATGACCGCTCAGGTACATATTCAGCTTACCGGGGAAAAAAACGTGCTGACCGTTCCCTTGTCTGCGCTGGGTGAAGCTACCGGCGATAGCCGCTACAAGGTCAAAGTGTTGCGCAACGGTGAAACGCGCGAGCGTGAAGTGGTGATTGGCGCGCGCAATGACACCGACGTGGTGGTGGTGAAAGGGCTGGAAGAGGGTGAGGAGGTCGTTATCAGCGAAAGCCTGCCAGGGGCCGCTCAATGACGGCGTTGCTTGAGCTAAAGGACATCCGCCGCAGCTATCCTTCAGGCGATGGCCCGGTGGAGGTCCTGAAGGGGATCTCCCTGCAGGTAGAAGCGGGTGAAATGGTGGCGATTGTCGGAGCATCGGGTTCCGGTAAATCAACGCTGATGAATATTCTTGGCTGCCTGGATAAACCCACCAGCGGAACCTATCGTGTGGCCGGGACGGACGTCTCAACGTTGGATAGCGACGCGCTGGCGAAACTGCGTCGTGAACATTTTGGCTTTATTTTCCAGCGTTACCACCTGCTTTCGCACCTGAGCGCCGCGCAAAACGTTGAAGTGCCTGCGGTGTATGCCGGGGTTGAGCGCGAAAAACGTCTGGAACGCGCAAAGGCATTATTGACCCGTCTGGGGCTGGCGGAGCGGGTGGATTACCCACCCTCGCAGTTGTCCGGTGGTCAACAGCAGCGCGTAAGTATTGCCCGTGCGCTGATGAACGGCGGGCAGGTGATCCTCGCGGATGAACCCACCGGCGCGCTCGACAGCCATTCCGGTGAGGAGGTGATGGCGATCCTGCACCAGCTTCGCGATCAGGGGCACACGGTGATTATCGTCACCCACGATCCGCAGGTGGCCGCCCAGGCGGAGCGCATCGTTGAGATCCATGACGGCGAACTGGTCAGCAACCCGCCTGCGCGCCAGGGGCAAGCCGTGGCACCGAAGGAGGTGTTGCCTGCGGCCACCGGATGGGGACAGTTTTATAGCGGTTTTCGCGAAGCGCTGACCATGGCCTGGCTGGCGATGGCGGCCAATAAAATGCGTACTCTGCTCACCATGCTTGGCATCATCATCGGTATTGCATCGGTGGTGTCAATCGTGGTGGTGGGCGATGCGGCCAAACAGCTGGTACTGGCCGACATCCGCGCCATTGGCACCAACACCATTGATATCTATCCCGGTAAAGACTTTGGCGATGATGAACCGCAGTATCAGCAGGCGCTAAAATACGACGACCTGTTGGCGATCCAGCGCCAGCCGTGGGTAAACTCCGCTACGCCTTCGGTTTCGCAAAATCTGCGCCTGCGTTACGGCAATATCGACGTCGCCGCCAGCGCCAATGGCGTCAGCGGAGACTATTTTAACGTCTACGGAATGACCTTCAGCGAAGGCGCGACCTTCAACGCCGAACAGCTGGCGCGCAGGGCGCAGGTTGTGGTGTTAGACATTAACTCGCGCCGGCAATTGTTCCCCAATAAAACCAGTGTGGTGGGCGAAGTGATTCTGGTGGGTAACATGCCCGCCACGGTTATTGGCGTAGCAGAAGAAAAGCAGTCGATGTTTGGCAGCAGCAAGAATCTGCGCGTCTGGCTGCCGTACTCCACGATATCCGGGCGGATCATGGGCCAGTCCTGGCTTAACTCCATCACCGTGCGCGTCAAAGAGGGCTATGACAGCGCGCTGGCCGAGCAGCAGCTTGAGCGGCTGTTAACCCTGCGCCACGGGAAGAAAGATTTCTTCACCTGGAATATGGACGGTCTCTTGAAAACGGCGGAAAAGACCACACGTACTCTACAGATGTTCCTGACGCTGGTGGCGGTCATTTCGCTGGTGGTCGGCGGGATTGGGGTGATGAATATCATGCTGGTGTCTGTGACGGAACGCACGCGGGAGATTGGTATCCGCATGGCGGTTGGCGCGAGAGCCAGCGATGTACTGCAACAGTTTTTGATTGAAGCGGTGCTGGTGTGTCTGGTTGGCGGCGCGATGGGGATTGCGCTGTCGATGATGATTGCGTTTGCTCTGCAGCTATTTTTGCCCGGCTGGGAAATTGGTTTCTCGCCTGTGGCGATCCTCACCGCGTTTTTGTGCTCGACGTTTACCGGCATCCTGTTCGGCTGGTTACCGGCACGCAACGCGGCACGATTAGATCCGGTGGATGCGCTGGCGCGGGAATAGCCTGAAAATAAAAATGCCAGCCGATCGGGCTGGCATTTTGTCTGCAGGGTGTACACAATGAATCAAAGCGCTAGGCAACGGCTTCTGCTTCAACGGGCACGATAAGACTGGCATGATTGCCTTTTGGCCCCTGGTGTACATCGAACCGGACGGATTGCCCGGCTTTTAGCGTCCTGTAACCATCCATCTGAATGGTGGAATAGTGAGCGAAGATATCTTCGCCGCCGCCTTCAGGGCAGATGAATCCAAACCCTTTGGCGTTGTTGAACCACTTAACAGTACCCATTTCCATGCTTCGACATCCTTCGTAAGTCTTATAAATTAAGATGGAATGAACCGGTGGTGGAGTGGGGGCTGTTCAAAACCTCGCCAACTCACGCTTGTACAATTTAGATAAACGAATCATGCCGTCAAGCGTTTGGCGCTGGAGTTGGGACAATAATCAACCAAAATTTGAAGCAGTTAACGCTATTGCAACAGTTTGTGACAGACATCGCGGATGACAGTAATAGATGATTGTTATCTAACATCTGAGGTAGATTCAAAGTGATTATGCAAAATGGGTAAGAGCAACGACTGGCTGGATGTTGACCAGCAGGCGGAAGATAAAGTGCGCGACGCGCTAAAACCGCCATCTATGTATAAAGTTATGTTAATGAACGATGATTACACGCCGATGGAATTTGTTATTGACGTGCTACAAAAGTTCTTTTCTTATGATGTTGAACGTGCAACGCAACTGATGCTTACCGTTCACTATCGAGGCAAAGCGATTTGCGGCATTTTTACCGCTGAAGTCGCGGAGACCAAAGTGGCGATGGTGAACGACTATGCAAGGGAGAACGAGCATCCGTTGCTGTGTACGCTGGAAAAAGCCTGAAAAGGCATAAAATTGGGGGAGGTGCCTATGCTCAATCAAGAACTGGAACTCAGTTTAAACATGGCTTTCGCCAGAGCGCGTGAGCACCGACATGAGTTTATGACCGTCGAGCACCTACTGCTCGCACTGCTTAGCAACCCATCCGCCCGCGAAGCGCTGGAAGCCTGCTCCGTGGATCTGGTAGCGCTACGTCAGGAACTCGAAGCCTTCATCGAACAAACCACCCCGGTGCTGCCTGCCAGCGAAGAAGAGCGCGACACGCAGCCGACGCTCAGCTTCCAGCGCGTATTGCAGCGCGCGGTTTTCCACGTCCAGTCTTCCGGACGTAGCGAAGTGACGGGCGCCAACGTGCTGGTCGCCATCTTCAGCGAGCAGGAGTCACAGGCTGCCTATCTGCTGCGCAAACACGAAGTCAGCCGACTCGACGTGGTGAACTTTATCTCTCACGGTACGCGAAAAGACGAGCCTAACCCGGCATCGGATCCCAGTAATCAGGTCAACAACAATGAAGAGCAAGCAGGCGGGGAGGATCGTATGGAAAACTTCACCACCAACCTTAACCAGCTTGCTCGCGTTGGCGGTATCGACCCGCTGATTGGACGCGATAAAGAGCTGGAGCGCGCGATCCAGGTGCTGTGTCGTCGCCGCAAAAACAACCCGCTGCTGGTGGGGGAATCTGGCGTCGGTAAAACCGCGATTGCTGAAGGTCTTGCCTGGCGTATTGTGCAGGGCGACGTGCCGGAAGTGATTGCCGATTGCACCATTTATTCGCTGGATATCGGCTCTTTGCTGGCGGGCACGAAATACCGTGGTGATTTTGAAAAACGCTTCAAGGCGCTGTTGAAACAGCTGGAGCAGGACACCAGCAGCATTCTGTTTATCGATGAAATTCACACCATTATCGGTGCTGGCGCCGCCTCCGGTGGCCAGGTGGATGCCGCTAACCTGATCAAACCGCTGCTCTCAAGCGGCAAGATCCGCGTGATGGGCTCCACCACCTACCAGGAGTTCAGCAACATTTTCGAGAAAGACCGTGCCCTGGCGCGTCGCTTCCAGAAAATTGATGTGACTGAGCCGTCCGTCGACGAAACGGTGCAGATCATTAACGGCCTGAAACCGAAGTACGAAGCGCACCATGACGTGCGTTATACCGCAAAAGCGGTGCGTGCCGCGGTGGAGCTGGCGGTGAAATACATCAACGATCGTCATCTGCCGGATAAGGCCATTGACGTAATTGATGAGGCGGGGGCGCGTGCGCGCCTGATGCCGGCCAGCAAGCGTAAGAAGACCGTTAACGTGGCGGATATTGAGTCTGTGGTGGCCCGCATCGCGCGTATTCCTGAGAAGAGTGTTTCTCAGAGCGATCGCGACACGCTGCGCACGCTCGGCAACCGACTGAAAATGCTGGTCTTTGGTCAGGATAAAGCCATTGAGGCCTTAACCGAAGCGATCAAGATGGCCCGTGCCGGACTGGGGCATGACCATAAGCCGGTCGGTTCTTTCCTGTTCGCCGGCCCCACCGGTGTCGGGAAAACCGAGGTGACGGTTCAGCTCTCCAAAGCGCTGGGCATTGAGCTACTGCGTTTTGATATGTCCGAGTATATGGAGCGTCACACCGTCAGCCGTTTGATTGGTGCGCCTCCGGGATACGTGGGCTTTGACCAGGGCGGCCTGCTCACCGACGCGGTTATCAAGCATCCGCATGCGGTGCTGCTGCTTGATGAAATCGAGAAAGCGCACCCGGATGTGTTCAACATCCTGCTGCAGGTGATGGATAACGGGACCCTGACCGACAACAACGGGCGCAAGGCGGACTTCCGCAACGTGGTGCTGGTCATGACCACCAACGCTGGCGTACGTGAAACCGAGCGTAAATCCATCGGTCTGATCCACCAGGATAACAGCACCGATGCGATGGAAGAGATCAAGAAGATCTTCACGCCGGAGTTCCGTAACCGTCTGGACAACATTATCTGGTTTGATCACCTGTCTACTGAGGTGATCCATCAGGTGGTGGATAAGTTCATCGTCGAGCTGCAGGTTCAGCTGGATCAGAAAGGCGTGTCGTTGGAAGTGAGCCAGGAGGCCCGCAACTGGCTGGCTGAGAAAGGTTATGATCGTGCGATGGGTGCGCGGCCCATGACGCGTGTGATTCAGGATAACCTGAAGAAACCGCTGGCGAACGAGCTGTTGTTTGGCTCGCTGGTGGACGGCGGCCAGGTGACCGTGGCGTTGGATCAGGCGAAGAATGAGCTGACGTACGATTTCCAGAGCGCGGCGAAGCATAAGCCGGAAGCGGCTCACTAAGGTTCGCTGATTATCAAGCCGGGTTTTTTACCCGGCTTTTTTGTGTCTGCGTTTAGGTGTATGGGCGTACTGAGGTGAGGTAAATTGAGTACCAGAAAAATTTTGCGAGGCGCTT
Source organism: unidentified bacterial endosymbiont (assembly GCF_918797525.1). Taxonomy (NCBI): domain Bacteria; species unidentified bacterial endosymbiont. Next base: position 3,206,077 of record NZ_OU963893.1, on the reverse strand, counting down.
TCCAGTTTTTTTCGATGGAAGTTGCTGGACAAATTAACAGTAATAAAATGGCGGCGCACCTGCAAAAAACAGGTGCCAGGATTGGCGTCCTGTAAGTGTGTTAGCAGCAGAAGTGCTGCAAGTTTCGTTCGCCCCAAGGAAAAGAGTATACTTCTGCATCAGGCGGGCGAATTGGAAGCTTCTTTTGAGAAGCGCTAGTAGCACACACTGGTACGCCAATTCCTTTTCGCCCGTCGCCAGCGAATTTGGCGTTTCGTGAGGTGGTAAATTCAAAGTGTGTTAAGGAATTACGTAATGATTACTGAAAATAATTTCTCTCAGCTCTATAGCGAACTCTCACTCAAACCCGATCTCCCAACCCTTGTTGAGCGCTGCAATCTACTCACCGAGATCCTTCTCGACTGCAAATCACTTCCGCAAACGCAGCCCGTTTGCCGCTGTCTTGGCGCTTATCTCGAAGAGGTTAAAACCGGGCTTACGGAATCAATGAGCGATTTTCAGATAATAGAATTTGAGGAGGAAGCGGAAGAACCGCAACAAAAAGAGTGGCTGCTGGAAGATACCGAAACGAAGTGCGATTACTGCCGGGCGCTAAATCATGTCCTGCTGATATCGCACTTTGACCGGGACATGTTGCCGCATTTGACGGGATTATTGCACGACATCACGCATTCAATGGCGGTAGATATTGTTGCACCTTGTAATCAAAAGACAGTGATTCACATTATTTCCTGAGCCGGATGATCCGTGTCGGGGCGAACCCTGGCGCACGATAGCCAGACCCTTTTTTCTTGAGCGTTTTTAAGTGATTGTTTTATATAAGACGGGAATACCCTCTGTAAAAAAGGGTTTTACGCGGAAATATTGATTATTTTCTTTCCGAACAATAAGATGGCGATGTTTTCGTTCAGTTCACTGCCGTACAGGCAGCTTAGAAACACGATTAAACCGGAATCTTTACAGTTTAAACGTTCACTGCCGTACAGGCAGCTTAGAAAATAATGTAACGCCTGTTGATATTCCGAATATCGTTCACTGCCGTACAGGCAGCTTAGAAACCACGCAATCAGGTACTTTCATTTTCTTAGGAGTTCACTGCCGTACAGGCAGCTTAGAAAAGAAATCGAAAGCCACGAAAGCGACGAAATCAGTTCACTGCCGTACAGGCAGCTTAGAAATGACGCCGCATTTACGGACGTTTTAAATGTCCGTTCACTGCCGTACAGGCAGCTTAGAAATTGCACTTCTGTAGTTGGTGCGCGGAACATCAGTTCACTGCCGTACAGGCAGCTTAGAAAACACGTCATCCGGGCGGCGCAATACTTCAACAGTTCACTGCCGTACAGGCAGCTTAGAAAATCCTGCGCGTGCCATTCCGCTGGCTGCCCGGGTTCACTGCCGTACAGGCAGCTTAGAAAGTCCAATCGTATTGTTTCCCTACTGGCGCATGGTTCACTGCCGTACAGGCAGCTTAGAAAATCAAAAAGAGACCAAATAATCATTATTTCAAGTTCACTGCCGTACAGGCAGCTTAGAAATTGATGTTGTCGATAAGCGGCGTGATGGATTGGTTCACTGCCGTACAGGCAGCTTAGAAAAACCGCGCACCCGGAAATGCGCCAGGCATTCGAGTTCACTGCCGTACAGGCAGCTTAGAAAAGAAACCAAACCGCGCATCAACCACTTCAACAGTTCACTGCCGTACAGGCAGCTTAGAAAAAGGTGGCTTGGTACTGCTCCCATAGCGTGAGGTTCACTGCCGTACAGGCAGCTTAGAAACTCACTGCGTCATATGCCCTTTCGCACGTCAGGTTCACTGCCGTACAGGCAGCTTAGAAATGTATCTAAGCACGCGGCACTAATCGGCAGCAGTTCACTGCCGTACAGGCAGCTTAGAAATGGTCCCGTAAGACCCTCCCTTACATCAATGAGTTCACTGCCGTACAGGCAGCTTAGAAAAGATAAACAACTGCATCATGTTCGGTACCACTGTTCACTGCCGTACAGGCAGCTTAGAAAAGATCGCGGCGGAAGTTATTCCAGAAAATTTCGTTCACTGCCGTACAGGCAGCTTAGAAAGATAAGATAAAGCGCACGTTCACGCCCAATAAGTTCACTGCCGTACAGGCAGCTTAGAAACGTAATTCCAGAGCGCAGCATGTAATTTCTGGGTTCACTGCCGTACAGGCAGCTTAGAAATGTATTGAATGTTAGCCCTCGGCGCTCCACGTGTTCACTGCCGTACAGGCAGCTTAGAAAAGTTTTCGCCGATTCCATCACCGGCACTTGATGTTCACTGCCGTACAGGCAGCTTAGAAACGAAAGCACTCACAGCACAAAAAGCAAAAACTGTTCACTGCCGTACAGGCAGCTTAGAAATGATAAGAGTCGGCGTAAGCGTTTACTGCACAGTTCACTGCCGTACAGGCAGCTTAGAAAGCGTCGATTACCTGGTAATTGCTGCTCAGGTCGTTCACTGCCGTACAGGCAGCTTAGAAACGAATAGGCTGCGATCATGTGGGACATAAATTTGTTCACTGCCGTACAGGCAGCTTAGAAAATCCCCCATTGCCCTATAGAAGTCTGACACTGGTTCACTGCCGTACAGGCAGCTTAGAAATCCTGCATGCCGGAAATAACGTCGGTCATGGTGTTCACTGCCGTACAGGCAGCTTAGAAAGCTGTGACTGGTTTCAAGCCAAGATACTTCTCGTTCACTGCCGTACAGGCAGCTTAGAAATTGCTGGGCGATGCATGGGATATTCTTAATGCGTTCACTGCCGTACAGGCAGCTTAGAAAAGCGAACTCCTGATAGTTGCAGTCTTCTTCACGTTCACTGCCGTACAGGCAGCTTAGAAAACACAGAGCCAACCGGAGCCAGCACAGAGCCCGTTCACTGCCGTACAGGCAGCTTAGAAAACAGCAATAGCCGTGTAAACAGCTATGACTATGTTCACTGCCGTACAGGCAGCTTAGAAATGATGATAGCCGCCACAAGCGAACCACCAAATGTTCACTGCCGTACAGGCAGCTTAGAAAAGCCTGCAGCGCTCTCAACTGGCGATGGGAAAGTTCACTGCCGTACAGGCAGCTTAGAAAACCCACACCCCCGCCCATACAATCAAAACAAAGTTCACTGCCATACAGGCAGCTTAGAAATTGTCAACTTAAAATTCTCGGCAACGTTATTCGTTCACTGCCGTACAGGCAGCTTAGAAAAGAGCGGACGCCCCCACGGCCTCCAAACTCTTGTTCACTGCCGTAAAAGCAGCTTAGAAACAATACCCCCTGGTTGCGCTAAGGGTTCCTCAGTAAATTTTTTTATATAAAGCGATATGAATGATTACCAGGTCATAAAAGACTCATAGTGATACCAGGGTCCGGCCGAAAATCGCCGAAGCGTTTCCGGAAGGCCGAAGCGACGTGCAGGGATGCGCGTCGAGGGCGGCTTTGCAGGGATGTTACCTCCGCCCGTCCCCGATAAGCCGTAAGGAATACGCTGAGGGAACCGCGAAGCGGCGATTTTCTTGCCGGGAGCCACCCTGGCACGTTTACCGGTAATGTAATAAAAGAGTAGCAAGGAACACAAAGTGAACGGAATACCCCCTCAGCCGTATGTTCCCCCTCACCACAGCCCTCCCCAAAGAGGAGCGCGAGCCGCACGTATTACTCAGAAAAAGGATGCCATTAACCAGTGCAATCCCCAAAAGACAATTCCCCCCATCACAATGCAAATCAACCCTTAATAGTGCGTAAAATAAAACGTTTACAATGTTTTGGATTAAATGAAAAATATATACTATTAATAAATTAATGATCTCAATAGCATTTTTGAAACCGATGAATTAACTTCAGGAAACTTTTTGTTATAGTTTTGTCTGGCTTGCATTAGGCCTACTTGATATTTATCAATTTTTGATTGATGAATAATTGGTTAGCATTCTCTTCATCAATAAACGGCTGATAACCAAAGGTTTTACCATGCCTCAAAGCACTATCACGCCCGGTGATTTAAAAACTATCCTACATTCTAAACGTGCGAATATTTATTATCTTGAGAAATGTCGCATTCAGGTAAATGGCGGCCGCGTTGAATATGTCACTCAGGAAGGTAAAGAGTCATTTTACTGGAATATCCCCATCGCTAATACCACAGCAGTCATGTTGGGAATGGGCACCTCCGTCACGCAAATGGCTATGCGCGAATTTGCCCGGGCAGGCGTGATGGTGGGGTTCTGTGGTACCGACGGTACGCCACTTTATTCAGCCAATGAAGTGGATGTTGATGTCTCCTGGCTTTGCCCGCAAAGCGAATATCGCCCTACAGCGTATTTGCAAAACTGGGTCTCATTCTGGTTCAACGAAGGTAAACGACTGCAGGCGGCAAAACAATTTCAGCTTATCCGTTTACAGCAAATTGAAAAGCATTGGGCCAGCCTGCGGATGCAGCGGGAAACGGTTTTTCAGCCCGATATGGACGCATTAAAAAGCATTCTTGAACGCGCGCGACAGGGCATGGAAAACGCTCACGACCATACGTCGTTAATGCTTCAGGAAGCGCAACTCACAAAATCGCTCTACAAAATGGCTAGCCAGACGGTGGGATACGGCAGTTTCACCCGCGCTAAACGGGGCGGCGGGGCGGATATGGCAAACCGGTTTCTCGACCAGGGAAACTATCTGGCCTATGGTCTGGCCGCGGTGGCTGCCTGGGTGACCGGCATCCCGCACGGTCTGGCGGTTATGCACGGTAAAACCCGGCGCGGCGGCCTGGTTTTCGACATTGCCGATTTACTGAAAGATGCGCTGGTCATGCCGCAGGCTTTCATCGCGGCGATGGAAGGCGAAGATAATCAACTTTTCCGCCAGCGCTGTATCAACGCTTTTCAGCAGGCGGATGCGCTGGACGTAATGATTACCACCTTGCAGGAAACCGCCCAGGCCCTGGCAGGAACGCCATCATGAATGTTCTTATTATCTCCCGCTGCACCAAAAATGCACGGGATGAAAGCTGTCGTATCATCGATCAATTTGCTGAACGTACGGGCGATGCGGCCTGGCAGACCGCTATTACGCTGGATGGCATAACAACGCTGAGAAAACTACTGCGTAAAACGGCGCGTCGTAACACCGCCGTTGCCTGTCACTGGCTTAAAAAAAATGGACAACCAGAATTACTTTGGATTGTCGGGAATCTCCGCCGCTTTAATGCCCAGGGACGCGTGCCCACCAACCGCACGACGCAAAATATCCTCAAGAATGGGGCTGAACATCAATGGAACAGCGCTGAAACTATTGCCCTGCTGGCGGCCATCGCCGGGCTGTTTCATGATTTTGGTAAGGCGGGAATGTGTTTTCAGCAAACGCTGAAAGGAGAGAGCGCGCATCTCTGCCAGCCCTATCGCCACGAGTGGATCTCGGTTCGTCTGTTTCAGGCTTTCGTCGGACAACAAACGGATGCCGAGTGGCTGACATCACTTGAACAGCTTAAAGCCTCAGATGAAAAGGGCATGCTGAAAGCGCTAACGCGGGATACGCTCGAAAAGAGCGACAGCCCGTTGCGTGGGTTACCCCCCCTGGCGAGAGTGGTAGCATGGCTGATATTGTCACACCATCGTTTGCCGCAATCGCATTCGGCGGTCCCGCAACTGATGTACTGCGAGGGCTGGCTCGAGCGGCAGCTAAATGCCGACTGGAACTCGCTTAACCACAAATCCAGCAAGAATAACTGGACAGCGAGGGACAGGAAAAATGTCTGGACGTTTTTGCACGGCACGCCGATGAAGAGTGCTACCTGGCGCGAGAAAGCCCGCCAGATTGGCAAACGTATCAGGAACATGCCTGCGCTGCTCCAGTATGGCTCGCTGGATAACCTGTTTACCCTGCATCTGGCGCGCCTGTCGCTGATGCTGGCCGATCATGTTTATTCCGCCCAGCCTGCGTATGCAAAATGGCAGGATGATGCATTTCCGGCCTGGGCAAACTCAGACCGTAAGACCCGTCAGCTCAACCAAAAGCTCGACGAGCACAACGTTGGCGTGGCGCACCTTGCGTTGCTGATGGGGCGCTCTCTTCCCACAATACGGCGAACCTTACCCGCCATTACCCGGCATAAAACCTTTCGTGAAAGGGCGAAAGATGCCCGTTTTCACTGGCAGAACCTCGCGTGGGATGTCGCCTCTTCATTGCGGCAGAAAAGCGCTGAGCAGGGTTTTTTCGGCATCAATATGGCCTCGACCGGCTGCGGCAAAACCTTTGCCAATGCCCGGATTATGTACGGCCTGGCCGACGAGAAAGAAGGGTGTCGCTTCAGCGTCGCCCTGGGGTTACGGACGCTGACCCTACAAACGGGGCAGGCTTTGCAGTCGCGCCTGGGGCTGGACGATGACACGCTAGCTGTGCTGACGGGCTCAGCGGCGGTGCGAGAGCTTTACCAGGGGAATGATACTGAGGATACAAGCAGCGCCAGCGACGAAGCATTTTTTGCCAGCCATCATTATGTTCACTATGAGGGGGCGATGGGCAGCGGCGTCGCCCAGCAATGGCTGGCGAAAGAACCGGCGCTTAATCGTCTGGTCAGCGCGCCGGTGCTGGTCACAACCGTCGATCATCTGGTACCGGCAACGGAAGGGGTACGCGGCGGCAGACAAATCCCCGCCATGCTGCGCCTTTTGACCAGCGATCTGGTTCTTGATGAGCCGGATGATTTTGATATTGATGATTTGCACGCCCTGTGTCGGCTGGTGAATTGGGCTGGCATGCTCGGCTCGCGCGTGCTGCTCTCCTCTGCGACGTTAGCCCCCGCGCTAACCGAGGCCCTGTTTGACGCTTATCGGGAAGGGCGTAAAGCCTGGCAGGCGGCCTGCGGTTACGCTGGCAGATCGCTGAATATCTGCTGCGCCTGGTTCGACGAGTACGGCGCCCGGGCGCATGACGTTGCCGACATTAGCCAGTTTCGTCAGCAACACGGCGAGTTTGTTCAAAGAAGGATCAAACGCCTGCACGCACAGCCACGGCTTCGTCTGGCAAAACTGGCGGCTGTCGAACAACATGCAACCCACCCTGAGGCCGCAGTTTCAGCGGTGGCGCACACGCTGCATCAGCAGATGCTGGTCCTTCACGGGCATCATCTTACTTCGCATAAAAGCGGCAAAAGCGTGTCGTTTGGTCTGGTCCGTATGGCTAATATCAACCCGCTGGTGGCCGTCGCCCAAACGTTGATGGCGCTGCCTTCACCCGAAAATTACCGCATCCATTACTGCGTCTATCACAGCCAGCATCCGCTGGCTGTGCGCGCGGCTGTCGAAAAAAGGCTGGATAGCGCGTTCGACCGCCATGATGCGGAACAGGTCTGGCAGTTGCCGGAGGTTCAGCAAGCGCTGGCATCGCCGGAACAGCACCATCTTTTTGTGGTACTCGGCACCTCCGTGCTGGAGGTCGGAAGAGATTTTGATGCTGACTGGGGGATCGTTGAACCGAGTTCCATGCGCTCGCTCATTCAGTTTGCCGGGCGCATTCAGCGTCATCGTCAGCAGGTTCCCAAATGCGAGAACCTGGTCATTCTGGAACGCAACCTGCGCGCGCTTCGGGGGGAGGCCGTGGCCTTTTGCCAGCCCGGCTTTGAAAATGAACGCCACCGGCTGCCTCAACATCATCTTTATGAACTGATCGACGAAGAGGGGTATCGCACGCTGAATGCCATTCCGCGGATCGCAGAAGGTTTGCCCGGCAATGCGCTGGCGGCGCTGGAGCACACCCGGCTTCGCGCTGCGTTACTGGAGGGGGGCGATAAATCAGAGGCCACAGCCGCGTCATGGTGGCGATTACCGCTGACCTGGAATGGTGAGCTTCAGCGTCATACGCCATTTCGTCGTTCTTCGCCGCAGGCTTCTTTTTTTTTGAGCATGGAAGAGGAAGACGACAAACCCGAGTTTTGCCTGATGCAGGAAAACGGCGGGTTAAAACCGGCGGGACGCTTTCGTGAGCAAGCGTTATTCATGGCGGCTGGCGTGGAACCGTGGTGGGCGATTGATTATGCAGAGGTTTTACAGGCGCTGGCCGAGGCGAAACAGATGGAGCTGGCCGCTGTATCGCAACGCTATGGCGAAATCACACTGAGAGTCGGGAGAGAGGAGGAGGCAGAACAATGGTTTTATCACCCGGTATTGGGCGTGTTTCGCGCCCTCTAGAAGAGGGCGCGAGCTGCTTGTACAGCAGTAGTACATTTAAAATGAGCTTTATTGCACATATTTCTAAGCTGTCTGCGCGACAGTTAGGTTATAGAGTTTGAAGTGGTTTATCGAAAAAAAAAACTACTTTTTATTTAAAAATAACTTTTTTGTACATAGGAGCATATTGCGGATCATTTAAACAAAGCATAGTCTTATCCCTGGTCTTAGAAGGGGTAAGTGCGATGCTAATTAAAATAACCCGTTTTTTGCTCCTGCTGTGTATTGTTGTAGCTGTTATTTTCTCTCGATCGCTGTTTTAAGTTTCTGATTTTAAATTACTTATTAATCCAGCGCATCTTAACGGCTATTGTTATCAAATTGGATTGATAAAGAAGGTGTTATGTCAGTTGAAGCACTAAGCGCTTTTATTGCTGAATACATAGCCGTAAGGCGGCAAGCAAAGCTGGAAGCCTTTGATAAAGGGGCCGCAAAACGCAGCGATACCGATAGCGCGACGCTTGCGGCAGAACGCCGGGAACGGGAACTTCGCTATCAACCGCAAGCCTGGCTGACGGATGCGGCGAAGCGAGCCGGACAAATTAACCTTGTGACCCATGCAGCAAAATTTACCCATGGGGATTCAAAAAGTAGCAGTATTTACAGCGAGGCAATGGCGCAGGAAGGGTATCTCAGCAGTTCGGCGTTGTTCGGTCTGGAACCGGATGCTGTGGGGAACGCAGCGGTGCTGGATGTGGCGAAACTGCTCCAAACGCGCATTGAGGGCGGCGATTCACTATTGGCGAGGCTGAAACGTGGCGATAGCTGTGCCCTTGCTGCGTTTACCGACGACGAAGATCTGTTGCACAGGTGGATGAGCGGATTTTCTCGCGCCTTAACGCCAGCCCAGCCCACCTCGCATAAGCTGGCGAAGCAGGCTTATTTCCCCGCAGGCGACAATTATCATCTGTTAAGCCCGCTGTTCGCCACCTCGCTGGCCCATGCCATGCACCAGAAAATGGTCACTTTTCGCTTTGGCGACGCAGTTAAAGCCCTCTGGAAAGCACGTCGCGAAAAAACCTGGCACCCTGAAGTGTTAACGCTATTTCCGGCGTCTGCAGAAATACATTTTGGCGGCACCAAACCGCAGAACATCTCTTATCTCAACAGCGTACGCGGGGGACGCGTCTGGCTGCTTTCCTGCCAGCCGCCAACGTGGAAAAAAGCGGATAAACCGCCGACAGAGTTACGTTCCCTGTTCAGGCCGGGCGGGCGATTTGACAGACGGGCAAACACCACGGTTCAGTTACTGGTTTCGTTACTGTCGAGATCGCCTAATTACACCAACTTTCGTATTCGTGAAGCCCGCGATGAGTATATTAATGCGCTTATCGATCTGCTGTTTGGCGTAGCGATAGAGCACCAGCACGAGGCATGGCAAAACTGGACGCTCTCCTGCCCGAATCTGAGCGCTCACCAACAGCTGTGGCTCGATCCCTGGCGCAGCAAAACAGATTACGTTTTTCGCCTTGAGCGAGAAAAAGACAACTGGCAGATAAGCGTCGCGGAAGATTTCGCCCTGTGGCTGAACGCGCGGCTTCGTAAGGCGCTACCTGACGTCGGCGCTGCTGAAAAACGTGAATGGGAAACCCGCGAGCGTTTGCGCAGCCAACTGCGTGAAATGGAAAAAATCATTCAGGAGGCGCTGAAATGAGTTCATTAATTCTGCTTCGCCGTGTCCGGGTGGAAAACGCCAACGCCATTGCGGGCCTGACGTACGGTTTTCCCGCTATCACCCACTTTCTGGGGTTTGCCCATGCGTTATCGCGCAAGCTCACGGATTCGCACGGGCTGCGCATTGACGGCTGCGCGGTGGTAAGCCATGAGCAGCAAATCCATGCTCACACCTCCGGTCGGGATTATCAGTTTGCATTGACCCGTAACCCCCTTACCCGTGAAGCCAAAACCGCCTCGTTCAATGAAGAGGGGCGCATGCATATGACTGTTTCGCTACTGCTTGAATGCCATGGCGAAATCCCGAATGGGGAATACGGGCAGCGCGATCTGGCGGCGGTGTTATCGCAGGTGTGCCCGTCAATGCGGCTGGCGGGCGGGATAATCGTCGATATTCAGCATATTTTTGTTATGGCGATGCCCGGCATCGGAGCTGAGATGTCCCGGCTACAGTGGCAACTCATGCCGGGCTTTGCCCTGCGCGATCGCAGCCGCTGGCTTGACGAGCACCATCAGGCGCTGCTTGAAAAGCGCCCGGATGCCACGCTGCTGGATGCCTGGCTCGATTTTGCCGCGCTAAAAATGCAGGCCGACACGCCGGACGAGGGAGACATTCAGGAAGGCGATCCGGCCAACTGGCACGTTGTTGCAAAACCCAGGTCCGGCTATCTGGTGCCGCTCATGACCGGATATCAGCGTATCTCTGAATGCTTTCCGCCGGGCGGGGTAACCCATGCCCGGGATATGCACACTCCGTTTGCGTTTGTAGAGGCGGTATACGGCATCGGTGAATGGTGTGGATTACATAAAATTCAGTCACTTAATGATATTTTCTGGCGTTATCGCACCACAGAAACCGGCTACTACTGTCAGGGTGCCGACGCACCGGTGACTTCTGAACATTCAATTTAAAAGGATTGATTTATGGCTAAGGCTCCAACTGCTGTCAAAACGGCATCTGTACTGGCATTTGAACGCAAACTGGCGACTTCTGATGCAGTAATGTATTCCGGAAGCTGGGAGGGCAAACAGTGGCAACCTGTTTGCATTCAGGAGAAAGCGGTGCGCGGCACTATTTCAAACCGTCTGAAAAATGCGCTGATCAACGACCCGGCTAAACTGGATGCCGAGATCCAGAAGGCTAACCTTCAGCGAGTGGATGTGGCAGCACTCCCGGCAGATGCCGATACCCTAAAGGTTAAATTTACCCTGCGCGTACTCGGTAATATCTCTACCCCTTCGGTGTGCAATGACCGTGACTATCAGGATGCGCTACAGCAGGTGATTGACGGCTATATCAGAGAGCACGGTTTTGCTGAACTGGCGCGTCGCTACGCAACCAACCTGGCTAACGGACGTTTTTTATGGCGTAACCGCGTCGGTGCTGAAAAAATCGTCGTGAACATCACGGGCAGCAACACCTGGACATTTGATGCGTATGGCTATGGTTTGCGTGATTTTTCCGCCAGCGATAAGCAACTCATCCAGCTGGCAACGGAGATTGAAAAAGGACTCAGCGGCGAAGGATTTGTCCTGTTAAATGTTGAAGCGCAGGTGCTGCTTGGGGCCGGACAGGAGATTTTCCCGTCGCAGGAGCTGGTGCTGGACGGCAATAGCACGAAAAGCCGCCTCTTGTATCAGGTGGATAACGTTGCCGGTATGCACTCGCAGAAAATTGGCAATGCACTGCGAACTATCGATACCTGGCATCCGTTGGTTGATGAGTTAGGGGCTATCGCCGTAGAGCCATATGGCTCTGTGACCAGCCGCGGGGTGGCGTGCCGTCAACCAAAAGAGAGTATGGATTTCTACACGCTTCTCGATAACTGGGTCACGAAAGGTAAAAAACCTGACGTGGAACAACAGCACTACGTGATGGCTGTGCTTATCCGTGGCGGCGTTTTCGGCGAAAAGGGCGAGTAAGGAGCTGGTATGGATCACTACCTGGAGATCCGCGTGCTGCCAGACCCGGAGTTCAGTGAAGAGATGCTGATGGCGGCGCTGGTGGCCAAACTTCATCGTGTGCTCGGGCAGAGAGGAAAAGGGGATATTGGTATCAGTTTTCCCGCACATGACATCAAGCCGGGGGCAATTTTGCGTCTGCACGGAAGCCTGCCGGCATTGAATGAACTCGAATTACTGGCCTGGCGCAAAGGGCTAAGCGATTACTGTATATGCGCGGATATAAAACCTGTGCCTGCGGTAAGCACCTGGCGTTGTGTGAATCGTGTACAGGTTAAAAGCAGCGCGCAGCGGCTGATGCGGCGTTCAGTGAAAAAGGGATGGATAACAGAACAAGAGGCGCAGCAGCGCCTGAGGACAGCGGAAGACGCACGGACTGATTTACCCTGGCTGAACCTGCGAAGCCTCTCATCGGGGCAATCTTTCCGGCTTTTTATTCGGCACGGAGAATTACTCTGCGCACCCGTCGCGGGAACATTTTCAACGTATGGCTTAAGCGCGACAGCGACGGTTCCCTGGTTTTAAGCAATGACGGCCGCATCCGTTTTGAGGGGGCGGTTCTTTCTGTCTTATTGATATATTCAATTCACTTCTCCGGTTTATCGCGCACTGAAAGCGGAACAGACCGGGCGTATTACGCTTCCTTATGCCGATAACCCTTCTTTGTGTTAATGATATGTTTTGATTTTGTTTTATTCTGGGAAAATTATAAAAGCTAACAATTCGATAGTAAAACAATATGTAATGCAAGTATTATCGTCAGAAGATTCTTGTTCGTGTCATATATAATATATCGCCACTTAAAAATTTTTTAAATTTTTACGATAAAGCAATGTTTAGCTTAATGTATGAATTCAAAAGAAATAAAGAAAAAGTATAAAAATGATCAATTTCAATGACTTGCGATATCATTGCTTATTTTAAGAACGTCAACTATATTCTTCTAAGCAAATTCCTGGATATATTTGATCGGGATCCGCTGTTAATTTCGTTGTAATCTGTAAGGAGCTGTACATGAAATGGACTGTCATAGATACCCTTGTTTGCCCTGCCACGGGAATTATGTTTACAAGCATCGTTAGCGTTAAGATGCTTAAACTCGTTATCTGGTATAAAGGGAGTGTTATACTTCGCCCTGGCGCAACGGTTGAACCTTTCAGGGATAGTCTGGCAGTTGATGGGAAATACGTTCAACTAACAATCTATAATATCACACCTTTTAATCGCCAGGTGTGGGAGATGATGAGAGGCAAAATGTCCTCATCATTAAAATCAGGCCATAACCCGAAATAAAGCATATTCTGCTGATGGTAGCGTTAATGTGTAGTCAATCCTGAGACGCTGGTTGCTGTGCATGACCCGCATTAACCAACATTCAACGAAAACCAGGTTGTTTTGAAATAGTTTGGTTTAATTTCAGCATGAAATTAAACCAAAAATATCCGCTAACGGGTTAAATAACCGCCTTAAATAACAAGGATTTCCAGTCCATATTGTTAATGTGGTTTTATTTGAGTTAAATTCTGCATCCTTAAAATCCCATCAAATTAACATCTTTATAACATTTTGCGAGTAGTTGCGCAAAAAAAATTTTGTTACACTGCCGCTCAATTCGTTGAGATAAAAAATCTTCATCTTTGACATGAAGATGATAAATACGCTTATTTAAGGCATGTATACAAATACATAAAAATCACTTTCGTACTCATATGATGAGGGTGTTGTAAGTGTATTAATCCATTGTTTTATATGTAGTTTTAATGATGCGTTTAACGCATGGGATTCTCTGGCTATTTTGGTCATGGAAAGTTTCCCCATGCTCTCATCACGATAAAGACCTGTTTATCTCCATTATTACCGTGCCTTTGCGCGTAACTTTGCTATTCCTATTACATTTTAGTGGGAATAGTTAAGTATGAATTATAATTAACTCAGGATGATATTGAAATGAAAAGAAAGATTCTTGCTATTGCACTGGTTACCACATTTGCCGGAATGGGAATGGCTCAGGCTGCTGATACTACCGCTCAGGCTGTCGCGACCTGGTCGGCAACCGCCAAAAAAGACACCACCAGTAAACTGATTGTTACCCCACTGGGCAGCCTCGCTTTTCAGTATGCAGAGGGAATAAAAGGTTTTAATTCTCAGAAAGGTCTTTTTGACGTTGCAATTGAAGGTGATACGACGGCAACGGCCTTTAAGCTGACCTCCCGCCTGGTAACGAATACGCTGACTCAGCTGGATACCTCCGGTTCAACCCTGAACGTAGGCGTTAATTACAATGGCGCTGAAGTGGCGAAAAATGCCGACACTATCATGATCGATACCGCAAATGGCGTACTGGGCGGCAACCTCAGCGCATTGTCTGCAGGTTATAACGTTGCAGGCCGCACGACCGTTCAGGATGGTTTCAATTTTTCCATTATCAGCGGCACCACTGATGGCACAACCCCAGTGACTGACTACAGCACGCTGCCGGAAGGGATCTGGAGCGGCGACGTCAGCGTACAGTTCGACGCGACCTGGACAAGCTGATCTCCCGTATATGACAAGGCAGGGGGACTTCCCCCTGCTTTATTCATGGACTGAACTCTGATGAAAAAACACCTTCTTTCTCTTGCCTTGTTTGTGGGTATAGCAAGCCCCGCGCTGGCGCTGGATGTGGGGGAAATCTCTTCTTTTATGAACAGCGATAAAAGTACGCTGAGTAAAGAGATTAAAAACACCACCGACAGCGGCCGCCTGATAAACATTCATCTCGAACGCCTCTCTTCACCCCTGGAAGAGGGCAGGGTGATCCCTATGGAAAAACAGGATGAGATCCTGCTAACTCCTGCCAGTCTGCTGCTGCCAGCCCAGGCCAGTGAAGTCGTTCGTTTCTTCTATAAAGGCCCTGCCGATGACCGGGAGCGTTATTACCGTATCATCTGGTTTGATCAGGCGTTAAGTGATGCTCAGCATCATGGATCCGAGCGCAGTGCCGTGGCGACCGCCTCAGCGCGGATAGGTACCCTCCTGGTAGTGGCGCCACGCAAGGTAAATTACGCCTGGACGTTCACGGGCAACGCGCTAACCAACACCGGTAATGCCACCCTGCGCATCATCGCCTACGGCCCATGCCTGAAAAGCGCTGACGGCAAAGAGTGCAAAGAAAATTACTACCTGATGCCCGGCAAATCGCGCAACTTCACACGGGTCAATATCGCCGACAAAAAAGGTCGGGTTGCGGCCTGGCAGGGTGAGCAATTTGTTCCTGTGAAATAGACATTGGTGCTAACGGACGAGAACTATGCCTTTACGACCGATCTTCCCAGGACCGAAAATGCGGCTTGCCTCCGGCATACTTTTTCTGCTGGCGCCGTCAGCCGACAGTATTGCCGCAGACTCTGTACAGCAAATCGGCGGCGTTATTATCCCGCAGGCTTTTAGCCAGGCGTTGCAGGACGGTATGAGCATTCCGCTTTTTATTCATCTGGAAGGCAGTAGCGATAACAATAACGATCAGCGTATCGGGACGGCTTATATCTGGCTTGAAGGCCATGCGCTGCGGGTGCGGAAGATTATTCTCGAAGAGAACGATGATAACGCGCGGGTCAGCGACGAGACACGTCAGCAATTACTCCAGCTTGCGGATGCCGCCTTTGATCGGGCGCTAAACGTATCCTTGACGGATGATGCCTGGCTCCGGTTCAGTTTCAGACAGCTCATTCTGCAGTTGGTTGTGAAGCGAGAGGCGTTGGGTACCGTACTGCGTGCGCGCAGTGAAGATATCGGGCAGTCCAGCGTTAATGCGGTCAGTAATAACCTGCAGTATAACCTGGGGGTTTATAACAACCAGATGCGCAGCGGGAGTGGTAATACCTCCAGCTATCTTTCACTCAATAACGTCAGTGCGTTGCGCGAGCATCACGTCATTCTGGATGGTTCGCTTTACGGCATGGGCACCTCTCGCCAGGATAATGCGCTGTATAAGGCGATGTATGAGCGAGATTTCGCCGGCCATCGCTTTGCAGGTGGGATGCTGGATACCTGGAATCTTCAGTCTCTGGGCCCAACGTCCGCGATTTCAGCAGGCAAAATCTACGGGGCGTCATGGGGGAATCAGGCCAGCTCAACGGTATTTGATACCAGCCAGTCGGCGACGCCGGTGGTGGCTTTCCTGCCTGCGGCCGGGGAGGTCCATCTCACCCGTGACGGGCGGCTGTTGAGCGTCCAAAACTTTGTCATGGGCAATCATGAAGTAGACACCCGCGGCCTGCCGTATGGTATCTACGACATTAATGTGGACGTAATTGTTAATGGCCGGCTGGTCAGTACGCGTACCCAGCGGGTAAATAAACTTTTTAGCCGTGGTCGCGGCGCAGGTGCGCCTGTGGCCTGGCAAATATGGGGCGGCAGCTTCCATATGGACAGCTGGTCGCAAGGCGGTAAAAAAACGAAACCGGCAAAAGAGAGTTGGCTGGCAGGCATATCCTCCTCTGGCGCCCTGAGCACCTTGAGCTGGGCCGCGAGCGGCTATGGATTCGATAATAACGCCATCGGTGAAACCCGCATTACGCTGCCGGTGACAGAGACGGTGAGTCTCAATCTGCAAAATATGCTGGCGAGCGACGGCTCCTGGAGCAGTATCAGCAGCATTAGTGCCGCCTTACCCGGCGGCTTTAGTTCGCTATGGGTTAACCAGGAGAAGAGCCGTATTGGCGATAATCTCAGGCGCAGCAACGCAGATAACCGGGCGATTGGCGGCACAGTAAACCTCAACGCGTTATGGTCAAAAGTTGGCACGCTCAGCCTTAGCTATAACGACGACCGCCGTTATAACAATCATTACTACACGGCAGATTACTACCAGACGGTTTATAGCGGCGCGTTTGGTTCGCTGGGGCTGCGTGCGGGGGTACAGCGTTACAATAATAGCAACAGCAATTCCAGTACCGGGAAATACATCGCCCTTGATTTATCCCTTCCGCTCGGTAACTGGATCAGCGCCGGGATGACGCACCAGAACGGTTACTCCATGGCCAATATTTCCGCCCGTAAGCACATTGACGAAGGGGCTATTCGCACCGTCGGAGCGAACGTGTCGCGGGCGATCTCTGGCGAGACGGGTGATGATAAAACCCTGAGCGGCGGCGCTTACGCGCAATTTGAAACGCGTTATGCCAACGGAACACTGAACGTGAGTAGCGGCGCGGACGGTTATATCAATACAAACCTGTCGGCCAGCGGCAGCGTCGGCTGGCAGGGGACAAATATTGCCGCCAGCGGACGAAGCGAGGGTAACGCCGGCGTGATTTTTAAAACCGGCCTGGAAGATGACGGCCAACTCAGCGCCAAAGTGAACGGGCGCGTTGTACAGCTCAGCGGCAAACAAAATTATCTTACCTTGCTGCCATACGGCCGCTACGAAGTCGAACTGCAGAACAGTAAGAACTCGTCTGACAGTTACGACATTGTAAAGGGGCGTAAGAGCAACCTGACGCTTTATCCTGGCAACGTTGCCGTGATTGAGCCGGAAGTGAAGCAGATGGTGACAGTATCCGGGCGCATTCGCGCTGAGGATGGAACATTGCTGTCCAATGCGAGCATTAATAACCACATAGGACGAACCCGTACCGATGAGAAGGGGGAGTTTGTTATGGATATCGATAAAAAGCATCCCACTATCGATTTCAGCCATGGAGAAAGTAAAACCTGTGAAGTTGAACTGGATTTACACAAGGCGCGCGGCGCACTCTGGGTTGGAGATGTGGTATGCAAGGGTCTCTCTTCGTGGGCAAGCGTGCCACAGACAGGAGGAAACAGTGAAAGTTAAAGGGATTAAAGCACTTTTATTACTCTTTTTAATAACCGGCTCGTTGAATACTGATGCTGCAGTCTCGAAAACGGTTTGGCCAAACTCCGGCATAATGCCATTCGTCTTCGTCGAAAATAATGGAGATAATAACTATTTTGTTACGCCTGGCGCCGCCAGGGACCCGCGAATGACCGGGTCAAACCGCTGGACGGGCTTAAAATATGGCGGCACAGGGCCTACTTATCAGGTTAGCCTCGGCTATATAGATAATGGCTATAATACCGGGCTTAACGCTAACTGGAAATTTGATATGTGGCTGGAGAATTCACCTATTTCTCAGCCGTTGCTTGGGTTGCGCTGTATTAACTGGTATGCAGGGTGCAATATGGCCACCAGCCTCATTCTGCCAGCCACCACGGATTCGAATGGTTTCTACGGAGTGACCGTAACGCCTGGTGGCGCAAAATGGATGCACGGCATGATGTCCGATGCCTTTTTCTATTATCTACAGCAATTGCCGGTAGGCGACAGTTTTACAATGTCTATTAATACCTGTCAGACGTCTGTTAATTACGATGCCAGCAGCGGTGCTCGTTGCAAAGATCAGGCGTCTGGCGCGTGGTATGTGCGAAATGTCACGCAAATGAAAGCCGCGCATATGAAACTGATTAATACCGGAGCGCTTTCAGAAGTTTTCATCAATAGCGATGGTGTTCCAACGTTGGGTGCCGGGAGTTCAGACTGTACTATCCAGACCATTGGTTCATTGAACGGGTTGAGCTGCAGGATGGTAAACTACTCGCTGCAAAATAATGGGTTAAGTAATAGCAGTATAAGTATGTTCCCGGCCATAACGAACCCGACACTCCTCTCTGCTATCTCAGGGAGCGATCTGCAGTTTAGCCTTGATGGAAAAAGCTGGAAGAGACTGAATGGCACTGCATCCTATTATAATTTTAACGAACTTAAAAACGCTACTGGCGTGTATGTTTTCTTCTCAAGTAATTTTTTCAAGAAAATGGTTGATTTAGGATTAAGTGATTCCGATACCAAAGATCTACTGGCGTTTAGATTTCAAAACTCCAATGCGGTAGAGGCTGGCTGGTATGAGTTTTCGACGTCGAATACCTTAATCATAAAACCCAGGGAGTTCAGCGTCAGTATCATATCTGATGAGCTGACGACGTCACCTAAACGGTCCGGTAGCGTTGGCGGTAATGAACCGTCCCTTGATTTCGGTTATTTTGTTACCACCAGTGGAAAAACCGCCGCCGATGAAGTTCTGATAAAAGTTAAAGGACCAGCGCAGAATATTGGCGGGCGATCCTACTGTATTTTCAGTTCTGAAGACGGTTTAACCAAAGTACCATTTCCCGCTTTTTTATCTTTTATAACCAGCACCGGAGAGGTTAAAAAGTATGACGCGGGTTGTGACGACGGCTGGCATGATATGACAGATGCTTTATGGTTAACAACACCGTGGGTGGATATTTCAGGCGATGCAGGCCAGCTTGATAAAACGACTGTTAAATTTTCTATCCCCATGGATAACGCTATTTCCCAGCGTACTGTGGACAATAATGGATGGTTTGGTGAGGTCAGCGCTTCAGGAGAGATTCATGTCCAGGCTACATGGCGTGATATTAACTAAATTGTACCCGGTGCTCCTGTGGCTCCTGATTACCCCGCTGGCGCAGGCGATATCTGTGGGTAATCTGACCTTTTCGCTGGCTCCAGGCGAGGAATTTGTCGCCAAAAAGGTGTTGAATAACAATAAGAGTTCACGGTTATACCGTGTTTCATTGACCGCTATCGACAGGCCCGGCGGCCGGGAAGTTCATTCGCGCCCGGCGGATGGAGAGCTGCTTTTTTCGCCGCGCCAGTTAACGCTTCAGCCTGGCGAAAGCGACTATTTTAAATTCTATTATCATGGCCCCGGGGATAACCGTGAACGTTATTACCGGGTCACATTTCGCGAGATCCCCACCCGCAATCTGGTCATGCAAAAATCGAATGGCGGGGCGGTCAGCATGGAGCCGGTGGTGGTGATGGACACGATCCTGGTTGTCCGCCCCCGCCAGGTTGAGTTCAGATGGACTTACGACAAGGCGAGCGGAACCGTGCGTAACACCGGTAATACCTGGTTTAAATTGCTCATCAAGCCAGGATGTGAAACCACGGAAGAGGAGGGGGATGCCTGGTACCTTCGCCCGGGCGACGAGGTGCATCAGCCGTCATTACGTAAGCAGGGGAACCACTCTCTCATCTACGACGATCGATTCATTAAAATCAGCGGGGATTGTAAATGATCGCCGCCCTTAAGCGGGACTCACGCGCATAAAAAAAGGCCAGGAAGCATCCTGGCCTTTTTTAATATTCATCTGCCATTACAGGCGAAAAAAATTAGCGACTACGGAAGACAATGCGGCCTTTGCTCAGGTCGTACGGGGTCAGTTCAACAGTCACTTTGTCGCCCGTTAAAATGCGGATGTAGTTTTTGCGCATTTTACCGGAGATGTGCGCAGTTACCACGTGACCGTTTTCCAGCTCTACGCGAAACATGGTATTAGGCAACGTATCAAGTACGGTACCCTGCATTTCAATATTGTCTTCTTTGGCCATCTAATCCTCTGGGGTATCACTACCAAGTTTTGAACCGGCAAGATAATGCCGAAATTCATCAATTAAGTAAAGAATTGCGCGATTAAAACGCAGCAAAACAGTTTCAGCGCATTGCCCAAGCGTCACTGTACAACCGAACAGGAAGCGCATTCGTAAAGGGGAGACGACAGGATAAACGCACGGACGTTATCTGAAGCGAGGGTCCCAAACGGCGGCGGGGCAACAGGCAGAAGCTATTCTGCGGCGTAATTATAACACCCTCATAAAAAATATGCGGAAAACATTTAGGCATTGGGCAGAAAGAGTGTCCCTGGTATCCAAAAATCATGCGGGAGCCTATCCTGGCGGCACGTCTCAAGGTGTTCAATGTAGTGACGACGGGAGATTTCAGTGGCCCCGAGCGAGGCGGTGTGTTCATTAAGCACCTGGCAATCGATCAACCGTCCGCCACGTTGAGCAAATTGCTGGCAGAAAACCAGCAGCGCTGTTTTTGAGGCATTAACCGCACGGGAGAACATCGACTCACCGCAAAACAGCGTCCCTTGCGCCACGCCGTACATGCCGCCCACCAGATCGTTTCCCTTCCACACCTCAACAGAGTGCGCATAGCCCAGTTCGTGTAACTGATGGTAGGCGGTGATAATATCCTGGGTGATCCAGGTCCCTTCGTGTCGGTCTTGCGCGCAACCTTCAATAACTTGGCCAAAAGCGTGATTCAGGGTCACACGGTAGGGTGATTTTGCATGGAAACGCTTCATGCTGCGGCTCAGGTGAAACTGCGCAGGCCACAGTATGGCACGGGGATCGGGCGACCACCATAAAATGGGATCGCCGGGAGAAAACCACGGGAAAATGCCGCGCTGATAAGCCATCAACAGCCGTGCGGGGCTGAGGTCGCCGCCCAGCGCCAGCAGCCCGTTAGGCTCACGCAGCGCCCCTTCCGGTGAGGGGAAGGCGATATTATGACGAGAAAGCTGGATCAGGCGCATGACAGCAGAACTCCAGTACGCGAGTAAGGGACGTTACAAATATAGTCTACAGACGCTGTTTAAACTGGTAATAGCGGCCCTGTTTCGCTAACAGTTCTGCGTGACTACCTTGCTCAATAATGTGGCCATTGTCCATCACAATTATACTATCAAACCCCGCCAGTCCGCGCAGGCGATGGGTCACGACCAGTACCGTTTTACCGGCCATAACCCTGGCCAGTAAATCAAGAATTTGGCTTTCGGTGGTTGCGTCCAACCCTTCTGTCGGTTCGTCGAGCAACATTAGCGGGGCATCGTGCAGCAGGGCGCGCGCAATCGCCAGACGACGCAGCTCACCGCCGGAAAGCTGGCGGCCGCCTTCGCCCAGCCAGCCGTTAAGCCCTTCATCCTCAAGAAGCTTATGCAGCCCCACCTGTTCCAGCACCGTCCGCAGTGTATCGTCGGACGCGTCTGGCGCGGCCAGCAGCAGGTTATCGCGCAACGTGGCGCTGAAAAGGTGCACGCGCTGCGGTACAACGCTCACGGTCTTACGCAAGCTCTGTTCGCTAAAATCCGCCAGCGGTGTGCCGTTGAAGTGAATCTGCCCGTGCTGTGGATCCCATGCGCGGGTCAGGAGCTGTAATAACGTTGATTTCCCGCAACCGGTTCGGCCAAGGATAGCGATGCGCTGTCCGGCATTGACAGAAAGGGTGATCCCCTCCAGCGCGTTTTGGGCTTGCCTGTCATAGGCAAACATGACGTCATGCAACGTGAGCGCCACCTGCGTGGGGACCGGGGTCTGCTCTGCGCTAAACGTGACTTCCGGCTTCTGCTCGACAATCCCGGTGATGCGCAGAGCAGAGGCGATGACTTGCCCCAGGTGCTGGAACGCCCCCGTCACCGGCGCCAGCGCTTCAAACGCGGCCAGCGCGCAAAAAACAAACAGGGCGATCAGCGCGCCGGGCTGGGTGTTATCGCCCACGCCGCCGGAGGCCATCCACAGCATAGCAATGACGGCCACGCCGCCAATTAACGTCATCAGCGCCTGTGAGAAGGCGGTCAGCTCAGACTGGCGACGCTGCGCTTCGTGCCAGTTTAGCTCAGTACTTTCCATGCGCGAACGGTAGCGCTTACTGGCGCCAAAAAGGGTGAGCTCAGCCTGTCCCTGCAGCCAGGATGTCAGCTGCTGGCGGTACTCTCCCCGCAGACGCGTCAGCTTTTCACCGGTTGATTTACCGGCACGGTAAAACAGCGGCGGAAGAAGAATAAGCGTCAGTAACATGATGCCGCCGAGCGTCAGCGCGATGGGAACGTCAAGCACGCACAGCCCCAGCGTCACCACCACGATCACTACAAATGCGCCAACAATGGGGGAAATCACGCGCAGGTAGAGGTGGTCAAGGGTATCGACATCCGCAACCACGCGGTTGAGCAACTCGCCCTGGCGAAAACGCGACAGCCCGGCAGGGGAGAGGGGCAACAGCTTGCTGAAGGCGTAAATCCGCAGGTGCTGTAGCACGCGGAACGTCGCGTCGTGGCTAACCAGACGCTCGAAATAACGTCCGGCAGTACGGGTAATGGCAGTACCGCGCACGCCCGCAGCCGGGAGCATATAGTTGAAGCTGTATAATCCGGCAAAGCCCGCCATGGCAGAGGCCGACAGGAACCATCCCGAGAGGGTGAGCAGCCCGATACTGGCGAGAAGGGTGATAATCGCCAGAATAATCCCCAGCGTCAGCATCCATTTGTGGCGTTTATACAGTGCAAGGTAGGGGAGCAGGGTGCGCATCAGATATCCTCCTGACGATTCGCCAGCAGAGCGGCAAAAGGCCCCTGTGCGGCAACGAGCGAGGCGTAATCACCTTGCTCAACAATATGGCCGTTATCCATTACCCAGATTTGATCCCAGTCGGCAATGCCATCAAGCTGGTGGGTTACCATCAGGGTCGTTTGTTTGCGCGAGGCGTCGTTAAGCGCATGCATTACGCGCTGTTCGCTGTGCGCGTCCAGGCTGGCCGCAGGTTCATCGAGCAGCATCAGCTGGCAAGCGTTGAGCAGGGCACGGGCAACGGCCACACGCTGCGCCTGCCCAACGGACAGACCGGCGGACTGGTCGCCGACAATGGTATCCACGCCCTGTGGTAACAGCGGCAGAAACTCACTCACCCAGGCGCGGTCCAGCACGGAGCGGAGTTCATCTACATGGGCATCCGGGCGGGCCAGAAGCACGTTTTCACGCAGCGTCGCGGCCGGAAGCTGTGGGTTTTGCCCCACCCAACTGAGCTGTTTACGCCAGGCGTCCGGGTCGAGATCGCGCAGTTCAGTTTTATTGATCCGCAGCGACCCGGTATAAGCCATAAATCCCGACAGCGCGTTCAGGAGTGAACTTTTACCCGACCCACTGATGCCGACAAGAACCACCCGTTGCCCGGCGGGAAGGGTAAAGTTCAGTGGGCCAGCCAGCACCTTGCCCTCAGGCGACAGGACAGAAAAGTTATGCGCTTCTATCGTCAGCGGATCTTTTGCGTTCAGGGTCATTTCACCCCGCTCAGGGTGCGCCAGCGGCGTCTCGAGGAACGTTTTCAGGCTATCGGCGGCGCCCACGGCCTGCGCTTTTGCATGATAAAACGTGCCGAGATCGCGCAAAGGCTGGAAGAATTCCGGCGCCAGGATCAGCGCCAGGAAACCCGCAGAGAGCGTCACCGCCGTACCGTAATGGCCGAAATCCAGTGCGCCAAGATAGGAAAAGCCGAAGTAGACCGCAACCAGCGCAATCGACAGCGAGGTAAAGAATTCAAGTACGCCCGAGGAGAGAAACGCCAGTCGCAATACTTCCATGGTCCGTTGGCGGAAATCCTGCGAAGCCAGGCGGATATTTTGGGTTTCAGCTTCCCCACGACCAAAGATCCGTAAGGTTTCCATCCCGCGCAGACGGTCAAGGAAGTGGCCGCTCAGGCGGCCAAGCGCCAGGAAGTTACGACGGTTGGCATCTGCCGCGCCCATACCGACCATCGCCATAAATAACGGGATCAGCGGCGCGGTCCCCAGCAGAATCAGGGCCGCCACCCAGTTAATGGGGAAAATGGTGATAACGATCAGCAGCGGCACAAACACGGCCAGCGCCATCTGGGGGAGATAGCGGGCATAGTAGTCGTGCATATCATCGATCTGTTCAAGAATAAGTGTGGCCCAGCTACCGGCAGGCTTACCCTGGATCCACGCGGGCCCTGCATCCTGAAGACGGTTGAGCACCTGGCGACGAATTTCATACCGGATATGCTGCCCCGCATGGAAACCGACGCGCTCACGCAGCCAGACGACCCAGGCGCGCAGAACAAAAATCAGAACCAGTACGATAAACGGCATCAACAGCGCTTCGCGCGGGATGTTCTCCATGATCATATGATGAAGAATGCGAGCCAGCAGCCATGCCTGGGCAACAATCAACACACCACTGACTAGCCCCAGAAGTCGCGAGATCATAAGCCAGCGGCGGGATATAACGCTTTGCTGTTTCAGCCAGCGTGTTAACTCTTGTTGACGGGTTTTTTCCATTGCGTGCTTTGCAGGTGATGTTATTAGAAAGTGGGCAGCGCAATGTTACAACGGAGAGACAATAAAGGCGACTTATCGCCGCCTTTATTTACGTTTGTTACTGACTTGTAAAGATTATTTGGCTTGTTCAGCCAGTCCGTCGAGGTAACGTTCCGCATCCAGTGCGGCCATACAGCCCGTACCCGCAGAGGTGATCGCCTGACGATAAATATGGTCCATCACGTCACCTGCTGCGAAGACACCTGGGATGCTGGTCTGGGTTGCATTGCCGTGAATACCGGACTGTACTTTGATATAGCCGTTTTCCAGTTCCAGCTGGCCGTCGAAAATAGCGGTGTTCGGGCTGTGGCCGATCGCCACGAACAGGCCGGCGACGTCCAGCGTTTCAACGCTATCGGTATTGTGCGTATCACGGATACGCAGACCGGCAACGCCCATTTGATCGCCGGTCACCTCTTCCAGCGTACGGTTGGTGTGCAGCACAATATTGCCGCTCGCCACTTTATCCATCAGGCGTTTGATCAGGATTTTTTCCGCGCGGAAGGTGTCGCGACGGTGGATCAGATGCACCTCTGAGGCGATGTTCGCCAGATAGAGGGCCTCTTCCACGGCGGTGTTGCCGCCACCGATAACCGCCACTTTCTGGTTGCGATAGAAGAAACCGTCACAGGTTGCGCAGGCTGATACGCCGCGGCCCTTAAACGCTTCTTCAGAAGGCAGACCCAGGTAACGGGCAGAGGCGCCCGTCGCGATAATCAGCGCGTCGCAGGTATATTCGCCGCTGTCGCCGGTCAGACGGAACGGACGGTTCTGCAGATCGACCTTATTGATATGATCGAACAGAATTTCGGTTTCGAATTTGGCCGCATGCTCGTGCATACGTTCCATCAGCAGCGGCCCGGTCAGGTCGTTCGGGTCGCCTGGCCAGTTTTCTACTTCTGTGGTGGTGGTCAACTGACCGCCTTTTTCCATACCGGTGATGAGTACCGGATGCAGGTTAGCGCGTGCAGCATAGACCGCCGCGGTGTATCCCGCAGGTCCAGAACCAAGGATGAGTAGCTTACTGTGTTTGGCCGTGCCCATGAGATCCCCATTGTTGTTGGCAGACATTGGGCAGGATTGTAGGGAATTTGTAGCCGTAAAAAAAGAGCTCAGCAATTTTGATAACGATATGTGTAATAGATGCCGACGATTAACCGAGCGCTATAACATAACGCTTTCAACTGAAAAACGGTCGTTTATACGGCAAGAAAATGAGGATTAATTCCCGGGCGTAATGAATATCTGGCATGTTGTACTAAAAATCGATGTTTTGCTTTGACAATCACCTGCGCTTTTGCGAAAACATTCGAGGAAGAAAAAATCCGCATTAACCATGTACCGCATAAGCATGCATGGAAATGCCATTTTTAACCGTGTCAGTAAAATCTACGCATGGTGTGGACAGATGCCATACGTGATGTCGATGACGGTCTTCTTAACAAACAGAACCCGATCCCACATCGCGTCTATTCCATAATCAGGCGATGTGATGAAAAACGGGTACAGGCTCTGAACAGTGATGTGTGCAGGGTCCAGGCAGGAGTAGGGAAGGAATACAGAGAGACAATAATAATGGTAGATAGCAAGAAGCGCCCTGGCAAAGATCTCGACCGTATCGATCGTAACATTCTTAATGAATTGCAGAAGGATGGGCGTATTTCCAACGTCGAGCTTTCTAAACGTGTGGGGCTTTCCCCGACGCCGTGCCTTGAGCGTGTGCGCCGACTGGAAAGACAGGGTTTTATTCAGGGCTATACGGCTCTGCTGAACCCGCATTATCTGGATGCCTCACTTCTGGTATTTGTTGAGATTACTCTGAATCGTGGTGCGCCGGATGTGTTTGAACAATTCAATACCGCTGTACAAAAACTTGAAGAAATTCAAGAGTGTCATCTGGTGTCCGGTGATTTTGACTACCTGTTGAAAACCCGCGTACCCGATATGTCCGCCTACCGTAAGCTGCTGGGTGAAACCCTGCTGCGTCTGCCTGGCGTGAATGACACCCGCACCTATGTGGTGATGGAAGAGGTCAAACAGAGCAATCGTCTGGTAATTAAGACGCGCTAACACGGAACAGGTGCAAAGTCAGTGTAGTTTGATTACACTCCTGTTAATCCATACAGCAACAGTGCCGGGGATACCCGGCACTGTTGTCCGTTTTAGCAAACAGGCAGGAATTGCCTGATACCTGGAGAGCCTTTTTTGAGCCAGGAATACACTGAAGACAAAGAAGTCACACTATCTAAGCTAAGCAGCGGACGTCGTCTCCTTGAGGCGTTGCTGATAGTTATTGCCCTTTTTGCCGTCTGGCTGATGGTTGCCTTAATCAGCTTTAACCCCTCAGACCCGAGCTGGTCGCAGACCGCGTGGCACGAGCCTATCCATAATTTAGGCGGCGTCCCCGGCGCCTGGCTTGCGGACACCCTCCTGTTCATTTTCGGTGTGATGGCTTACACCATTCCCGTCATCATTATTGGCGGATGCTGGTTTGCCTGGCGGCACCGTCAAAATGATGATTACATCGATTACTTTGCGGTGTCGTTGCGTTTGATTGGCGCGCTGGCGCTGATCCTCACCTCCTGCGGGCTGGCGGCCATTAACGCTGATGATATCTGGTATTTCGCGTCCGGCGGGGTGATTGGCAGTCTGCTGAGTTCCGTGTTGAAGCCGATGCTTCACAGCAGCGGCGGCACCCTGACGCTGCTGTGTGTCTGGGCGGCAGGTTTAACGCTGTTCACCGGCTGGTCGTGGGTGAGCATTGCCGAGAAGATCGGCAGCTTTATCCTTACGCTTCTGACCTTCGCCAGCAATCGTACCCGCCGTGATGATACGTGGGTCGACGAAGACGAAGACGAAGACGAATATGAAGATGAGTACGAAGAGGATGACGATGCGCCCGTGCAGCGTCATGAGTCTCGTCGTGCGCGCATTCTGCGCGGTGCGCTGGCGCGTCGTCAGCGCGTCGCTGAAAAATTTGCCAATCCACTTGGCCGTAAAACCGATGCGGCGCTTTTCTCCGGCAAACGTATGGATGAAGACGAGCAGGTTGAGTACCGTGCCGCAGGAGCGGCCGTCGATCCAGAAGATGTGCTCTTCTCAGGCAACCGCGCGCTGCCGGGTGATTTTGACGAGTACGATCCGTTGTTGCACGGCCACCCGGTAACCGAGCCGGTTGCGGTGGCTGCAGCCGCTACCACGGCGGCCCAGGCGTACGCCGCGCCTGTCCAGGCGGTCATGCCCACCGCGCCCGTTCCGGCGCCGGACTCCGTTATCCAGCGCTCTCAGGTTAACTGGCAGACCGCGCCAGGCGTGCACACCCCGGAACCGGTTATTGCGCCTGAGCCTGAAAGCTATGTGCCGGTACAGCAGGAGCAATGGCAGCAGCCCTTACAGCCGGAGCCGGTGTATGAGCCGCAGGGGTATTCGCACGTCGAGCAGCCCGCCGCCCAGCCGTATCAGGAGTATGTGCCTGAGCCGGTCGAGCCCTACGTTGCGCCACAGCCGGAACCTGACGTGATGGAAGAGGCGAAGCCCTCGCGTCCGCCGATGTACTATTTCGAAGAGGTCGAGGAGCGTCGTGCCCGCGAGCGCGAACAGCTGGCGGCCTGGTATCAGCCCGTACCTGAACCCGTTCAGGAGCCAGTCACCAAAGCGCCTGCCGTTTCTGTACCGCCGGTAGATGCTACAGCGGCCATGGCTCCGGTGGCTGAGAGCGTGAAGCAAGCCACTGCCGCTACCGTCGCGGCTGCACCGGTCTTTAGCCTGGCAGGCAGTGCGCCACGCCCTCAGGTGAAAGAGGGGATTGGTCCTCAACTGCCTCGCCCTAACCGCGTGCGCGTGCCAACCCGTCGTGAGCTGGCCTCCTATGGTATTAAGCTGCCGTCCCAGCGTATGACACAAGAGCACGCGCGCGAGCCAGGTTATGAAGACGATGCCGACGAACTGCACCAGGATGAGCTGGCGCGTCAATTCGCCGCGCAGCAGAATCAACGCTACGGCGACGCGTACCAACACCCTGAGCCTGTGCAGGAAGACGAAGATAATGCGGCAGAAGCGGAGTTAGCCCGCCAGTTTGCCGCCACTCAGCAGCAGCGCTATTCCGGCGATCAACCCACCGGCGCGAACCCGTTCTCGCTGGCTGATTTCGAATTCTCGCCGCTGAAGGACCTGGTGGATGATGGCCCGAGCGAGCCATTGTTTACCCCGGGCGTGATGCCGGAAGCCGAACCCGTACGTCAGCCGCCGGCTCCAGCGCCGCAGGCTTACGTGCAGCCACAGCAGCAACCACAGAAACAGCAACTCGCAGCGCAACCCTGGACGCAGCAGCCGCCGCCTCAACGGCCGCCGCAGTATCAGCAGCCTCAGGAGAGCCTTATCCATCCGCTGCTGATGCGTAACGGTGACAGCCGTCCGCTGCAGCGCCCGAGCACGCCGCTGCCGTCGCTTGACCTGTTAACGCCGCCGCCGTCAGAGGTAGAGCCTGTCGATACCTTTGCTCTGGAGCAGATGGCGCGGCTGGTGGAAGCGCGTCTGGCAGACTTCCGCATCAAAGCGGATGTGGTGAACTATTCTCCGGGGCCGGTTATCACCCGCTTCGAGCTGAACCTGGCGCCTGGCGTTAAAGCGGCGCGAATTTCTAACTTGTCCCGTGACCTGGCGCGATCCCTCTCTACCGTCGCGGTACGTGTGGTAGAGGTGATCCCCGGCAAGCCTTACGTCGGGCTTGAGTTGCCGAATAAGAAACGTCAAACCGTCTACCTGCGTGAAGTGCTGGACAACACCAAGTTCCGTGATAACCCCTCTCCGTTAACCGTGGTGCTGGGTAAAGATATCGCGGGCGATCCGGTGGTTGCCGACCTGGCGAAAATGCCTCACCTGTTGGTTGCAGGTACTACCGGTTCCGGTAAATCGGTTGGTGTCAACGCCATGATCCTCAGCATGCTTTACAAAGCGCAGCCGGAAGATGTGCGCTTTATTATGATCGACCCGAAAATGCTGGAGCTCTCCGTTTACGAAGGTATTCCCCATCTTCTCACCGAAGTGGTGACCGACATGAAAGACGCGGCCAATGCCCTGCGCTGGAGCGTTAACGAGATGGAACGTCGCTATAAGCTAATGTCAGCGCTCGGCGTGCGTAACCTTGCCGGTTATAACGAGAAAATCGCCGAGGCGGTACGCATGGGCCGTCCGATCCCGGACCCGTACTGGAAGCCGGGCGATAGCATGGATGCCCAGCATCCGGTGCTGGAGAAACTGCCTTACATCGTGGTGCTGGTGGATGAGTTCGCCGACCTGATGATGACCGTTGGCAAGAAAGTGGAAGAGTTGATTGCCCGACTGGCGCAGAAAGCGCGTGCGGCAGGTATCCACCTGGTGCTGGCGACACAACGTCCTTCCGTGGATGTCATCACCGGTTTGATCAAAGCCAACATCCCGACCCGTATCGCGTTTACCGTCTCGAGCAAAATTGACTCCCGCACTATTCTCGATCAGGGCGGCGCTGAGTCGCTGCTGGGAATGGGGGATATGCTGTTCTCCGGCCCGAACTCGACCTCGCCGGTGCGTGTTCACGGCGCCTTCGTGCGCGACGAGGAAGTGCACGCAGTGGTGCAGGACTGGAAAGCGCGTGGGCGTCCACAATACGTTGACGGCATTACCTCCGAAAGCGAAAGCGAAGGTGGGGGGGGGGGCATGGACGGCGGCGAAGAGCTGGATCCGTTATTCGACCAGGCAGTTAACTTCGTTACTGAAAAACGTAAAGCCTCTATCTCTGGTGTACAACGTCAGTTCCGCATCGGCTACAACCGCGCAGCGCGTATCATTGAACAAATGGAGGCGCAGGGCATTGTGAGCGAGCAAGGGCATAACGGTAACCGAGAGGTACTGGCGCCGCCGCCGTTTGATTAACCCTCATGATTGCAAAGAAGGGTAAA